>PAZF01000007.1 GCA_002715505.1 Candidatus Pelagibacterales bacterium
GTGGGTGAGTTTTATTCAGTTGCTTTATCTAATAATTGTCAGCAAGCAGATACAGGAACTAAAATGATACATATAGGAAAAAATACTTCTTCAAGAATAGTTTCTAAAGGTATTTCCGCTGGGAAAGGTCAACAGACTTATAGAGGATTAGTAAGCGTTTTACCCAAGGCTGATAATACTAAGAATTTTACACAATGTGATTCCTTATTAATTGGTAACAAATGCGGGGCTCATACTGTTCCTTACATTGATATCAGAAACAAAAATTCTGATACCGCACATGAGGCGTCTACTTCAAAAATAAGTGATGAACAATTATTTTATTGTTTGCAAAGAGGTCTTTCAGAAGAAGATGCCACGGCTTTAATTGTCAACGGATTTTGCAGAGAAGTTTTCAACAATCTTCCAATGGAGTTTGCAGTAGAAGCAAAAAAACTACTTGAACTTAGCTTAGAGGGAGCAGTTGGTTAATGCTCAAAATATCTAATCTATCAGTTACAGTTGAAGATAAATTAATATTAGATAACTTAAACCTAGAAATACCTAAGGGGAAAAAAGTAGCAATAATGGGACCTAATGGATCTGGTAAATCTACATTATCAAACGTTATATCCGGAAAGTTTGGGTATAATATCAAAAAAGGCAACATAGAATTTGAAGGAAAAGATATTTTAGATTGTAGCGCTGATGATAGAGCTGCTATGGGAATATATATGGCTTTTCAATATCCAATAGAGATACCAGGAATAGCAAATTCCTCTTTTTTAAGAACAGCTATAAACTCCATAAGGAAAAAAAATAATCTTGAGCCTGTAAATACTAGGAGTTTTTTGGAAGAAATTAACAATATAGCTAATAAATTGGGGCTTGATAAATCTTTCCTATCAAGAGATTTAAATACTGGTTTTTCTGGAGGTGAAAAAAAGAAAAATGAAATTTTACAATTATTATTAATAAAACCAAAATTTTGTGTATTAGATGAAATTGACTCAGGCTTAGATATTGATGCTCTTAAAGTGATCTCTAAAGGAATATCTGAGTTCAGTAGTAAAACAAACTCAATTTTAATAATTACTCATTACCAAAGACTACTAGATTATATTAAACCAGATGAAGTTCATATTTTTAATGATGGAAAAATTATTAAGTCAGGAAATAGTGATTTAGTTAAAGTGCTGGAAGAAAAAGGATATAAGGAATTTTGTTAAATGTATCTTAATGATTATTTAGATAAATTAAAAAAAAATAAGTTAGAAGAAAGTAATAAACCATGGCTGACTTCAAAAATCATAAGTGATGAATTTTTTAACAGTATATTTCCTGATGAAAAAGTAGAAGAGTGGAAAAACTTCAATATAAAATCCTTGATTGGAAATAAATTAAAGGTATTAGAAAAAAATAAAAATCTTAAAATAGAAAAAATAAATAGAGACTATAATAATATACTTTTTTTTAATAATGGAGTTTTCGAAAAATGTTTACTTGAAAAAAAGTTAATTAATAAAATTAATATTTATAAAACTACGGAGTATAAAAAAAAAGACAAAACTATTTTGAAAAAAATCTATTCTGATGCAGCTAAATATGCAGAAAAAAGATTATCTGGTGTTAGTGATAGTAAAACTACAAAATTACTTTCATTGAACGCACTACTTAGCGAAGGTGTAGTTATTGAAATTCCTAATGATACGGTAATTGATAATCAAATATGTATATACAATAATATTTCTTGTCAAAATACTCTAGTAAATCCTTACATCTTGATAATAGCAAAAGAAAATTCAAAGACAAAATTTTTAGATTTAACTTCGTACAATGGAGAAGAAAATTGGACAAACTCTTTCTATGAAATATATTTAGAAAAAAATTCTAATTTTCAGATGGCTAATTTAAGTACTAACCAAATTAAAAATGTAAATACTTCATCCTATAACTTTCATCTTGAAAAATATTCAAGATTAAAATTTTCCTCAATCAATAAAGGAAATTCAAAAAAGGATATTAGAGTTTTTTTAAATGGTGAAAACTCTAAAACTAGTCTAAAAGGCATGTTAATATCAAAACATAAAGAGTCTAATGATATTTTTTGCAAGGTAACGCATAATGCTCCAAACACTATTAGTAACCAAGAATGGCGCATGCTTTCCTCTGATAATTCAAAAACATCATTAAATGGAAAAATTAAAATACTTAAGAATGCAAAAAAAAGTACTGGGAGTTTTTTTTCTAAGACACTTTTGCTCAGTGAAAAAGCTAAGTCATTTTCTAAACCAGAATTAGAAATTTTTGAAGATGAGGTTTCATGTTCTCATGGAGCTTCATTTGGAGAGATAGAAAAAGAAAAAGTTTTTTATTTACAAAGCAGAGGGCTTTCAAAAAGAGATGCTATTAAATATTTAGTTTTAGCATTTATTAATGAGTTAAAATTAAATGATGATAAATTAAATGAAAATATTCTCTCAGAAACTGAAAACCTATTTTGTTAGAAAGATTTGAATGGAGAATAAAAAAATAAAATATATTAATGACTTTAGTAATATTAAAGATGAGTTTCCTATTTTCAGAAATAAGATTAATGGAAAAAATTTAGTATACCTTGACTCAGCAGCAAGCGCACAAAAACCTAAAATTGTTATTAACAGTATAACTAACACTTATGAAAATAATTATGCTAATGTTCATAGAGGAACCTACCATTTAAGTCAATTAGCAACAGATGCATACGAGGATGCTCGGCTTAAAGTAAAGAATTTTTTAAATGCAACAGATGCAAAAGAGATTATATTTACTAGAGGTGCTACTGAAGGATTAAACCTAGTTGCAAATTGTCTAATTAATAAAATAATTGATGAAGGAGACGAAATTTTAATAAGTACTTTAGAACATCACTCTAATTTAATTCCCTGGCAAATTGGTAGCAAGCAAAAAAAAGCTAAACTCGTGGAAATTAAACCCAATGCAAATGGCGATATAAGTTTATTGAAAATAAAAAAATTAATAACTAAAAGAACAAAAATAATAGCTCTGCCTCATGTAACTAATTCTTTAGGATCAGTGCTTCCAATAAAAGAAATCTGTGAACTAGCCAATAAAAATAATATAATAACAGTGATCGATGGCTGTCAAGCAGTGCCACATATTACTGTAGATGTTTTAGATTTAGACTGTGATTTTTATGTCTTCTCAGGACACAAAATTTATGGACCATCAGGGATAGGAGCTTTGTATGGAAAAGAAAATATTTTAAATAATTTGGACCCGTATCAAACAGGGGGAGAGATGATAGATTATGTATCCATAGAAAAATCGACATATGCCACATTACCTCATAAATTTGAAGCCGGAACGCCAAATATAGTTGGAGCTATTTCTTTGGGTTATGCTATAGACTTTGTACAAAATTTAGGTATGCAAAATATAACAAATCATAGTAGAATGCTTACTGAGTATTTATTGGAGAAAATTAAAGAGGACAATGATATAAAAGTGCTTGGAGATCCAGAAGAAAGACTCAGTATCGTCTCATTCTTATGTAAAAAAGCCCACCCACACGATTTGGCATTACTTTTGGATAAAAGAGGAATAGCATTAAGGGCAGGACATCATTGTGCCCAACCTGCTATGAGACACTTTAATGTTGATACTACCTTAAGAGCATCTATAGGTGTCTATAATGATGTGGAAGATATTGATTATTTTTTAGAAAATTTAAATGATGTAAAAAAATATTTTTGAAAATTAAAATGAGTAAAGATAAAGAAGAATTAAAAACTAAAATAGTAGATGCGCTTCAGACCGTATATGACCCTGAAATTCCAGTTTCAATATATGAATTAGGTTTGATATACGATATTGATATTAGTGATAATTATGATATTAATATAACTATGACTTTGACAACCCCGCATTGTCCTGAAGCTCAAAGTATTCCTGAAAAAGTAGCAGATACTGTTCTGCTTATTAGCGGAGTAAAGGATGTTAAAGTTAAAATAACTTGGGAGCCCCCTTGGTCTCAAGACAAGATGACAGAGGCAGCGAAATTAGAACTAGGATTGATATGATGAAAAATTCAATAGTGACAATTACAGATAATGCATTACAAAGAGCTAAATCTCTTTTAAATAATGATAGTGAGCTGATAGGATTACGAATAAGTGTTGCACAGGGAGGATGTTCTGGTATGACTTATGAAGTTGCTCTATCGAAAGAAATTAAAGAAGGAGATGAAGTAGTGAATAAAGATGGAATTAAATTTATAATTGATCCTGGTGCCATCATGTTTTTACTTGGTTCTACAATAGATTGGAAGGAAGAAAAATTTAAACAAGGATTTACCTTTCAAAACCCAAATGAAACTGCACGTTGTGGTTGTGGAGAGTCTTTTTCAACAAGTTAAACTCTTTCAGAGACTTTAATAGCTATTTTTGAAATTAATTTAATACCAGACTTCAGAGTTTGGTGTAATAAATCACTTCCCGTTCCCATGTCTTTTGCTATATGCATATGTTCTTTTTCGTCAGACGCAAATTTTTTAGTGACCTTACTTAAGGCATCGTCTTTTCCTTCTAGATATTTAGATTGTTTCTCATAATGATCTATTATAACTTCCTCTACAGCTTCAGTACAGGCCATAGTAGCTTTTTTTCCTAGAGCTGCAGAAAACATACCGAGACCAAAGGCACCTACTTTCCATACAGGGTCTAAGATAGTTGGTCTTACTTTATATTGCACTAAAAGCTTAGTAAATTTTTCACAATGTTCTTCTTCTTTTTTTAACATTATTTTTATTTCATTTGATAAAGTTTTATCTTTGATAACTGCTAATTGACCTTTATAGATTTCTATTGCACCTTTTTCGCCAGCAAGATCTACTCTTATGATTTGATTTATTTTTTTTTTGAAGCTCATATTATTTAACTAATAACTTTTTAAGTAATAGCAAGTTTATAAATAGAAGAAAAAAACTAGATAGTACTCCTAAGTTGGCTAAAGTCAGGCCAAAAAAACTATATTTAGGAAATGCACAGTCATTGTTATCAGTATTCATGATGATTTTACTTAATTCTTCTATACTTTTTGCCTCTAACCCTGAAGATGTAGTACATGACAGAAAATTGTCTAAAATTCCTACTTCTACTCCACTGTGATATATGCCAATTAATGATAGTAAAGATAAAACTATGATAGTAAGGATAGTTACCAATTTTTTATATGATCCTAGAAATAGAGCTAAAAAGCTTATAATAGTAAAAAATATCCATCCAAATCTTTGTATAAAACAAAGCTTGCAGGGTTCTAAATTGTAATAAAATTCAAAAAAAAATGATGCAAAAACTATCAAAATAGAAAAAAAGAAGTTTACAATAAAAAAAGTATAATAATTAATTTTCATATTATAATAAAAGTAATACTATCATTATAAAAATAATGCTAATTATTATAGTAAATTTAACAAAATGATTTTCTAGTAGATTAATACTTTTTTCTCCATATTTGTTAACTAAAAAAGTTAAACTTAAAAATCTAAGACCTCTAGATATAATAGAGCACATTAGAAAAATTAAAAAATTATAACCAAGCATTCCACTACCTAAAGTAAATATTTTATAAGGGATAGGAGAAAACCCGGCTATAAGTATTACCACCCAACCATATTTATCAAATATATCTTTTATATAATCAACATGATGGTAGCCATTGTAAAGCTCTATAATTTTTATTCCAATGACATCCCAAAAATACATTCCTATTAAGTAACCAAAAATTCCACCAAAAATAGAAAAAAATGTAGTAAAAAGTCCTAGGTAAAACCATTTATATTTTTTAGAAAGTGTAATCGGAATTAAAAATATATCTGGAGGTAAGGGTATAATAATAGATTCCAAAAATGAGAATATTGCTAAAAAGTCTAGTGATTTTTTATTCTTTGCTAAATTGATAGTGTAGTAAAGAATTTTGAAAATTAATATTTTAAATCTTTTCATATTTTTTTACTTTAAATAATTTACTTTATCCTCTTAATAGCTTACCAATCTACTATAAACTAAGCTTTAATAAGTTAAAAATAAACTTAATAAATTTTAATAGGTTTTCTCTGAAAAATAGTAAGAAAAAATAACTAAAAAAATTAAGAAGATTAATTATAATATTATTTTAATACAGTAATAAATTGATAAATCAACAAAATTTACTGTACTTAATTATCAGCAAGGCTAAAAGATAGAAATAGTAATTTTCTATAATAAAAAAATTATTGTATATTTTTAAAAAAAGTTTATTTTAATATTTTTTTTAGTAAAAGGGGCTGTGGCGGAATTGGTAGACGCAGGGGACTCAAAATCCCCCGGAGTTAAATCCTTGAGAGTTCAAGTCTCTCCAGCCCTACCAAATTAGGAGATTGTCTTATGGAGTACATTATAAAAGAGAAAGCTATATCTCAGAAAAATATATTACATGAGAGAAATATATCTAAGGATCATTTTATTATAGAAAATAAACAAGAATTTGCAGGATATCATATTTTATTAGATCTTTGGAATATAAAATTTGATAATTCTATTAAAACTCTTAGAAAAATAATATGTGAAGCGATAAAAATTTCTGGAGCCACCTTGTTGCATATACATTTACACAGATTTGGAAAGGAAAAAGGGATATCAGGGGTTGCAGTTTTAGCAGAATCTCATATAAGTGTACATACTTGGCCCGAAAGAGACTATATTGCTTTTGATATTTTTATGTGTGGTGACACACATCCCCAATTAGCTGCAGAATATCTCATAAAAACTTTCAAGCCTCAAAAAGAAATACTAAAAAGTATAAAAAGAGGAGTAACTAAAATTGTCAAATAATTGTTTGCAATGGTTAGATACAAATAAACCGCAGTCTCCAGCTTTAGTTTTTGACCTATCTATGGTTGAAAAAAACTATATAAAGTTAAAATATCTATTAAAAGATATTGAAGTTTTTTATGCGGTCAAAGCCAATCCTAATAAAAAAATTTTAGAACTTTTAAATAATTTAGGTAGCTCATTTGATTGTGCTAGCTTGGAAGAAATAAGTTTTTGCTTGAATTCAAAAGTATCAGCAAAAAAAATTTCTTATGGAAGTACTCTAAAAAAAGAGACAGATATTGAGAAAGCCTTTTCATTAGGTGTTAGACTTTATGCATTTGACTCTTTAGAAGAATTGGAAAAAATTGCAAGAAATGCACCGGGAGCTCAAGTTTTCTGCAGATTAATGGTTCCTAATGGTGGTGCTGAGTGGCCTTTGTCAAAAAAATTTGGGTGTAATTATAAAGTTGCAGAAAAACTTATAATTATAGCTAAAAATAAAGGTTTAAATCCAATTGGGGTATCATTTCATGTCGGATCTCAACAATTATCTGAAAAAACATGGACCAATGCTATTAACATTGCTTCAAAAGTTTTTAAAAAACTAGCACAAAAAAATATTATGTTAAATTTTCTAAATTTAGGCGGGGGAATTCCAGCAAAATATACAAAAAGTTCTATTAGTAATAAAAATTATTTATCTAATATTTTAAAATCAATTAGTAAAAGTTTCGGAAATCTTAAACCAGGAAAAATAATTATAGAACCAGGAAGATTTTTAGTTGCTAATGCGGGAATTATTGAGACGGAAGTAATATTAGTTACTAATAGAGGGCAAAAAAATGGAAAAAAATGGGTTTATATAGATGTAGGAAGATATAATGGATTAGCAGAGACTGAGGGCGAAGCTATTCATTATGAAATTAGAGCAAAGGGATATAAAAAGTTTAAAAAAGAAAAATTTATTTTAGCCGGTCCATCATGTGATAGCCATGATGTAATATATGAAACTAAAAACTGTTTCTTGCCTAGTAAATTAAAAAGTGGCGATAAATTAAGAATATTGTCTTCTGGAGCTTATACTACAGTATACAGCTCAGAATTTAATGGTTTAAAAAAAATATCTGAGTATTTTATAAAATAGATTTTATAAAGTTGGGCGAGCTAAGTGATCCTTTTCTTATTTCCTCATTATAATATGTAGTTTTTACTTTAAGTTTTCTTTTGATAATTTTACTTTTCATCATGTCAATTTTTTTAGAACTCCATACTAATGTCATGAAACCTCCTATATAAGATGGTACAACTGTTAAGAGAACTCCATACTTTTTAAAATTTTTTTTCACCTTCTTTATAACTTCTTTGGTCTCAGATTTTTGAAGAAAAGTTACACCACTTTGAAATATTGCAATTCCATCTTGACTCAAAATATCATTAACATATTTATAAAAACTTTGCCTAAACAAGCTTTTTCCAGCTCCCACAGGATCTGGTCTATCAGCTATAATAAGGTCATATTTTTTTTTAGTATTAGATATAAACTTAAAAGCATCCTCATAATATAAATTTACTTTTTTATGAACTAAGGAGTTTTTATTAATTTTTTTAAAGTATTTTTTACTTAGCTTTATTACTTCTTCATCTATATCGACCAAATCTATCCTGTTAATAAATTTATATTTTAAAACTTCTTCTGCTACTGCTCCGTCCCCACCACCTATTATCAAAACCCTTTTAGGACTATTTAATATTTGTATAGCCGGGTGAACTAGCATTTCAGAATAAGCTGCTTCATCTTTTTCAGTAATTTGTATTATTCCATCTAACGCTAATACTCTTCCATAAATTGGAGTATCAAAAATTTGTATTCTTTGGAATTTAGATTTTTTGTCAATAAGAATTCTTTTTATGCTAATTTCTTGTATTAAACCTGCATGTAACACTTCTCTAAAAATATTTTGCATATTTTACTCCATGAAATTTTATTGATCCCATTTTATCCATTCCTTATTATTCCTTCTGGTAAACATTGGATAATATTTATTTTTTTTAAATAGTAGTCGTTCATTGGTTAATTTAATTAATCTATTAATTAAAAACTCTGTTACATCTGCAATTGGTAATAACTTAGCTTTGTTAATTTCTATCCAATCTATATTTTCCAACTCTCCATTTGTTTTTATTTTTCCTGAGAAATCATCAAAGCTAGCTACAAAAAATCTAGCATGAAATCTAATTTTTAAATATGAAGGAGTTATAGCTCTTCCAAAGTAATGCAGGCTATTTATAGACGGAACAAGTGAGTTTTCCAAAAAAAAATTCCAAGTATTATTTAAAACATACTTCTTGCCTTTAATACTTTTATTTTTATCCGCTAAAAATAAACCACATTCCTCTGCTGTTTCTCTAATGGCTGCTAGCATTATAGCAATTGTATGTTTATTAGACCTAGATTTAATTAGATTTCTTTTAATTTTTGTAGATAAGTTAAATAGTTTATTAACTCTATAGTCAGACTGATCAATTGATCCGCCAGGAAAAACATAAATTCCAGGCATAAATTTGGATTTTTCAGGTCTTTTTCCCATTAAAACAAAGGTTTTGTTGTTATATTTCTTAACAATAATAACACTAGAAGCATCCCTAGGGGAAGTTGCTTTATATGTTGATTTATTAAACATATTTAATTAAATAATTATACTAATTATTTGTAAACTCATTTATTATTTTATTAATAATTAATAACTTTAAAATATTTTAATGCAAAAACTTAGAAAAAATCTTTTTTCTTTAGATTACAGTAAAGTAGAAAATATTAGCTTTCTAGTAAAGAAAGTTATAGCTCCTAATCCCAGCCCTTTTACTTTACATGGCACAGGGACGTTTATTATAGGAAAAGAACAGGTATGTGTTATTGACCCAGGTCCATTAATCGAAAGCCATGTTGACAATATTATCAAGGCAGTAGATAGAAATATTATTTCACACATATTAATTACTCATACACATGCTGACCATTCTCCTGCAGCTAATATTCTAAAAAAAAAAACTGGAGCAAAGACTTACGCATTTGACTCTTATCCTAAAGGTATTAAAGGAAGTAATTTTGAAGAAGCTCATGACAAAGACTTTATTCCAGATGTAAAGTTAAGAGATAACGAAATTATAAAAGGAAAAGGATGGACCATAAAAGCAATTCATACTCCAGGGCATACTTCAAACCATCTATGTTTTTCATTGGAGGAAGAAAAAATACTTTTTACTGGAGATCACGTTATGGGTTGGGCAACAACAGTAGTAGTTCCTCCAGACGGAAATATGGATGATTACATTTCTAGTTTAAAAAAACTTTTAAAAAATAATTTCAAATTATATTTCCCTACTCATGGAAGCCCTATCAAAAACCCAGAAAAATATGTCAGGGGATTAATTGCACATAGAAAAATGAGAGAAGTACAAATTCTTGATGAGTTAAAAAAAAACAGTTTAAGTATAAATCAGATGATACCTAAATTTTATTCAACTACTGACAAAAGATTATGGCCTGCAGCTTCAATGTCTTTATTAGCTACACTAATCAGTTTAGAAAAGAAAAGAAAAATAGTTAGCGAAAAAAATCATTTAAAAGACAATGAAAAAACCTGGAAATATAATACACTTTATTAATTAAATTTTCACATGATCATAAAAAGAAATTATATTGAAAATAAAGATAGAAGTCCCTTAAGCATAGCTATTGGAAATTTTGATGGAATTCATTTAGGACACAGATTTATATTGAATGAACTTAAAAAATTTAAAAAATCAGATAAAGATAAAATTGCAGTCTTAACATTCAACCCACATCCAGTTAAAGTTTTAAAACCAGATATATGGAAAAATAACTTAATAAGGTTTAGAACTAAATTTCGTCTTTTAAAGAGTATGGGTATAGATGTATTATACCAAATACCATTCACAATTACTTTTAGTAACTTCTCTAGCCATTTTTTTATAGAAAATATTCTAATAAAAAATATTAGAATGAAAAATATTTTAGTAGGAGAAGATTTTAGATTTGGTAAAAATAGAGAAGGGGATATTAATCTTTTAAAAGAGTATGCTGAAAAAAAAGTCTTTAATTTGAAGTATTTTAAAAAAAAAGGCTCCAAAGACTTTAAGTTTTCTTCAAGTATAGTTAGACAGTTAGTTAGCTCTGGTCATTTAAAAAAAGCAAGTAAAATTTTAGGCTATTATTGGGAGGTTGAAGGAAAGGTAATATCGGGAAAATCAAAAGGAAGGGAGCTGGGTTATCCAACAGCAAATTTAAATTATCTTTATCAAATTCCTCCTGCTAATGGAATTTATGCAGGGTGGGCTAAAATAGAAGGAGAAAGTATTTGGAGAAAAGCAGCGATATCTAGTGGAATAAGGCCTCATTATAATGGTGTAAAAAAAATACTAGAAGTTCATTTATTATATTTTTCTGGTAACTTATATCAAAAAAGATTAAGAGTAGCGTTTATTGAAAAAATTAGAGATGAGCTTAAATTTGATAGTGAGAAGAGTTTAATCAATCAAATGGATAAAGATTGTAAGAATGTAAAAAATATTTTAGAAAAAAAATATATAAATAACGATAACGAAGGACATAATGAAAGATACTAAAAGATATAATGATACCTTATTGCTTCCTAAAACTAATTTTGAAATGAGAGCAAACCTTCCAGAAAAAGAAATTAGAACTTTAAAATTTTGGGAAGATATCGGGTTATGGAAAGCTTTGAGAGAAGCTGCAAAAGGCCGAGAGAAATTTATTCTTCATGATGGACCACCTTATGCAAATGGGCCAATTCATATGGGTACAGCAGCCAATAAAATTTTAAAAGACATAATAAACAGAACTATGCAAATGGAGGGATTTGACGCTGAGTTTATTCCAGGATGGGATTGCCATGGATTACCTATAGAATGGCAGATAGAAAAAGAATACAGAAAAAAAGGTCTTAACAAAGATGAAGTAGATATAAAGGCTTTTAGAGACGAGTGCAGAGACTTTGCTGCAAAATGGATTGAAGAACAGAAAAAATCTTTCATTAGACTATTTGTTCTTGCAGATTGGGGTAAGCCATATTTAACTATGAATTATAAGGCAGAAGCTTCTATACTAAAAGAGTTTAGTAAGTTTTTTCTTAATGGAAGTTTATATAGAGGTTCTAAGCCAGTTATGTGGTCTCCAGTAGAAAAAACTGCATTAGCTGAAGCAGAGATCGAGTATAAAGATGTATTGTCAAAATCTATTTATGTCGCATTTCCAATCATAGAAAGTAAATTTGAAGAACTAAAAAATAGTAACGTTATTATTTGGACAACAACTCCGTGGACTATACCAGGAAATCAGGCTATAGCTTTTGGCAAAGAAATAGTCTATGCATTAATTGATATTAAGTTTTTAAAAGATAATAAAGATTATAAAAAAAAGTTACTTATCTCAAAAAATTTATATGAACAAGTATTTAGTTTTTGTGATATTAAAAACTTTAGTATACTGAAAGAATTTAAGGGAAAAGATTTAGAAGGAACCATGGCTTTACATCCTTTAAATAAAAAAGGCTATGAGCAGCATATCCCATTGTTAAATGGAGAATTCGTAGATGAAAGTGAAGGAACAGGCTTCGTCCATATTGCTCCTTCTTATGGTGAGGATGATTTTTATCTAGCTAAATCACACAATTTAGAAATTAAGGATATAGTTTCTGATAATGGAATTTACAAAGAAAATACACCTTTATTTGCAGGTTTGCATATTTTTAAAGCAGATATTGAGGTAATTAAAAGCTTAGATAGTCAAAATAATTTGATGGGAGTTAGAGAATATACTCATTCATATCCTCACTCTTGGAGATCAAAGAAACCAGTAATATATAGAACTACTCCTCAGTGGTTTATAAGTATGGAAAAAGATAACCTTAGAAAAAAAGCTATAGAAGGAATAGAAAATACAAAATGGATTCCTGGCTCTTCAAAAAACAGAATAAAAAAAATGGTAACCGATAGACCTGATTGGTGCGTGTCAAGGCAAAGAGCTTGGGGAGTTCCATTAACAATTTTTGTAAATAAAAAAACGGGAGAGCCTTTAAGAGATAAAAATATTATGGAAAAAATAATACTGGAAGTTGAAAAGAATGGTTCAGATGTATGGCTGTCATCTGATGCATCAAAATTTTTAGGTAGTGATAAAGATCCTGCTGATTATGAAATAATTAGAGACATATTAGATGTATGGTTTGACTCTGGATCTACTCATGCATTTGTATTAGAGGGGCAACTTAAATGGCCGGCGGATTTATATTTAGAAGGAACAGATCAACACAGAGGCTTTTTTCAATCTTCATTACTAGAATCTTGTGGTACAAGAGGAGTTCCACCATACAAAAGTGTATTAACACATGGATTTGTATTAGATGGAAAGGGAAGAAAAATGTCAAAAAGCCTTGGAAATGTAGTAAAGCCAGAAGATATATTAAAAAAATCAGGAGCTGATATTTTAAGATTATGGGTTGCAACTACAGACTATACTGAAGATATGAGAATAGGAGATGAAATACTGTCTAATTTAAATGACTATTATAGAAAAATTAGAAATAGTTTTAGGTTTATTTTAGGGAATATTGGTGACACAAACTTAAAAGATTGTATTGATTATGAAAACCTAACTGAAATAGATAAATATATATTAGCAAAACTAATAAATTTAAATGAATTAAGAATAAATGCTTTAAATGATCATACTTATCACACTTTTTATAAAACACTATTTGAGTTTTGTTCTGTGGATCTATCTTCCTTCTATTTTGATATTAGTAAGGACACTTTGTATTGTAATTCTAAAAAAAGCAAAGAAAGAAAATCAATAGTTACAGTGTTATTTTATCTTTATGATTATTTGACAACTTGGTTTGCACCTGTTCTATCACATACGACGGAAGAGGCTTGGAGAGAGTTTAGAACGGAAAAAGTGGATAGCGTACACTTAAAATTATCAAGCAATCCTCCAGAAATTTGGAAACAAGATAAAATTATTGATAAATGGGTAGAAGTTAAAAAAATCAGGAAATACGTAAATACTGCTTTAGAAAATGTAAGAAACCAAAAGCTTATTGGATCTAGCATGGAGGCTGAGGTATACATTTACATTGGAGACAAAAATTTAAATAGTACTTTAAATGATATAGAAATGAAAAAAATATTAATTGTTTCTAGTTTTGTTTTATTAAACAGTATTGATGAAGAAGTACAAGGGCATCTTTACAAAGAAAAGAATGTTGAAGAAAACTTAGTTGTTTTCATTAAAAAAACTTCACATTTAAAATGTTTAAGATGCTGGCAATATGATAAAAATGTTCTAAAGGATGAAGGTCTTTGCCTGAGATGTAAAATGACATTGGAGCAACATGAATAATAGTTATCCCTTTAAATATTTTTATGAATTACTGGCTATTTTTGTACTTTTAATCATATTAGATCAAGCAACGAAAATATTAATTGCAAAAATTATGTTTAATAATAAGTTTGAGAGCATTGAAATTCTGCCCTTTTTGAACTTAACCTTTGTGAGAAATACTGGAATAAGTTTTGGGTTATTTAGTGATGGAGGATTGTTAAATAGATATTTTTTCAGTGCTTTATCTATGATAATAGGAACTATGCTTTTGATAATAGCACTTCTAAATAAAGATAGATTTATTCAAATTTCACTACTCTTTATATCAGGTGGGGCAGTTGGAAATGCTATAGATAGAATTTACTTTGGAGGTGTAATAGACTTTATTGACTTTTTTTTATATAATTTACACTGGCCTGCATTTAATTTAGCAGATATTTTTATCACATTTGGAGTAATTCTTTTATTATTTGAAAATGTTTTTAGGAAATTTAAAAATGGGTAAATTTATTATAATAAAAATAATTTTTTCTCTAGTATTACTTTTTTCACTCCTATCCTGTAGCAAACTTACTCCAAAATCAGCTAATGAATATACTGTTACAAAAAAAACACCACTTGTAATGCCTCCTGATATGAATATGACGCCTCCTTCTAATGAAAAACAAAAAAGTTTTTACAATAAAAAAAGAATTTCTAAGAAAATTAATGATTTTAATATAGAAAATATTCTAACAGGTGAATTAACAAATAAAAATAAGATAATTAAGCGTAAAAAAAATAAAGTGAATAAAAAAATAGAATATAAAAATAAACTAAATAGAAAAAAGCTTGTAAAAACTATTTTAAGAATGAAAGAATCTGTAATACTTAAATAAGACAACTATAGATTAAAAAGTATATGCTTTTTGACATTAAATATTGGAAAAATAAAACTAACTTAAAAGAATTTAATAATATAAAAAAAGAAGTTCTTAGATTAGTAAATTTAAAAAAAAATAATAAAAAACTTTATGACTTTAATTTTTTATATCAAGATAAACAGTCATTAAAAAAAAATATATCAAAAGTACACAGATTGTTTCCTGACTATGATAATTTTATCTTAATAGGTACAGGAGGATCTAGTCTTGGAAGTAAAGCTATTTTAGATGCAAGCTCAAAAAATAACATCATATTTTTAGAGAATATTGATCCAAATTACATACTTAAAAAAGTTAGTAAAATAAAAAAAAAAAAACACTTTTATTGATCATTAGCAAGTCAGGGGAAACTATTGAGGTATTATCTTTATATCAAATTATAATTAATAATTTTTCAAACCTATTTAATTTTAAAAAAGATGTTTTAGTAATAACAGAAAAAAAAAATTCCCATTTATATAGAATTTGTAGAGAAAAAAATTTTAAATTTCTAGAGCATGATTCAAAAATTGGAGGAAGATTCTCTTGCTTTAGTGAAACAGGTTTAATGCCTCTAAAACTTGCAGGCTTAAATACTAGTTACATTAAAGATTTATCAGATAAAACTTTTCATCAAATAATAAATAATAATAAATATTTATTTTCAGATAATGTTTCTTCTCTATTTAATATTATAAAAAAAGCAAAATATAAATGTCATGTAGTTTTATCCTATCAAGAATCCCTTAAATATTTAATTCAGTGGTATAGACAACTGTGGAGCGAATCTTTAGGAAAAAAAGGCAAAGGAATACATTTGATGCCAGCTTTAGGGTCAGTAGATCAGCACAGTCAGCTGCAAATATGGCTAGATGGACCAGATAATATTTTCTATACCATTATATTACCAAAAAGAAGAAGCTCTAATTTTATTTTAAAAGATAGAAATAAATTAATTCCATCTTATTTAAACAATATGAAAGTGGGAGATATTTTAAATACTATGGGCAAATCAATATATAATGAATTAGTAAAAGCTAATAGACCAGTAAGGTTAATTTATTTAGATGATGATGGTTTGTATCCTACAATTAAGCTAATGTCATTTTTAATGCTTGAAGTAGCAATGCTTGGAAAGTTAGATGGAATAAATCCATTTGACCAGCCTGCTGTAGAAAAATCCAAACTTTCAACTAAAAAATTGTTAAATAAAAATGAATAAGATAAGACTACTTCCTGATTATATTATAGATACAATTGCAGCAGGCGAGGTTATAGAACGACCATATTCAATTATTAAGGAATTATTAGAAAATTCTATAGATGCCAAAGCAGAAAATATTGATATACATGTAGAAGGAGGTGGTGAAAATAAAATAGTCATAATAGATGATGGAAAAGGGATAGATGAAAATGATTTAAATTTATGCGTAAAAAGACATGCAACCTCTAAAATATCTAATAATGACTTATCTAAAATAAGCACTCTAGGTTTTAGAGGGGAAGCACTTTATGCCATAGCTTCAGTTTCTAAGTTAGAGATTACAAGCAAGACATCCCTTATGTCTAATGCTTTTAAACTTTTGGTAGAGGAAAATAAAGTTTTAGATAAAAAACCTTCTAAAGGAAAAAATGGAACAAGCATATCAGTAGAAAATCTATTTAAAAATTTCCCAGTTAGAAAAAAGTTTCTCTCAAATAAAAAAACAGAAAATTATTATATAAGAGAAACAATAAAAAGCATCGCAATCTCACATCCAAGAATTAGCTTTAATTATTTTGAAGATAATAAGCTTAAGTTTGTATTTGCTAGTAAAAAGACGATTAGCGGGTTAAAGAATAGAGTTTTAGAAATAATGGGCCAAGATTTTTATGAAAGCTCGCTATTCATAGAAGTGAAAAAAAACTACTGTAATATTAAAGGTTACATTAGCATACCTACTTATAATAAGTCTAATTGGAAGGATACTGTTATAGTAGTAAATAATAGAGTGATTAAAGATAGAAATATTCTTGGAGTAATAAAAGCAGCATATGCCGGATTATTAGCAGGAAACAGATTTCCTGTTTTAGTATTAGATATTAAAATTCCTTATGAAGATATTGATGCCAATGTACATCCTAGAAAAACAGAGATTAGTTTATTAGAAAGAAAAAAGATTAACTCAACACTTATTAAAGTAATAAGAGAAACTTTGGAAAAAGCTGGCTTAATTAATTCCGGTATTTACGAAAAAAAACTTCTCAATACATTTTATACTGATAATAAAAAAGATAATGTAACTAAACAAATTATTTTCCCAAATAATATAAAATATAAATTTGATAATGAAGTTCAATCTAAAGATATAGCAAGCAACAACACAATAAATGATTATAAGGATTTTAGGCTAGGTTTTGCAATAGCCCAAATCAATAGTATGTTTATTATTTCTCAGACTAAAGATAAAGTCATTTTAATAGATCAACACGCAGCTCACGAAAGAATAGTATTAGAAAAGCTGAAATCCTCATTTTTCAATAATAATATACAAAGACAAATATTGTTGATGCCAGAGATTATAGATATAGACTCTGATATAAAATTATTTTTGGATAATAAGAAAAAAATCGGAGAACTAGGAATTATATTTGATGGTTATGGCCAAAACAGTATTATTGTTAGAGAGTTACCTAGCATATTAGGAAAGATTAAAGTAAAGGAGCTATTCGATGATTTATATCTACAATTAGAAAAGTTTGATGAAGTAAACTTGAATAGTTATCAGATAGAAAATTTATTATCAAGCATTGCTTGTCATAATAGTATAAGAGCAGGCAGAAAGCTTAATATTGAAGAAATGAATAATCTCTTAAGACTTATGGAAGAAACCCCTAATTCAGGTCAATGTAATCATGGGAGACCAACTTTTGTAGAATTAAGCATTAAAGATATAGAGAAATTATTTGGTAGAATTTAGATATATTTAAAAAAAGTTAATTTAACTACACCATAAATCTTATTAAAAATGATATATTTTTTTTTGTTTTCATCAAAATTAAAATTTTTTTCAGTTTCACATATTATAATAGATTTTTTTTCTAAAAGTTTCATATCCATTATCTTTTCTAAAGATTGATTAATAATGTCTTTATAATAAGGGGGGTCTAGGTATATTAATTTATATTTATACGAAAAATTTTTAATTTTTAAAAAATTATCATTTATTGTATTTACTCTTTTAGAAAGACCTAAGTTATTGACGTTTTCAACCAGATGCGTAAAGGTTTTTCTTTCCTTTTCAATTAAAGTAGCATTCAATAACCCTCTTGAAAGAGCCTCAAACGCAACTATTCCTGTTCCTGCAAACGCATCTAACATGAAGCTTTGGCTTTTCCACTTATCCATGTTTAATTTATGTTTTAGTATGTTAAAAATAGCTTGGCGCACCTTATTAGATGTGGGCCTTAAGCTTTTACCTTTAATAGTAGTTATTTTTTTAAATTTTAATGAGCCAGAAGATATAATCATAAATTAGCTAATTTTAATTTATTAAAATTTAGTATTTTTGTTTTACCTGTTTCAAGAGATCCAATTTTATAGGGACCATATTGTATTCTTATTAATTTATTTACACTGTAACCAATTTTTTTAAAAACTTTTCTAATATGTTGATTTTTTCCTTCATCTAATTTTATTAACATCCAACTATAACTTTTAGTTTTTTTAAGAATTGTCATACTTTTTATAGAATAATATTCATTTCCGATAAGAAATTTCTTTTTTGATTCTTTTATATTATTATTATGAATCAATCCTTGAATTTTTACCTTATAGACTCTGATAATCTTTGATGAAGGTTTTTCTAAAAAGAATTTTATTTTGGTATTATTAGTTAAAAGTATTAAGCCCTGAGAATTAAAATCGAGCCTTCCTACTGAATGCATTTTCCCTTTAAAGTCTCTTAATATATTTTTTGGTATAAGGTCATAGATCTTTATTCTATTTTTATCATCTTTGTGTGAACATATAACTCCTCTAGGCTTATTTAGACCAATCAGAATAGTTTCTTTTCCGTTATACAAATTTTGAGTTTTTTTAATCAACTATAACTTTTCTCTTCCTTTGGTAGCTTTTATAAAACTTTTAAAAATTTTATTGTCACTTTTTTTAATTAAGAATTCAGGATGCCATTGAACTCCTATACAAAAGCTTTTAGACTGATCTTCAATGCCTTCTATAACGCCGTCTGAGGCTATAGCATTTATTACTAGACCTTTTCCTGGAGTTTTAATAGATTGATGGTGAGCACTATTTACCCTAATGGTTTTTTCTTTGATAATTTCATAAAGAATGGATTTAGTATTTAGGTTTACGGAGTGACTAACTTCGTTTCTTGGATTTTTTTGTTCATGCTCTAAGTTTGTAGCTAAATCTTTTTTAATATCTTGATACAGGGAACCTCCATAAACAATATTAATAAGTTGCTGCCCGCCACATATTCCTAATACGGGGATATTTTTTTTTAAAGCTAGTTTGCATATATTTATTTCAAACATAGTTCTTGACGATTTTGTATTTAGATTCTGATACTTTTTTTTTTCTGAATAGTACTTAGGATCAACATCAAATGCTCCTCCTGTAATTACTAAACCATCTATTACATCTAATATTGAATTAATAGATTTATTATCATAAACTATAGGAATAGGTACACCTCCAAAATTACTAATTGAGGAGCAATAATTTTCTCTTAATGCATACCAAGGAAATTTGGAGTAGGTTTTATTAGTTTCTAAATCTAAAGTTAGACCTATTAATGGTTTTTTTGACATAATTTTTTTTTTTTTTGATAATAATATATTTTGCAATTATCTCAAATAACAAAAGTTGCTTTATCAGAGGCAAAAAAGGCAGCAAAAAAAAGGGAAGTTCCTGTTGGGGCTGTAGTTTTTAATGAAAATGATATTATTTCTAAAGCACACAATATTATATTTTTAAATAATAATCCTTTAGGGCACGCTGAAATATTGGCTTTGCAAAAAGCAGCCAAAAAACTCAAGACTAATAACTTAATCAGTTATAATTTATATGTTACTTTGGAGCCCTGCATTATTTGTAGTTATGTTATATCAAAATTTAAAATAGGTAATTTATATTTTGGTGCATATGATATAAAAAATGGAAGTGTTCAAAATGGAGCAAGGGTATTTTTAAATTCAAAAAATATCTATAAACCTGAAGTATATGGAGGAATAGGAGAAAAAAAGAGTCAAGATTTACTAAAAGTTTTTTTTAAGGATCTTAGAAAAAAATCATGACCCTATATCTTTTCTATAAAAATAACCTTTCCAATGTATCTTTCTACATATGTCATACGTTTTATCTAAGGCCTTTTTGATGTTTTTCGCTTTACCAACTACATTCAAAACTCTTCCACCATTAGTAAGAAGTTTGCCAAGGTTATTTTTTTTTGTTCCAGCATGATAAATTTTAACATCCCCTTCATTATTAAGTTTATTTACTCCAAAAATTTCAATTCCTTTAGCATATTTCTCAGGATATCCCTTACTAGCTAATACAACGCATACAGAAATATTTTTAGACTTTTCTATTTTAAGTTTTTTTAATGTTCCAGCTTTTATAGCTAAACAAATATCTAAGAAATTGGTTTTTAGTCTTGCTAAAACTGCTTGGCACTCAGGATCACCTAATCTTACATTATATTCAATAAGATATATGCCTTTTTTTGTAAACATAACGCCTGCATATAAAAAACCAGTAAAACTGTAACCTAGCTTTTTCATATTTTCTAATGTAGGTTTTACAATTTCTTTCAATACGCTAGAAACTACTTTCTTGTTTTCTCTGGGAGATGGGGATATGCAACCCATTCCACCAGTATTTAAACCTTTATTTCTTTCTCCGACTCTTTTATAGTCTTTTGCGCTTCCTAAGTACTTTGCATCATTTCCATCAACTGCAAAAAAAAAGCTTCCTTCTTCTCCATATAAACATTCTTCAATTATTATTTTAGACTTCCTGCTGCCTAATTTTCCATTTATTATGTTATCAAGAAATTTATTGGCATCATTTAGTTTTTTAGCAACTAATACTCCTTTTCCAGCAGCAAGACTATCCATTTTTATAACGATAGGAAATTTTTTAGTTTTTAAGATTACTTTTGCATTTTTTGCATCATCACAAATAATCCATTTAGCAGTTTTAATTCCAGATAAATCACAGAGCTTTTTCGTAAAATATTTTGAGGTTTCTAACAAAGAAGCATATTTGCTTGGTCCAATAACCTCTATTCCCTCTAATTTTAAAAAGTCAGAAATTCCCTTTTCTAAATAATCTTCAGATCCTGGTACTACAAAATTAATTTTATTTTTTTTACAAAATTTAAGAACATGCTTAAATTCGTAAGAATTAATATTTGCTATTTTTGCTATTTTTTTAATACCAGCATTTCCAGGAGCACAGTAAATATTTTGAACATTTTTTGATTTTTTTAGACTTTCGCAAATTGAATGCTCTCTTCCTCCACCGCCAAGAACTAAAATATTATTGTTACTAATTTTTCTCATTTTACTTATAGTATAGTATTAATACAGGTGTAATTTATAATGTCAAATATTCCAAAATATAGTGTATCAGAATTATCTTACATGATTAAAAAAAAACTAGAAAGTGACTTTAGTTATATTCAGATCAGAGGTGAAATTTCAGATCTTAAACTGTGGAATGGTCATTTTTTATTTAATTTAAAAGACGATAAAGGATTACTGAACGCTAGAATATGGAAAAATAGAGTCCCTTTTTTAAACTTTCATCCAGAAGAGGGCTTAGAAATCTCTGCAACTGGTAAAATTAGCACTCATCCTAAAAGATCAAACTATAATTTAATAATAGATAATATTAATGCTGTTTCAGAAGGAGAATTATTAAAATTAATAGAATTAAGGAAAAATAAACTCAAAGAAGCTGGAATTTTTAATAAATCTACTGCACTACCATTATTACCAAAAAAAATTGGAGTTATAACTTCTCCTACAGGAGCTGTAATTGAAGATATTAAAAATAAAATCTTATTAAGATTTCCTTCTCATATTTTAATATGGCCTATAAGTGTTCAGGGTTTATCAGCTGAAACAGATATAATAAACGCAATAAAGGGCATGAATTTATTAAAGAAAAATAAAATTCCAGACGTTATAATAATAGCTAGGGGTGGAGGAAGTGTTGAGGATTTGATGCCATTTAATTCTGAAAAAGTAGCATATGAAATTTATAATTCTAAAATACCAATTGTTTCAGCAGTAGGTCACGAAACAGATTATACTTTAGCTGATTTTGCAGCAGATTATAGAGCTTCTACTCCTACAGCAGCAGCGGATATGGTAGTTCCAGATAGGAAAGAAATTGAAACAAAGATATCTACTCTTTCAAAAAATAAAAATACTTCTATTAAAAGAATTTACTCAAATGCAACTTTTAGATTTAAACAAGCAAATCTAAGATTTATTGATCCAAATAAGTTAATAAATAATAATAAATTAAAATTTGAAA
This sequence comes from Candidatus Pelagibacterales bacterium, assembly GCA_002715505.1. Taxonomy (GTDB): domain Bacteria; phylum Pseudomonadota; class Alphaproteobacteria; order TMED109; family TMED109; genus JAYYAX01. The sequence goes on from PAZF01000007.1 coordinate 22,711, forward strand.
ATAGTTTATTACAATTGATAAAATTCAAGAACTCAAAAATTATTGAAAAAGAAAATATACTAAAAGTAATTAAACTTAAGAGCCCAACCTTTTTAGTAATAAACTCGGAAAATAATTATAATAGACTTAAAAAAAATATTGATACTATAATGTTTAAATATATTAAAAATAAAATTAAACTATTAGAAAATAAAGCAGATTTACTATTTTCTATTTCGTATGAAAGATGGTTAGAAAAAGGATTTGCCATTATTAAAAACAAGGAAAATAAAATAATCAAGGATGCTAGAAATCTAAATATTAATGAAGAGGTAATAATTAATTTTTCAAAAGGTTCAGTAGATGCAAAAGTTAAGAAAATTAAATAGTTTTAAAGTTTCCACTTTTTTTTTATTAACTATTATCTTTATAAAAATTAATAACTATGCATTATGTTTTGATTTAAAAGGTAATTTTATTCAAGGAGGATTACTTGTAGGGAAGCTTTCTGTAGGAGATGCTTTATATTATAACGGAAAAAAAATTCCTATTGATGAAACAGGCGAGTTTATTATAGGGATAGGAAGAAAACATCCAAATTTTGGAAATATAAAAATAGTTACAACAGAAAAGAAAGAGATTTTAAAAAATATAGAAATTAAACAAAGAAAATATAATATACAAAAAATTAATAATTTAAAAAAAAGTAAAGTAACACCTCCCGCAGAATTTTATGACAGGATTAAGTTAGAAAATAGAAGAATAAAAAAAGCAAAAGCTACTAATGTAGAATATTCTCATTACCATGCAGGTTTTATTATGCCTGCTGAAGGCATCCTCACAGGTGTTTATGGCAGCCAAAGAATACTAAATGGAATACCAAAAAGACCGCATTATGGGATAGATATTGCCAATAAGATAGGAAGCCCTATTTTAGCTCCCAGTGATGGTATAGTAGTAATGGTTGAAAAGGACTTATATTTTTCAGGAGGGACTATAATAATATCGCATGGAAGAGGATTGACTTCATCTTTACTTCATTTAAAAAAAATTTTAGTAGAACCAGGAAGTTTTATAAAAAAAGGCGAATTGATAGGTCTTATGGGAGACACAGGTAGAGCGACAGGCTCTCATTTAGATTGGAGAATGGAACTTAGAGGAGTAAGAATAGATCCTTATCTATTAATAAAGAAAAAAGAATAAAGTAAAAGCCTGTTACATATATATACTTTTTTTCCATCTCCTGTGTATCCATAGCCACTGTTCAGGGTTTTTTTTAATCCAACTGCTTAATTGCTTGTTTATCTCGGTTAAAATGTATTTTACTTTTTTTTCATGATTAAGCTTTTTATTTGATGGTGATATTTTAGGAAAAAAAGTAATTTCATGTCCATAGTTTTTGGTTCTTAATAATTTTATTGGAACTATATCTAAGTCCATTCTGATAGCTAATTCAGCTATTGCAGTAGCAGTATAAGAAGGTTTTCCCAAAAAATTAACTGTAATTCCTTCATTAAGCTTTTGATCTATCAAAAGTGCTAAGCTTTTTCCTTTTCTTAGCCACAAATAAGCTTTTTTTGCACCTACGTCACCCTTTGGAACATATGTTGTATTTTTATTTCTATACTTTTGTATTAAACCATCTATGCAAGTATTGTTAGATTTCCTATATATACCCATTAAATCTAAGTTCAGTTTATTTATAATATAAGGTCCTATTTCCCAATTTCCAAAATGGGCTGAGAAAAAAATTATACCTTTCCCTTTTTTTTTATTTTCTGTAATCAATGACTTTATGTAGGGTAGTCCATATACTTTAGTATGTTCACATTTTAATGGATCGTAGCCATGAAGAAATATAAACTCTCCAAAGTTTTTGCCAAGATTATTCCACATTCTAATGCATATACTATTAATTTTTTTTTTACTTATTTTTGGCCAAACATATGACAGGTTTTTTTCTGCTCTTTTATTTAATTTTGTAAAGGGGCCTATTTTTCTAAATAAAAAGGAACTGAAAGAAATTGAATTATTTTTTCCCAAAATTTTTAAAAATAAAATAAATATATATAAAATAAAGCACCCAAAGTAATCTAATATAGATCTAACCATTTTTATTTACTTTCAAATAAAATAATTTATAAAAATTATTTTCATCAAATTTTATTTGTAGTGGAATTGAATTAATTTTAGCTCTAAATTTTTTAGAAATTTTGACATAATCTTTTTCTGTAGTAACTATAGAAAGTTTAAAATTTTTTGCAATTGTAACAATTCTTTTTATATCATCAACTGTATAGGAATAGTGGTCTGGAAATTCGATTTTTTTTATTAATTTTAAATTATATTTGGCAATTGAATTAAAAAAGTTGTCTGGATGTGCTATACCAGAAAAAGCTAAAACGTTTTTATTTTTTATTCTTTTAAATATTATTTTTTTATTATGTTGGACCTTAACTAATGAAATAGGAATATTTTTTTTTAAACAATTGAATTTAGATCTATTTATTTTTCCGTAATAAAAAATATGGTCTGCTTTTCTAAAACCTCTTTCAATACTTTCTCTCAAAGGACCGGCAGGAATAATTTTGCTATTTCCAAATTCTTGAGCATCCTTAATTGTAAGAATACTATAATCTTTTACTATTGAATAGTCTTGATGTCCATCATCTAATATTACTATATTTGCACCACATTTAATTGCTTTTTCAATTCCTGTAGATCTTTTCTTTACTAGCCAGGTTGTAGCAACTTTTGCAGTTAAAAGAGCCTCATCTCCAACTAATTTTGGATCACTATTTTTTTTCACTAAAATTAATTTCTCTTTATTTTTACTTTTATATTGCTTTTTAATTATATGGACTTTATGACCTTTTTTTATTAAAAATTTTGCAAGTTTAATAGTTACCGGAGTTTTACCGCCGCCTCCTGCAATTAGATTTCCTACACATATTACAGGAATATTAAATTTTATAGGATTTGTAAATACTCGATTTAAAGAACTCCCAAGCATCCATAAGCAAGATAACGGAAAAAGAAGTTTCTCTAGTACAGGACTACTTCTGAACCAAAATTTTGGAGTTTTCATTTTTTTCTAAAGAAATTATTTGGTTTACAATATTTTTTTCTTCTCTCGGAAATTTTTTAGTAATTAACAAAGCTTTTTGACCGATTTTTTTTAGTTCATTTCTATCAGTATAAAAATTACTAATTAATTTAGAAAGATCTGAATTTTTTTTTATTAATTTGATGGCATTATTTTTTTTAAATATTTCTATAGTATCATATATTTTAGAATAATATTTACCTACTAATATACATTTTGACATTTGTGCAGGTTCAATTATGTTATGCCCTCCAATAGGCATTAAAGTTCCTCCCAAAATTATTAAGTCAGAAAAAGATATTATTGTTCCACTTTCTCCAAAAGTATCTGCTAAATAAACAGTTGTTCCTATTTTAGGATATTCTTTTAAAGATCTTTGTTTTATAGTTAAACCATAGCTTTGAACAAGTTTTATGATTTGTTCTGCTCTGTTTGGATGACGAGGCTGAATTATTAAAATAATATTTTTAATTTTTTTAATTATTTTATTTATAGATTCTAGAATTATCTTTTCTTCTCCTAAATGTGTGCTTAATGCAGTAATAATAAAAGTATCTTTAGTTTCTTTTTTCATTCTAATTACTTCTTTTTTCTTTACTTGCAGAAGAGGAGAAGAGTTTTTGAGATTATATATATTATCAACCTTTATATCAGCAAATTTATTGAGTTTTTTTTTTTCTTTTTGAGATTGTGCAATTATTAGACAAAAATATGATAAAAGATCTTTAAAAAAACTTTTACAAAATATCCATTTTTCAAGACTAGCGCTTGAAAACCTTGCCTGAAGAAGAACTAAAGGAATATTTCTTTTTTTACAATTATTAATTAAATTTGGCCATATTTCTGATTCTATAAAAATACCTATATCTGGCTTCCAATAATTTAAAAATTTTTTAGTNGTAAAACTAAAGTCTAATGGTAAAAATTGATGCCTTATTTTTTTAGAAAAGTTTCTTTTAACGAAATTAGCTGATAACAAAGTATTAGTAGTTATTAATATGGAATAATTTCTTTCAAGAAACTCTTTTGTAAGATTGGATATAGATTTGACTTCACCAACACTACAAGCATGAAACCAAATCATTTTAATATTTTTAACTTTTTTAGCGTTAGAAATACCGAATTTTTCCTTGTATCTTAACTTATTTTCTTTCCCTAAAAAAATTCTACATATAATGGCAAATATTAAAAAAGGAGAGATTAAATTTAGAACTAAATTGTAAAAGAATAAAAACACTATATTCCAGCCAAAGACATTTTTTCAACTAGAATTGTAGGAGAATTAATATTTTCGCTTATTTTTAAATCTTTTGCTGGAATTATCTTTTCTAAAATATCATTCATATTTCCAGCAATTGTTACTTCATTTACAGGAAAACTTATTTCACCATTCTCAATCATAAATCCAGCTGCACCTCTGCTGTAGTCTCCATTTACCGTATTAAAGCTCATACCTAGCATTTCTGTAACATAAAAACCTTTTTTAATTGATTTTATAATATCATCAGCGGAGTCTTTACCTTCACTTAATGTTAGGTTATAAGGACTGGAGTTTCCATTAGGCTTAAGNTTTAATTGTCTAGAACTTCTCAATCCCAGGAGGTAGTTTCTAAAATAACCATTCTCTACTAATTTTATATTTTTAGACTTAATTCCCCTTGCGTCAAATGGAGCTGATCCTAATCCCCTGCTTAGTAATGGCATATTAGATATGGTAATATTTTCTCTACAAATTTTCCTATTAATTTTTTTTGAAAGGAAACTGGTTCCTCTAGCTATCGATGTTCCTGATATGCATGATGCAAAAGAAGATAATAAACTTTTTGCTATTCTAGGCTCAAATATAACATCAACTGTGCTACTTTTAATTTTTCTGGAATTTAATCTAGCAACTGCTCTTTCCCCAGCATTTTTACCAATTTCTGTAGGATTTTTTAAATCTTCTAAGTGTACTGCAGTCGAATAGTCATAATCTCTTTGCATGCTAATTTTTCTTCCTGCAATAGCAATAGATGACACAGAGTGGAAGGTTTTATTATAGCTTCCGAAAAATCCTTTTGAGGATAAAAAAGTTATTTTACTTTTGCTAGTGCTAGCAGAGCCTCCTTCTGTATTAGTTACTTTGCTTACATTCAACATTTCTTCCTCAGCTTGTAGAGCCAAATTAATAAGCTTTTTATTGTCTAATTCATTTTTATCTTCTAAATCTAAATCTTTAATTCTATCCGCATATTCTGTTGTTTCGGGCAGTCCTGCATATGGGTCTTCAGGAGAGGCTTTTGCCATAAACTTTCCTTTTTCTAAAAACTCTCTAATATCTAATCCTTCTATATTATTAGCGCTCAGTGTTGCTTGTTTTTTTCCTATAATTATATCTAATGTTATACCAATGCCACTAGAGCTTTCAATATTTTCCAATTTAACATTTCTTGTTTGAGCAGACAAAACTGTACTATCAGATATGGATAATTCAAAATCATCTATTCCTTTTTTTTTATAATTATCTTTAATTTCTTCACAAAAATTTTCTATACTATTTTTTTTCAATTATTCCTCTTTAATAAAGTTTACCTATAATATAATTTCGCATTTACATTCATAAGAGATTAATTTTTTTTTCATTTCTCTGCATCCTGATAATGCAACTTTATTTGCATCACTTTTATTATACATATTATAGCTAAATCCTATTGCATATTTGTCATAAACATCATTATTATCAGGTATACAAATAGCTCCAGATTTATAATTACGCATTTCGTCGAATTTAATGTCATAATTTAACATTGTTTCCTCAAAAATTCTTGTATAATTAATTTGATTACTAAATAAAATTTTATTTAATAAAAATATCAATAACAATTTTATAAAAAATGGCATTTTGCTTTTAAAATAGTGTATTTCTTTTGGCTGGGGGACCGGGACTCGAACCTGGACTGACGGGATCAAAACCCGCTGTTCTACCAATTAAACTATCCCCCAATTAATTTATAATATTGCATTTCTTTAACTTTTGAGCAAGATTATAAAAAAAAAAAAATTAAAATGAAAAATATTAATGGAAAAATAATATCTGACCATCTTAATGATAAATTAAGAGATAAAATTAAGAAGTTTAAAGATAATTATAACATTACTCCTAATTTGGTAGTAATTCTCATCGGAGAAAACCCAGCAAGCAAAGTATATGTTAAAAATAAATCTATTAGGGCTGATGAGGTAGGAATTAACTCTGTAGTGAATTGTCTTGATATATCAGTTAGTGAAAAAGAATTGTTAAAACTTATAGATCAATATAATAAGGACAAAAATGTAGACGGAATTTTAGTGCAATTACCGCTTCCGCAGCATATAAACAGCAAAAGGGTTATAGACTCTATATCATATGACAAAGATGTAGATGGTTTTAATTCAAAAAACATAGGTTTATTAGCTTTAGGTAGGCCTCACGTTATTCCTTGTACACCTCAAGGTTGTTTAGAGTTATTAAAAACAGAAACTGATGTCTCTGGAAAAAATATTATAGTAGTGGGGAGATCAAATATAGTAGGAAAACCCCTATCTTTGCTTCTTACAAATCATAATGCAACTGTGACTTTAGCACATTCAAAGTCTAAAAANCTAAAAGCTCTTTGTAATAACAAAGATATAATCATTGCAGCTACCGGCATACCAAGAATGATAAAAAAAGATTGGGTTAAAGAAAATTCTATTATTATTGACGTTGGAATCAATCAAATTAGAACAAATGATAATAAAAAAATACTAGTAGGAGATGTTGACTATTCTGATGTTTTTTCAAAGGTTAAAGCTATTACACCCGTGCCTGGTGGTGTAGGTCCAATGACAATCCACTGTTTACTTAACAATACTTTTAAATTAGCTCTTGCTAGAAGAAATATAGAAATAACTTAAAGTATTATCTTAGATAGCTTTTTCCAAGTTCCTTTTGTATTTTTTTCAATAGTAGATAAATAGTCTAAAGCATTTTTTTTTGTTTCAAATAGAATGAATATAGTAGAGCCACTTCCAGTCATTCTTGGAAAAGTAGCAGAACTATTTTTAGGAAGCTTATTTAATAAATTAGAAAATATTAAAGAGTATCTTTTAGCAGCGATCTGCAAGTCGTTTTCATTTTTATTCATATCGTTAATTAAATTTTCATAAGTATATTCGTAGCTAGGTTTTTTTGAAAATGGTNCATAATATCTATCAAAAATATTCTTAGTATTGAAATTTTCTTTAGGCTTAATCAAGATTACCCAAGCAATTTTATTGAGCAGCTTTAGTTTTGTTAATTTTTCCCCAATACCGTTAACTCTTTGATTGCATGAAAAAAAACAAACTGGTATATCTGCCCCTATCTTACTAAAGGGTTTAATGATTTCTTTTTTATCAATTTGTATTTTATACATTTTTATAATGACTCTAGCAATTGCTGCAGCATCAGCAGAGCCACCACCCAACCCTGCCCCTAAAGGAATATTTTTATCTATAATAACTTTGAAATTATCTGCAATAAAAAATTTTTTTTTAAGTAAAATTATCATTTTTTTAACTAAAGTATCCCCTCCTTTTTTAGCAAGAGACTCGGAAAAATCTCCTTTAGTACAAATAATCAACTTTTTATTTTTTTTTATTTTGATTACATCATAAATATCAGGCAAGAATGTTACGATACTATCAATAGTGTGATAATTATTGGAAGTTTTTCCAAGAATTCTAAAAGAAAGATTTATCTTAGCATATGCTTTTTCAGAAATATAATTAAAATAATTCAAAAGATTTTTAGAGGCCTTTTTTAAGTTTAAATTTAATTTTATTTTCTAGCTCATTATCTGGCTTATAAATTAGAGCTCTATTCCATTGATAAACTGCTTCATTTTTATATCCAGCTCTCCACATTGCATCACCTAAATGATCATTTATAATGGGATCATTAGGAACAAGTCCTACAGCCTTTTCTAGTTCTACAACAGCTTTTTTATATTCTCCCATTCTATAATAAGCCCATCCTAAACTATCTACAAAATAGCCATCATTAGGACGGAGTTTAACTGCCTTAGTAATAAGCTTATGCGCCTCGTCAATATTTTTACCTAAATCTATCCAGGAGTATCCTAAGTAATTTAAAGTAAGAGGCTGATCAGGGCTTAGCTCCAATGCATAAAGTAGATCTTTTTCTGCAAGCTCCCACTTCATTGAACGTTCATATGACATACCTCTTGAGTAAAATAAATACCAAAATCTGTTATCAGCTTTTTTTAAGCTTGTTATTGCATCTGAAAAATATTTTATTGCATAATCATATTTTTTTTGCACATGATACAATTCTCCTAATTTATATAAGACTTCAATTTTTTGAGGATTATTTTTTTTTAGTTTATGCAAGAAGTCTGNGGCAGAGTCATAATTTTCAAGATCCATATATAATTCTGCAATATTTATATGAGCATTCCAACTAACATAACTACCAACTGGTATTTTTTTTAGATATTCTAAAGCTAATTCTTTTTTTCTTAGACCATCTAAATTTAGTGATATTAAGTATTTTACTATATGATTTTCAGGATCTAAATACAAAGCTGTTTGTGCTAAAGCCAATGAAGTTTCATTCATATTTTGTGAATACAAAGTTTTAGCTAAGTTATATATTGCTTCTGATATTCCTTGGCTAGGACTAATTATATTTTTTGGTAGCTTTTTTGTATTTTTTAAATAAGACGTGAAACTATGATCTGGATATTTTTCATTAAAAAAAGATATATATTTATTATTTTTTTTACCTTTATTAAACAGGCTTTCATAGAAGTATAGACTTCTTAGTTTGTCTAAGTCAAAAACTTCTAAATGTTTTTCGAATGTTTTTCGTGATAGATCTTTTTTATTATGATAATTTTGAATCAAAGCCAAGTGATGAAAATAAATATTAGCCAAAGCTAATCCTTCAGATTTATATTCATATTCATCAAGGGCTTTTGTTGCGTCTGATAAATCTTTTAGAAGCCATCCTCTTAAAATAGGCTTCATACTATCAGTAATTAGAAACTCTTGACTATTATTTAAATGTTCTAATGCTTGCTCAATATCATTATTTTTTACTTTTTTTATAAAGCTTATGAAATTTGTTATAACAGATTTATTATATTGCTTGCCTAAGCTTTTTTCATAATTATTTATTTTTATTATAGCTTCTTCTACGTTTCCACTCATTACAAGTGACATCAAGGCTAAATTATAAATTTGGGTATTCTTAGGATTAATTTTATTAGCATGATTAAAAAAACTAGCTGAAAGTGCAGAATCATTATTGTAATTTGCTATTTGTCCTGACAANATTGAACCGAAATATGACCGAGTATAATTATTTGTCGCATTTGCAATATTTTTATCTAAAACACAACACAAAGATATAAATAATAAAAAAAATAATTTATTATAATTTAACAAAAACACTTTACTTACCACAAAATAAAATTATTATACATATTATTAAAAAAGTAAATGAAGAGGTATCATGGCTTTAAATAAAAATAACCCTAATGCCAGAGGGGCCAAGCAACAGGATAAAACTTATAACGGAAAGCCTATCAAGCCTGTATTGTATATAGGGACTTGGGTAGGAGAGGGAAGATATATGGCTGCACAGACGGAAGATGGTAAAATTATAAAAGATCCTAAAGGAAAGCCAATTCCTTATTCAGCGTTTTAAATTGAATAAAAAAAAAAAATTAGTTCATAATATATTATACTGGCATTATNATAATAATAATACGCACTTTTTTTTATACAAAAATGATTTAATTCCTGAGGGTAATCATAGTAAAAATTTAAAAGTTACAAATAAAATAAAATTAAATAATAATTTTAAAGAGGAAGAAATTACTGATCATACAGTAAAGTCGAACACCTTAGAAGAATTAAAGCTAGAAATAGAAAACTTTTCTGGGTGCTCATTAAAAAAAACAGCTACAAACTTAGTATTCGCAGATGGTAATAGTAAAGCAAAAGTAATGTTAATAGGCGAAGCTCCGGGAGAAGAAGAGGACAAGACTGGAAAACCATTCAAAGGTCAGGCTGGAGTGCTTTTGGATAAAATGTTAAATGCAATTGAACAAAACAGAAAAAATACATATATATCTAATGTTATCTTTTGGAGACCTCCCGGAAATAGAAATCCCACAGAAGAGGAAATAAAAATATGTTTACCATTTGTTTTAAAGCATATCGAACTTATAAACCCTAGGATTCTAATTTTAGCTGGAGCTATAGCTACAAAAGCTATCTTAAAAGAAGATAAAGGAATAATTCAATTAAGAGGAAAATGGCATGATTTATCACTTAATAATTCNGNTAAGNTAAAAACNATGCCTATATTTCATCCAGCATTTTTATTAAGGCAACCGTCNAGAAAAAAAGATGCTTGGGAAGATTTAAAAAAAATTAAAAAAGAAATTGAATTAATTACTTGATATAGTTGTATTATTTTGATTAAATACTATATTTAGTAGATTTTTAATTGTTTGNCATGAAAATATGTAATTACATTATATTATTTTTTCTTATTCTAATTAAATCCAATTCGGTTTTTGCAAATAAATTAGCTAAGTTAGAAAATAATAACTTAAACTTTATCATACCTAATATTCTCACTGAGTTAGATAAAAAATTATATTTAGAAATTAATGAGCTCATGATAAATGGGAAATGGGAAGAAGCAAAAAAAAAAACTAAGCTTTTGAAGAATAAAGTTTTATTAGGATATATAGATTATGACAAGCTAATGCATCCTAATAAGTATAGATCCTCTTACAATGAATTATTTGATTGGTTAGAAACCTATAATGATTACCCAGTTGTTATGCAAAGAAGGGTTTATAATTTAATGAGAAAAAGAACAGAACAAAATAAACAAAAAAGCAGCATAAAAAAACCTGTTTATGGAAGATATCTAAGAGGATATGGAGAAAATAATAAAAGGTATGCTAATGAAATAGTTAAAAAAAAAAGAAACAATAAAATTTACATTAACGATAATATTTCCAATTTAATAATTAGTCAGGAATTTAAAAAACTACTAAAATATTATAATTTTCAAGATAAATCTAAAATTGAAATTATTTATTATTTACAAAAAGATGCGGAAAAAAACTTTCACGCAGGTTTTTTAACAAAGTCCTTTAAAACATATAAGTTTCTAATTAATGAAATTAAAATTGAAAANCCTAAAATTATATTTAAAGCTGGCATCAATGCTTTTAGGTTAAAAAATTATAATGCATCTGCAAAACTTTTTGAAAAATGTAATTTTTTAATTAAAAAGTCTGCTAATGAATATTCTCCAAAATTAAAATCTGCATGTCTATATTGGCAAGCAAAGATCAGTTCAAAACAAGAAATAAAAAATAGCTTGTATTTGCAAGCTTCTAAGTTTAATCGCACTATGTATGGGCAACTTGCAATAGAAAAACTTAATAAAAAAGATGGCTTTGTTTGGGATAGACAGAGTAAAAAAAGATTAAAAAACAATAAAAAAATAAGCATTACTAATTTAACTAGTTTTCATAGATTAATAGCATTATCAGAACTTAAGTTTTATGATAAAGCCGATCTAGAAATGAGGAACCTGTATTCAAAGATAGAAAGAAATAAAAGTAATTCCAAATTATTATTGCATTTGAGTGAATATTTAGATTTAGCTGCAGTGCAGATTAGGTTGGGAGAGAGTTTTTTCAATAAGGATTACAGTTTATTTATGAGAGGTATGTATCCTACCCCAGAATGGAGTTTAGAAGAAGGATTCATATTTGATAAAGCTTTTATATATGCAATAATAAGAAGGGAGTCTGCTTTTAATTTTAGAGCGAAAAGCTCTAAAGGTGCAAGAGGACTTATGCAGCTTATGCCCAGAACAGCTAGTAAAATTCAAAAAGATCATAGATTAAGATATGGAAATAAGCATAAATTATATTCTTTGAACCTAAATCTTGAGCTAGGTCAAAAGCTCTTGAAGGAATTATTAAAAAATCCAACTACAAAAAATTCCATCTTAAATACTTTAATTGCTTATAATGCAGGCATTACTAGAGTAAAAAAATGGAATAAAAATATTAGAGAGAGTGATCCTTTAGCGTTTNTAGAAAGTATACCTATTAAAGAGACCAGAATGTTTGTAAAGTATATATTAACGGATTTATGGATCTACAGAGATAAATTAGGGCAAAATAAAATAACNAGATCTATGCTAGCTAATGACAAATGGCCTATTTTATCTTATCAAGACTTTAATTTTGCAAGAGATGCAAAACTTAGATAATACAAGAGACTTTCTGCCTGTTAATATAGCAGTTTTAACAGTTTCAGATAGTAGATCAATGGACAATGACAAATCAGGTGATTACCTTGTAAATAGCATTATCAAGGAAGGACATATTTGCAATAGAAGAAAAATTGTAAAAGATAATGTGAAAGATATACTAGAGGTATTAAATGAGTGGTTAAATAATAAACAAGTAGATGTAATAATTATTACTGGAGGAACAGGCATAACTGGCAGAGATGTAACCCCAGAAGCTNTAAGTAAAGTTAGAGAAAAAGAAATTCCTGGTTTCGGAGAAGTTTTTAGGTTTATTAGTTATAAAAAAATTGGCACCTCAACTATACAGTCAAGAGCCTCAGCATGTATTGCAAAAAATACATTTTTATTTAGTTTGCCAGGGTCCCCTGGTGCTTGTAAAGATGCATGGGAGGAAATAATTAAAACTCAGTTAGATAATAGAAACAGGCCATGTAACCTTGTAGAACTAATGCCCCGGCTATCCGAAAAGTAATCTATTTAATCCTATAATTTATAATAGCCTTTAATAACATATGAGGTATTGTTAGTGAAGCAAGACCAATGAAAGTGATCTGGATTAACTTTTGCTCAAAAGAGTCTTTTAAAAAAAAATTAAAAAATACTAAAGATAAAAATAAAGTTAGAAATAAATTTATTATTAAAATTTTATTTTTAACTTTATTGCTTTCGATATTAAAAAAACTTATTTCTTGTCTATAGTTTTTAATACTATGAAAAAAACAAAAATAGCATAAAAAATAAAGCAAGGGGTTAAGTGTTAAAGCTGTTAAAAAAATTGTTATTATATTCAATAGTAAATATTTATTTTTTAAATTAGAAAAAAAGATAAAAGCAATAAAAACTAATAATAGATAACTTAAGTAGAAAAAAAATAATATAATTTTTTCAATAGAATTTGATTTAGTTAAAATAAAAAATATTGACTCAATTTCTCTTGTTTGAAAAAAAATTATTAAACTTATTAATGAGGTAGATAATATCAGCCTTTGAAATAAATTTATATCCAATTTCCAGTCTTCAGAAAAGTGAAAAATAGAAATTATTAAAAAAATTGAAAGGGATATTATAGGAAATGATAACCATAGGAAAAAAAATGCCACTATAGTAAATAAATAGACTAGATTAAAAAAAATAAAACTATAGAAACCACCATACAAGCCATTTTGTTTAGCTAGCAATGTATCTAAGGCCCCATGCGGTAATCCAAAAAAAATTATAAAGAAAATTAATACATATGATATAAATTCACGATTAAAAAGATCCATAAAAAAAAAATTTAAAATAACAACCATTAAGGAAGAAAATAAATATATGTAGCTTTCATTAATATTCTTGATTTTCATTTTTTTACATTAATTTATTTTATTTAAAAAATACTTTTTTGGCATTGAAAGTACTACCTTTAAATAATCAAGCAAAGTAGGTACTCCAATCATAAATCTAAAAAAGGATTTTGAATTTATTCTTTTTAGGAAAATAAAAAAAATCAAAGGAGCTGATGAAAGATTTTTTTCTAGAACCCCTAAAAATATTCTATCAAGAAAATAAACAATTATATTTTCCTTTGGATGAGAGATAGGTTTTCCGTTTTCTTTTAAGTTAATAGCAGATTTTTTTGCCCATTCCTGAATTCTTAAAAACGCATATCCAGAGGAAGGCCTTACGGCGCCTCCTATACTTCCTGCATAAAAATATTTATTATTTTTAAAATAAGTATTTTTATTAATAAACCCCATAGGAATTACTCCATATTCTTTTCTAATTATTTTATAATTTTTAAATTTATTTGTTATTAAACTTTTTAATAATATTTTATCTAGCTTTTTAGACGTTATTTTAGACTTAGAGAAAAATGTTACCTCTACTAAAAATCTATTTTTTTTTATAGGTAATATGTAATCAAATAAAAAATTATTTTTCTCATATCGCATACTTTCCATTATATATGCTGCTGTAGAATCAAATCTATTATTATTTGCTATTATTTCATATCCTAAAAATGATTGGAACAAAAAGGGGCTTTTTACATATATATTCTTTTTGGGCCTAGTATCTAGGATATTATTAGCAATATAGATCTTTTTATTTGTATAAACTAAATATTTATTATTTAAGTTACTAATTTTCAATACTTTTTCACCCAAAGCTAAATTAACATTAACTGATTTTTTAATTATACTTTTTGCATGCAGATAAAAATCAATGCTTCTTATATAATGATAGTAATAATTATTAGAATTATGAGTAATTTGATTTCCTTTTAAACTAAAGGAAGAGGTTTTCCAAGACTTAGAAATTAGTTTACTTTCTATATCATTATTATTTTGCCAAAAACACCAGCTTCTATCATCTTCATATTTTTTTCTTTGTTCTACTATTAAAAAAGTATGATCATATATATTATTTTTAATTAGTTCTGTTGCAAAAGATAAGGCAGAGCAACCTCCTCCTAAAATTAAATAATCTATTTCATGATGCTTCATATTTTATTATTTATTACTACAATATTTTTTATATATTTATGCAGCTTTCCATTATGATTATAATTCTTCTTGTGAATATTTATATTTAAAAAAAAAATTGCAAGGCATTTAAAAAGGCATAAAACTTTCTCTAAAAAACTGACTTTTTCTCTTTTATACAAATTTGAAAAACTTTTTTTTATTATTTTCAATCCAATTTGTCTATATATTATAAGTGCCAATAAGACAGTAAATCTACTCCTTAAATTTAAAAATGCTAACCCTTTTTGAGCGCTTTGGTAATATTCATCTGCTACACTTAATAACTTCAAACTTAAAGACTTTAGTTTAATAATAGTTTTTTTATCAAGACTTTTTATATCACTTATACTTAATTTTTTCCAACTCATTGGTAAATATATTCTATTCATATTTGCATCTTCGACAATATCTCTTGCAATATTTGTAAGTTGAAAAGCTATTCCTAAGTCTACTGCATATTTATAAGCTATTTTTTCTTTTACACCTAAAATATTTGACATCATTAACCCAACAGTTCCTGCTACTAGGTATGCATAAGATATTAATTCTTGATGATTTTTAATTCTTACTTTTTTTTTTAAATCTAAGCTAACACCTTTAATAAGCTGAAGAATATGTATTTTATTTATCATATTATTTGAAATTAATACTTTAATATTAGCTAATTTTAGACTATTAGAGTCATGGTTTAAATCTTTGACAATTTTCTTTAATTTGGCTTCTTTTGCTTTAGACTTCTTGTCTGCTATATCATCTATATATCTACATAATTCATACAATATGGCACTATTTTCAAATGTTTTCTTTTTAAGAAATAGTGAAGCAAAAAAGAAACTTTTACTGTTTTTTTTAAAATTATTTTTAGTTGATGTATTTATAACAGTTTCTCCAGAACTCTTGCAGAGCTAAGAACTCCTGGGAGCCCTGCACCTGGATGAGTTCCTGCTCCAACTAGATATAGATTTTTTATTATTTCAGATTTATTATGAAACCTAAACCAAGCAGACTGTGTAAAGAAAGGTGCTAAGGAAAAACCTGCTCCAGCATCTGATAAATATCTTTCTTTAAAATCTAAAGGAGTCATATAAAAGCATTGAACAATTTTTTTTCTCAAATCAGGCATAAGTCTTTTTTCTAAAACTCTTATAATTAAATTTTTAAATTTCTCAGACTCATTCTTCCAATATATATTTTTAGAAAGTAAATTTGGAACAGGAACTAAAGCATAAAAACTGTCACAACCTTTAGGTGCAAAGCTTTTATCGGTAGCAGTTGGTCTATGTAAATAAATTGAGATATCTTCGGGTAGTTGATATTTTTTAAAAATTTTAACTAGTAGCTCATAATATTCTTTTCCGAATAAAATAGTATGATGTTCAATTTTGTTATATTGCTTATTAGTTCCAAAAAATAAAACGAATAAACCCATAGAATGTTTAGCATATTTTTTTTTATATTTAAAAATTCTTTTGTTTTCGAGTTTGATAACGTTTTTGTATAAATATAAAGGGTCCATATTAGAGATATAAACATCAGCCTCTCTTTTTTTTCCCTTGTGATCTAGAATAGAACAAATTTTACCATCTTTTATATTAAATTTATTTATGGTTGTATTCAAAGTTACCTGTATTCCTACATCTTTTATTAGTTTTGAGAAAGCTCTAACTAGGTTTCCCGTTCCTCCCATAGCAAAATAAACTCCATGTGCCCTTTCTAAGTAATGTATAAGAGAATAAATACATGTTGTTTCAAAAGGATTTCCTCCAACGAGTAGGGGCTGAATAGAAAATGCTCTTCTAAGTTTCTCACTTTCTAAATATCTACAAGTAAATTTATAAACACTTTGATAAGATCTAAATTTTAATAAAGAAGGTATTTGCCTTAACATAGTTGAAAGGTTATGAAAAGGCTTGTCGGCTAATTCACAAAAAGCTAAGTCATAAATTTTTTTTGATTGCATTAGTAAATTATTATAATTTTTTGCATCATTCTTATTAATTTTCTGAATATTATTGATGGTATTTGAAACTGAGTTTTCATAGTCAAAATATGATCCGTCATTATAAACAAATCTGTACCATACTTTTAAAGGTTTTAAAGTCACATAATCTGATAATTTTTTATTATGAATTCTAAATAGTTCTTTGAATAAGAAAGGAGCTGTAATAATTGTAGGGCCAGCATCATATTTAAAACCTTTGATATCGAAGAACTGGGCCCTTCCTCCAAGATTATTGCACCTGTCAATTATTTCTACTTGATATCCTTTTTTTTTTAATCTCAAAGCGGAAGCCATACCCCCGAAACCTGCACCTATTACAATAGCTTTTTTCATTATTTATACCATAAAAAAATGCCCTACTATTAAAGTAGAGCATTTTTTAAAACTAGTAAGTGTAGTTATTATTTATTATCAGCAGTAGCTGCAGCCCAAATAACAACTCCAAATGCTATTTTGTTGATAAAATCAGCTAGGTTATAAATAATATTTAAACCTTCTGCGCTTCCTCCACCAGTATAACCCACTACATATCCAATAGGATAAATAGCCCAACCGATGGTTACTATCAATCTAAGAGCATTGAAAGCTTTCTGACTAGCTGCCGATCCTTTGCTAGCATTTATCTGACTTGCTTCGCCTGCAAAAATCTCATAAATTATGTATAACCAACCTAGCATACCTATAACGAATCCTACCCAAACATTAATGGATCCAACTTCTCCTAAGTATCCAGCTACTAACATAACTACAGAGGCTATCAATAATCTCCAAAAAAGCGAGGATTGAACCACTGCAATTGCAGCAAGAATTAGATAAAACTCAACAATTTGTAGAGGAACTGTCAAAAGCCAGTCAACATATCTAAATACTATAGGTGTTTCTCCTGTTTCTACCCAAACTCCTCTCATATAAAAATAATGGATTGCTGCAATTCCTGTCACCATTGCTGCTACTGTTAATGAAGTCTTCCATTTACCTACAGCTCTATCTCTTTCTACCCAAAAGAAATAGGTTGCTGCTACCATAGCTGCAGAAATTATCCAAAAGGACATTCCTACTAAATCTGACGGATCTAATTGTCCACTCATATTATACCTCCCTCAAGGTTAAAGTTAAAAACACGTCTC
Source organism: Candidatus Pelagibacterales bacterium (assembly GCA_002715505.1). Lineage (GTDB taxonomy): Bacteria > Pseudomonadota > Alphaproteobacteria > TMED109 > TMED109 > JAYYAX01. The sequence goes on from PAZF01000007.1 coordinate 40,787, forward strand.
GTCTCAATGGTTGTTAAACCTTGTCTCTATAATCGCAATAATCATCAAATATGTCAATATCTCTTAATGTTTGACAAAACCCCGTACTTATTCCGTTCTCTTTTAAATTATTTGTTAAATCATCTAGCACATACTTCGTACTCCATCTAATACCTTTAAAAGGATAATTTATAGATTTTTTATTAGAAAATCCTATAAGCCAAAATCCTCTGTCATAGGTTGGGCCTAATACAATATCTGAGTTTTTTAATACCTCAAAAGCATTTAATATATATTTTAAATTTATTTCTGGAATATCGCTTCCTATCAAAATAAATTTATTCCTTATGATAGATTTCAGGAACCAAATTTTTTCACCTAAATCAGAACCCTTTTGTAGGAGAATATTTTTAGAAAAATTGAATGAGAAACTCCTAAATTTTTTTCTGGGTGTAGTATACAAAAATAACTCAAAATTTTTTTTATTGGATAAGATTTTTTTTATATTTTCAATATTTAGTAGTGTAAATCTTTTTACATTACAATTACCAATATCCTTTGCAAGTCTACTTTTTATAAATCCATGAATTGGACTTTTAGTCATTAGGAAAATACTATTATTCATTTCGTGTATAAATTTTATATATGATTTTTTTATTTACATTAAGCAAGAAAAGAATCTGACATATTATATGAATAATTCCTTGAACAAATACACCATTTTTTTCATAACGTCTGAAAGATGTTATCACCCTTGATTTAAGTAATATTCTATTTTTTTTTGGTACTTTTGTTACAAGCTCTAAATCTTCCATAACTTTTTCTTTAGAATGTCCTCCGATTTTAAAATAATAATTTCTACTAATTAGTAAACCTTGATCTCCGAAAGGCAATTTAAAAAGCAAGGTTCTTATATTTGCCCATATTGATATAAATTTTGCTATAAATTTTTTTTCTCTAAATATAATTTTAAAAAAAGCAATTTTTATTTCGTTATTATTTTTTATAAATTTTTTTATTTCTAAAATATTTTCTATATTAAGCTCTGTATCAGCATGCAGAAAAAAGAGCCATTTAGTATCACTCTTTTCTGCCCCTTTAAGTTGTTGTAGTCCTCTGGAAGGAAGTGTAGTTAAAAATTTTATCTTATTTTTTATATATAATTTTTCTGAATTATCATTAGACCCACCATCAATCACTAAATGTTTATTTTTTTTAAAAAAACTGAGGTTCTTTAAAATTATATTAATATTACCTTTCTCGTTAAGACATGGTATGATTATAGTAATCATGTTAATATAATATTCCAGTAAATCAGTAGTAAGGATGTAAAAAAACCAAAATAGCTATTATATTTGAAGGAATTCTCACAAGATAGTGGATCATTTAATTTAGTTTTTATAGTTATAATTATAATTGATAAAAATAATATACAAAATAATAATAAAAATAAAATATCCACCATAATAATAGAAAATGAAATGATCCAAAAAACAAAGCACATCATATAATTTGATATTAAAAATACTTTTGGAGTTTTTTTAAACTTAATGGAGGTCGATTTAACGCCTATTTTTTCATCATCTTTTATATCTTGAAAACCATATAAAGTGTCATAAGCTATTGTCCAAAATATACATCCGAAGTAAAAAAGAAGAAGTGAATAATCTGCATTAAAGTTTGTCAAAGCATAATAACCAACAAATACTCCCCAATTAAAATTTATTCCTAGCCATAATTGAGGCCACCAAGTTATTCTTTTCATGAAAGGATAGCTGACTATTAGTGGTAATGCTATAAGACACAATGCTATACTAAATTTACTAATAAAAAATAAAGGAATAGAGCCCAACAAAAAATTAATAAATATAAATATTATAGCTTCAGATTTAGTGACTATGCCATTAGCTATTAATCTTTTACTTGTTCTTTTAACTAGTATATCAATTTTTTTATCACTTAAATCATTCCATATACAACCAATAGATCTCATTCCACAGGCTCCTAAAAAAAAAAATTATGCAAAGATGATAAACATCTAGTATATTTTGAGTTGAGAGACATATACCCCATAGACAAGGGTAAAAAAGAAATAATATTCCATGAGGTTTGTTATATCTTGAAGCTAGTATAAATTTTTTTAAATAAATAAAGTAGTTTTTCATATGAGTTATAAAAATATCCCAAGATTATATATTAATAAAGCACTAAAAAGTGACCTCGAAATTTTACTAGAAGTCAAAGATACGCATTACTTAAGGAATGTATTAAGATTAAAAGATAAAAATATATTGAGAGTTTTTAATGGTGTTGATGGAGAATGGGAAGCATTAATCTTGGACAGATTTTGTAAAAAAATAAAATGCGTTAAAAAAAACAAAGAACAATCATTTACAGAGGGTCCATGTTTATATTTTTCCTTAATAAAAGGTCACAATCTTAGGTGGTTATTGGAAAAGGCTACTGAACTTGGAGTGAAAGAATTACAGCCTATTATTACTGATAGAGTTAACATAAGAAGTTTTAACTATCAAAAAGCTGTAACACACTTGAAAGAATCAAGTCAAGTTTCAGAAAGACTTGATTTGCCAAAACTTTATCAACTTAAAACATTAAAAGAGGCATTATTAGAATTAAAAAATAAATCACAGAAAGCTATCTTTTGTAATGAGTCCAGAAATGATGTTTATTTATCAAATTATTTAACAAATAACTTTTCTAAAAAAATTTCTTTTATAGTGGGGCCTGAAGGAGGGTTTTCAGATAAGGAAATTAAATTTATAAAAGCACAACCTAATATTCAAAGTGTTAAAATCCATGACAGAATTCTTAGAGCTGAAACTGCAGTAGTTTTAATTATATCCATCTATAAAAATTTTTTAATTACTGAAAGTAAGGTTAATTAGGCTTTTGTATATTAACTTTGGTAATTCTGGTTTTGTTCCTGGAGGAAACAGTAAGCATTATTCCATCTATTAAAAAAATTTCTCCTATTTCTGGTATTCTCTTTGTATAGTTAATAATTAATCCTGCAATTGTAGAAGCTTTGTTTTCAGAAAATTTTAAACTATAGGTTCTATTAAGATCTCTAATACTAACATTTCCATTTACTTGAATTTTACCTGACATATCTGATTTATGACTTAGTGAAGGAATATCATGTTCATCTTCTATCTGTCCCACTATTTCCTCTAAGATATCTTCTAATGTAACAAGACCTTGTAATACTCCATACTCATCAACTACAAATGCCATTTGTTTTTTATTTTCCTTAAAAGAATTTAGCTGGTGAAGTAAGCTTGTAGTTTCTGGAATAAAAACCGGTTTTTGCATAATTTTTTCAATATTAAAATTTTTTGATTTAATTGTCATTTTGAACAGATCTTTTACCAATATTACTCCGACAATATTTTCTGAGTTGTTATCCCAAACTGGCAATCTTGAAAAGTTAGTTTTATTTAGTTTATCAAGTAATTCTTTTTTAGATAATTTTTTATTTAAACTATATATATCTTTTCTATGTATCATTACCTCACTCACTTCTCTATCAGTCAAATCTAAAATGCTTTCTAGCATTAGCTTATTTTCTTTTGACATATTTCCTTCTTTATCAGCAAGCAATATTGCACCTCTTATTCTATCAAGGTTAAAGCTATGCTTAGCTTGGGTTTTAGTTTTCACTAAATTATGTATTGCTTTATGAATAAGATTATTGATTGGAAATAAAACTGTAATAACTGTATTTAAATAAGGAGTAAAAAGCATTAAAAGTTTATCTGCCTTCCTTATGGCATATATCTTGGGAAGAACTTCAGCAAATATAAAAATAATAGTCGTCATAGTTAATGTTGAATATAGAATTCCTACCGCACCAAATGCTTTAATAAATAAGTTTGTAGCGACAGCTGATGAAAGAATATTAACCAGATTATTACCAAGTAAAATTGCACTTATTGCTAACTCTTTATTTTTTAAAAGCTTCTGGGTTTTAATGGCTTTTTTGTCATTTTCCTCAACTCTTTTTTGTAAAAGATCTTCTGATATGCTTGTTAATGCAGTTTCAGAAGAAGAGAAAAAAGCTGACATTATTATTAATAAAACTATTGTAATGATTTGATAAATTAATATTGCTTCAATCATTAACAAATTCCTTTATTGCAAGTGCAATTTTATTTTTGTTTACTTTATTTTTGATAAAAGCTTTTCCTATGTCTTTTAATAATATAAATTTTATATTATCATCAGTTCTTTTTTTATCCGAAAGCATATTTCTAATCAAGCTTTTAGGCAACCACTTTCTTTTTGCGTCCAAGGATTTTAATGATGTAGGAAGTTTTAGCTTATTATAATGGGATTCTATCAAATTATAAATATTTGGTTTTGTAATTCCTAATAATATTGATAATTTTATAGCCATTAAAAGGCCAACTGATACTGCTTCGCCATGTCTAATTTTATAATTAATATCTTTTTCAATCGCATGCGCAAAAGTATGCCCAAGATTTAATAACATTCTGTAGTTTTTTTCTTTTTCATCTATTTTTACAATTTTAGCTTTTTTTATACAGCATTTTGAAATTACATTGATCATGGTGCTAGGGTTTCTTGAATTAATTTTTTTATAATTTAGGTCTAGCCATAAAAAAAACTTTTTATCATTTATTAGCGAATATTTTAAAACCTCTGAATATCCAGATAAGAATTCTTTTTTAGATAACGTTTTTAAGGTATTAGGGTCAATAAAAACTGCAGACGGCTGATAAAAACTTCCTATCAAATTTTTTCCATTAACTGTATTAACACCAGTTTTTCCTCCTACAGAACTATCTACTTGAGCAAGTAAAGTGGTAGGGACTTGTATAAACCTGATGCCTCTTAATATTATTGATGCTAAAAAACCAGAAAAATCCCCTACAATGCCTCCTCCTAGTGCATAAATTACGTCGTTCCTTTTGACTCCGGTTTTTAATAACTTCTCTGCTACTTTTTTTATTAATACTAAGTCTTTGCTAGCTTCTCCAGGTTTTATAATTATAATTTGATTTTTTATTTTACTTTTTTCAAATAAAAAAGTAAATTTTTGTTTGTAATATTTAGCTACATTTTTATCAGTAATAATAATTGCTTTAGAATTTTTATAATTAGAGATGTGATGAGACACAACATCCTTAAATACATTTGTTTTTATAATAATTTTATATGACTTATCTTTAATATCTAGTTTAACTACTTTCATTTTATTTTCTAAAAAATTTTAATTTATCAATAGTTTCTTCAACTAAAGTATTTTTATTAATGTTACCGGTTTCAATTTTAATATCTGCTTCTTTATAAATAAAATTTCTTTTTTTTAATAAGGCTTCCAGTTCACTTTTACTTTTAGTTTTAGAAAATAAAGGCCTTACATTCATTGAATTAGTAATTCTATTATAAATAATATCTATATTAGTATTTAGCCAAATACTAATACAGCTTTTTTTAATTTTTTCTCTAATTTTAATATTTAGAAAACTTCCTCCTCCTAATGAAATCACAGAGTTTTGATTATTATTGATAATATCAATAATTATATCCTGTTCTAATTCTCTGAAGTAATTTTCACCATAAAATTCAAAAATATCATTAATTTTCATATTTTTTATTTTTTCAATTTCAATGTCAGTATCTATATGAGAAAAGTTGATTTTTTTAGAAAGCCCTCTGCCTAAAGAAGATTTTCCTACTCCCATGAAGCCCACTAATGCTATAATGTTTTTTTTTAGAGTTAAGTTTGAGATATTAAAATTCAAAAAAAATTATATATACTAATATTATTATTTATTATTATACTTATATATCATAAAATTATAGAAATTACATAAAAAATGCTTTTAAAAAGATTAATTGTTTTGTTGTTTTTAGTTACTGTAGGCGGTAGTTTAATTTTCCTTATTTTTTGGGATCTACCAGCACCTAATAAACAAATAGAAAGAGAAGTAGATATCAATAGATTTAAAACATATGATTAGGCTTTTATTATTTATTTTCATTGTTTTTTCTCAAGAGAGTAATGCCCAGGAAAGTCCAAAAAATATCATCTCTGAAGAAAATAAAAATATTCTCAAACAGGAAGGAGTTATTTTAGATGAAAATAATGATCTTAATTTAGAAGATACTAATATTAAAAAAGAAACAGAAAGCCAAAATTATAACTCTGAGGTAAATAGCGAAAATGAAGAACAAAATGCTATAGTTGTAGAAGATTTACCTAACAACTTTAATCCATGGCATGGTATTTTATCTAGTGATAATGAGGGGCTGGGCTGGATGATGTGGGGAAATACAAATTATCTATTATCTAGCAACCTAATTGATCAAGTTAATCCTTCTACATACTCTCCTACATTAAATAAACTTTTAAAAAACTTTCTGTTATCAAGAGCCAAAGGTCCTACTCACAAAATTAAGGAAGATAGGAGTTTAGTTAATAATAAATCTAGTAGCGAAACACTTCCTTTTTTAGAAAAGAAAATAGCTTACTTAATTCAAACAGGTTATCAAGAAGATTTGAAAAATTTTATAAGTAGTATTCCTCAGAATTTAAAAACTAATAATTTTGAAGAAAAGCACTTTCAAATAAGACTAAATAATTTCGATGTTGTCTATCTATGTAGTAATATATCTAAAATGCTGTCTCAAGGAAATAGACTAACTCTTCACAGAAAAATATTAATTGTTTGCAAACTTATTTTAAATAAGGAAGAAGAGGCTATGCTCGCTATGGAGCTCCTAGAAAACGATATTCTAGAAGAAGATAACTTTTTAAAAAATGTAAGAAAATATCTTAGCGAAACAGTAAATGACAAAATATCTGAGGATCATGTATTTAGTGATGAAAGCAACTTATTAAAAATACTTAGTTTTTACGATTATGAAACAGCTAAAAAAACATTTAAAGATATGCCTCGAATTTTTAATAAAACAGTTTATGATTTAAAATTATATTCCAAAGAATTGCAAATAGAAAGTCTAGAGTTTTTAGTAAATCAGGGAGTTTACCCTGGGTCAAAATTAATTGAAGAATATAATTCCTTAGTAGCAGAAGAAGAATTGGCTTCACTTTTTAATAAAAATGAAAAAATTAATATTAAAGAAAATACTGTAAAAACAAGAGCAATATTATTTAAGTTAATAAATTTAAGTATATCTAAGGTAGATAGAGCAAAATACCTTATGACTCTATGGGATTTAGGATATAAAAAAAATATCTTTAGAGCGACAGCTGTTATAACTAAAAATTCAGTTCTATCGTTATCTCCCGATCCAACATTAAATTGGTTTAATTTATCAGCCTTCAAAGCTTTGCTGTTATCAGAAGAAGTAGAAGCTTCCAAAAAATGGATTTTTTATGGTACTAGTGATGTTAAAGAAAGAGCTAGTATTGATATAAGTTTTTGTAAATTATTAATTTTGTTATATATGCATGATAAAAATACACAAGATTCCTTAAATGAATTTTTGGATATAAATCACCTTTTAAATATTTTGTTTAATGATTTCAATATAGATGAAAAAAAATTTGTTAAACTAATTTTGACTTTGGGTTCTCTAGGTGAAAAAATCCCCAATGAAATGTGGGAAACATTTTTAGACAATCAATCGGCAGAGAGTAATGCATTTAATTTTTTTAGATTTGATGCTAGCAAATACTTTTTACTGGATAACGCTATAATTAAAGGTAATTTAGCAGAGGCTACACTCCTTTCTTTTATCTTGTTGCAATCTGAAAAAGAAACATATAAAGAATCTTTTAGTTTTTATAAAGGAATTGAAGGACTTTACTTAGCTGGGCTAGAAAAATATGCAAGGAACTATGCTATAGAAGAGAACCTTTATTTTTTATTAAGATGAGTGCTAATTCAAAATACTTTAAAATGAATATGATTGATTTATTTTTAGATAAAATTATAACTGAAAAAAATCTTAGTGTATCTTCTATTAATTCCTATGAATCTGATCTTAAATTACTTAATAAATACCTAAAACAAAAAAAAACTAACTTTCTTTCATGTAATGAAGAAATTTTAAAAACATGGGTAAGTTTTTTAATGATGAGTGGTTTAAAAGTTTCTACAAGAATAAGAAAAATTAGTGTAGTTAAACAATTTTTTACTTTTATTGTTTTGGAAAATTTTAGAAATACCAACCCTTCGTTAAATTTATTATTACCTAAAAATTTAAAAAGTATTCCCAGGTTTTTAAGTGAAAATGATATTACAAAGCTATTAGCTTATATGAAGACGAATTCTGAATCATTTAAGGATCTGCAAATACTAATTTTAACCGAGGTTCTGTATGCGACCGGTTTAAGAGTATCTGAGCTTGTAAAACTTAAAATGTCATCTGTATCTGAAGATTTTAAAAATTTACATATTACAGGTAAAGGAAATAAAGACAGAGTTCTCCCATTAGGAGAGTATGCTCAGCGACTTTTAAAAAGCTATTTGCCACATGTGAAATTAAAATATAATAAAAATAAGCAGGGAGATAATGCTCAGAAATGGCTTTTTCCTAATACGAAATCTCATATTACCAGACAAACATATTATAATAAACTTAAGTCAGCTGCTATAAAATCAAATATAAATGCCAATAACATTTCACCTCATGTTCTAAGACATGCTTTTGCATCACATATGTTAAAAAATGGTGCAGATCTAAAAGTTATACAGCAGTTATTAGGACATGAGGATATTTCGACTGTTGAGATATATACTCATATAAATATAGATGACACTATGAAAGCTTTAAAAAAACATCCACTAAGTAAATTTGATATTTAAAATATATATGCTTGAGAAATTAAAAAATAAACCTTTTAGATTAAATAGATCAGAGTTAGCGGTTCCTGGATCGAGATCTGATTTTTTTGAAAAAGCTGCTCAAGGTAATAGTGACATTGTTTTTTTAGATTTAGAGGACTCAGTTGCGATTGAAAAAAAAGATCAAGCTAGAATAAATGTAGTGGAGGCTATCGAGGGGATAGATTGGGGTAAAAAAACTTTATCAGTTAGAGTTAATTCAATGGATACTGATTTTTTTGAAAAAGACATATTAAGTTTATTAGATACAAAAAATGAAAGACTAGATTTATTAATGCTTCCAAAAGTAAATTCTGATAAAGATGTTCTTAAACTAGAGAAAGTTGTAAGACAATTAGAGAAAAAAAATAAAAGAGAAAAAAGATTAGGTTTTGAATTAATTATACAGACAGCTAAAGGACTTATAAACGTAAATAATATTGCCGGTGCAAGCAATAGAGTTGAAAGTTTGCATTTTGGAGCAGCAGATTTCGGTACTTCTATTGGAGCTAAAACTATGAGTATCGGGGGTGCTAGTAATTTTTATGGTACTCTCAGTCAATTACATAAAAAAAACAAAAAAAGAACTCTTTTTCTCAATGATATTTGGCAGGTAGCTTTATTTAATATTAATTTGGCTGCGAGTGCGCATGATCTAAGAGCAGTTGATTGTCCATATGGAGACTTTAATGATAATGAAGGTTTTGAAGCGCTAGCAAAAAGTTCATATTCTTTGGGCTTTGATGGTAAGATGGTAATTCATCCCAACCAAATTAATATTGCAAATAAAGTTTATTCTCCTACAAAAAAAGAGTTGCTAGAAGCAAAAGAAATGCTACATATAATAGAAAAGTCTTCTCAAGAAGGAAAAGGAGCCGTAGTATTTCAAGGAAAGATGTTAGATATTGTTACTGTTAAACAGGCTAAAAATATAGTAGAATTGCATAATAAAATAGTTAGTAGAAGTAAAAATGATTAAGTTTTTTTTAGATTTTGAAAATGAAATAGCTCAAATAGAAGGTAGAATTAATGAGCTTAGACACATGAGTACCGGGAAAAGTGTATCAATTCTTAAAGAGATTACAGATTTAGAATTTAAAGCTAATAAAATTCTTAAAGAAAAGTATTCAAATTTGACTCCATGGCAGAGAGTCCAAGTAGCAAGGCATCCTGATAGACCTCATTCTGCTGATTATATTAATAATTTATTTGATGACTTTATACCTTTAAGCGGGGATAGAAAATTTGGAGAAGATAGCGCAATTATAGGTGGATTAGCTTCATTTGATGGAACTTCTGTTATGCTTATTGCTCAAGAAAAAGGATCTGATACTGAGAGTAGGTTGATAAGAAATTTTGGTATGGCAAAACCAGAGGGATACAGAAAAAGTATTAGGCTTATGAAACTAGCAGATAAATTTAATATACCTATTATTACCTTAATTGATACTGCAGGTGCGTATCCTGGGATTGGAGCAGAACAAAGAGGACAATCTGAGGCAATAGCATCTTCTATTAAAACCTGTTTGAATGTTAAGGTTCCATTAATTAGTATAATTATTGGTGAAGGAGGTTCAGGAGGTGCTGTTGCTCTTGCGACTGCAGATAAAGTACTAATGCTAGAAAATTCTATTTATTCTGTCATATCTCCAGAAGGATGCGCTTCTATATTATGGAAAGTTGAGGGTTATGATGAAGCAGCTGCTAATAATTTAAAAATCACTTCTGAAGATTTAAAAAGACTTAAAGTTATTGATCAGGTTATAAAAGAACCTTTAGGGGGAGCGCACAGAAATCCCAGTGAAATTTTTACTACTCTTAAAAAAGAACTAACGATAGTGATTAAAGATTTAAATAAGAAATCAAAGACTTTATTATCAAAGGAACGAAAACTTAAATATCTTAAGTTTGGATCTAACTTTACTCTGTAAATATTCTTGTCACTTTTAAAGAAACTTAAAGAATTAAATAATTTTTCTGATAAAAAAAATTTTTTCAATCTTGTATGTTGTAATACCAATGTTGGATTAGTTCACAGGAAAATTGTTAGCTTAATTGTTAAAAATAAACTACCTTATAACATTAAAAATAATAATTTAATTTTTAAGGAAAAAAAAAAAAAATTACTAAATTTAACCTTAAAAAATACATGTGATCTTTTATTAACTAATAAAATAATTAAGGAAGAAACAGGAGAAAACTTTCCCTGTGTACTGTCTTTAGGAAAAAAAGAATATTTTATTTTAGACAGATCATTAGTAGAGTATTTAGGTATACGAGGCTATGGTGTTCATTTAGTAGCTTATATTAAGAATAAAGACAATATAAAAATTTGGGTTCCTTTGAGGTCAAAAACAAAAAGAGTAGAGCCTAATAAGCTTGATAACACCGTGGCAGGAGGAATATCAGCTGGAGAGACTTTATTACAAGCACTATTTAGAGAAGGTTACGAGGAAGCTTCATTCAAAGAAAAAACTTTATTAAGAGCTAAACAGGTAGGAACAATTAGCTATACTTGGAGGAACAAACCTTATTCATTAAGGAGAGATACTCTTTTTATTTTTGATTTAGAATTATCTAAAGACACTATTCCCAAAAATAATGATGGAGAGGTTTCAAAGTTTAAACTTTATGACCATAAAAAAGTACGAGATAAAATTCAAAAGACTAATGATTTTAAAAAAAACTGTGCTTTAGTTCTAGCAAGTTTTTTAATTAGAAGAGGTTTGATTAATATAGATAATGAGAAAAATTACGAAGAAATTTCTAGATTTTTATAACTTAAAAGAATTATAAATTTCCTTAATATATTCCAAAGTAGTTTTGTCTTCAATAGTAGCAGGAATATTGAAATTTTCTCCGTTTAATATTTTTGAAATTGTAGATCTTAATATTTTTCCTGATCTAGTTTTGGGCAAATTTTCAACTACATATGCAATTCTAAATGAAACTACAGCTCCTAATTTTACTCTAACAAGCTCTATTACTTCTTCAATTATTTTTGAATTAGACTTAATTGAATTTGTATTTAAAACTAATAGTCCTAAAGGGACTTCTCCTTTTAGTGGATCTTTTAACCCTACTACTGCACACTCTGCAATATCTTCATGTAAGGTTAGTATTTCTTCAATTGAGCCCGTAGATATTCTATGACCTGCACAATTAATAATATCATCAGTTCTAGACATTACTGATATATAGCCATCTTTATCAATCACTCCAGCATCAGATGTATTGTAATAACCTTTATACTTTTTTAAATAAGCCTCAAAAAATCTTTTTGGATCATTCCATATACTAGAACTGCAACCTGGAGGAAGAGGAAGTTTTATAACCAAATTACCCATTTTTTCTTTTTCAACAGCATTTCCTTCTTCATCAAGTATTTCAACTTGAAAACCTGGAGCTGCTTTCCCTGTAGAACCATATTTAATATCAAAAATACCAAATTCTGGGAAATTTCCTGCGATAGACCATCCAGTTTCTGTTTGCCACCAATGGTCTATAACTGGAATATTAAGATTATCAATAGACCACTTTATCGTTTCTGGATCAGCTCTTTCACCGGCTAAAAATAAATACTTAAAATTATTTAACTTATATTTTTTAATTTCTTTTCCTTGAGGATCTATTTTTTTAATCGCACGAATTGCAGTGGGAGCTGTAAACATAGTAGAAACATTATGTTCAGAAATTACTCTCCAGAATTGTCCAGCATCAGGAGTTCCTACTGGCTTTCCTTCATATAAAACAGTAGTACATCCAAATAATAGTGGAGCATAAACAATGTAAGAGTGCCCAACTACCCATCCCACATCAGATGCTGCCCAAAAAATATCTTCTTTTTTAATATCATAGGTCATTTTCATACTGTTATAAAGTGCAACTGCATGACCTCCATTTGTTCTCACAATACCTTTAGGTATTCCTGTTGTTCCTGATGTGTAAAGAATATATAAAGGGTCTTCTGATTTCAATGAAACACAATCTACTGATTTTTCCTCTTGGTTAGACATCAACTCTGTCCAACTTAAATCCCCTTCTTTATTTAAAGAAACATTAAGTTCTTCTCTCTGATAAATAATTTGATTTTTAGGAGTATGGAAACTTAAAAGTATTGCTTCATTTAAAATATCTTTGTAATTAATAATTTTATTTGGTTCTAATCCACAGCTTGCAGACAATATCACTTTTGGAGTTGAGTCAGAAATTCGATTAGCCAATTCTTGGGAAGCAAAACCACCAAATACTACTGAATGAATAGCGCCTATCCTAGCACAAGCCAGCATAGAAACTATTACCTCAGGTATCATGGGCATGTAAAGAATTACCCTATCTCCCTTAGAGACACCTAGTGATAAAAGAATATTAGCTAATTTTGATACATCGGAAAGCAGCTGATTATATGAAATGAACTTTTTTTTTTTAGAAATTGGACTGTCATAAATAATGGCATTTTTACTTCCTAATCCGTTATTTACATGTCTATCTAAACAATTAAAGCAGGTATTCAGTTCTCCGTCTTTAAACCAAATATATTTACCTTCTTCATCTTGCGATAAAACTTTTTGGTAGGGCTTAAACCAGTCAATAAATGAAGCTTTTTTTTTCCAATAAATTTCTGGGTTTTCTTTCCAAAAACCATATTCTTTTTCGTATGACATAAGGGATAAAAAGGGGTCTAAAGACCCCTAATAAAAAAAACTTATTCTCTGTTGCCGAAAAGCATCAATAAGTATTGAAACAGTAATAATAAGTCTAGATACAGCTTTAATGCACCCATTACTGCTTTTTTTGAAGAGTCTTCTGAATTTTCATTTTCTACGTAAATCTCTTTAATAACTTGTGTGTCGTAAGCAGTAAGTCCAGCAAAAATAATTACACCCATAATAGACATTGCAAACTGCAATCCTGAGGAACCTAAAAAAATATTTACTATTGATGCAATTATAAGTCCTATAAGACCCATCATGAGAAAAGATCCCATTTTTGCTAGTGATCTTTTGGTGGTATATCCCCATATGCTCATAGTAAGGAACATAGATGCTGCAATAAAAAATACTCTCGCGATCGTTGCACCAGTGTATACTAGAAAAATACTAGCTAATGATATGCCATAACAAGCTGCCAATACCCAAAAAAGATTTTGAGCAGTGCTAGCCTTCATTTTGTTAATACCAAAGCTCATCCACAATATAATTCCTAAAGGGGCAAACATAACAAGATAAGCCATAGGTGGTTGCATTAATGAAACAACTAATGGATTTTGAGCAACAAAAGCGCCAGCAAACAGCCAGGCAACAACTCCTGTTATACCTAACCCAACTGACATATAGCCATATACTTTAAGCATAAACTTTCTCAATCCTTCATCAGTAGATGACAGGGAAGAAGCTCTATTCCTTACGTTGTAATCATTAGTAAATCTACCAAATGCCATTTAAATCTCCATATTTATTTGTTAATAAAACTTATTATAATATATGCTATTTATAATACTATATTCAAGTTTAGAATAATAATAATTAGTGAGAGTTTAATATGGAAAATAATATAAAATCATTTTTCTCTGATAATAATTGGGATTTAATTGATAATAATAAAAAGGCAAAAAAAGTTTTTAAATTTAAGACATTTACTGCAGCTTTTGCATGGATGACAGAGGTGGCGTTTGAAGCAGAAAAATTAGATCATCATCCAGATTGGTCTAATACATATAATACAGTAAATGTCTTATTAAGTACTCATGACGAAGACAAATTAACGGAAAAAGATATTATTTTGGCAAGTTTAATGGATAAATCATTTGGTAAACATAATTAAAAAAAAAAAAATTCATGAATTTCTTGGTATTTTAGCAACTTTTCCCTTTATACTAATTATTTTTTTATATTTTATAGATCAAGATAATTATTTAAGATATTTAAATGTAACAGTATTTTATTTATTTATAATAATAAGTTTCATTGGCGCCGCATATTGGGGAATTGCACTAAATTTTAAAAATAAAAATGTAAAACTTGCTATATTTTCAGTAATACCAGCAATTTTGGTAAATATTATTTATTTATTAAATATAAATTTGTGCATAAGTTTAATTGTAGGAATATTTTTTATTAATGTTATTTTTTTATATGAAGGCAAATATCTTCATAATTATATTCCAACATGGTATTTGAAGTTACGGAAAAGATTAAACTTTACAGTTACAAGTTTGGTTTTAGTAATAATTTTAATCACCTTTAATTATGAGGGTTACTTTTAATTAATTTTATTCCTGCAAAAATAATAATTAAAGCACCAAAAATCATACTAGCGGAAATTTTTTCGTTAAAAAAACTAACGCCAATAATACTTCCAAATAAAATTCTAGTGAAGTCAAATGGCATAACTTTTACAGTTTCTGATTTTTTTAGTCCTTCTATAGTAAAGTATTGTGCTAACAATCCAAAAATTGATAAGCAAAATATAAAAAAAAAATCTTTAAATAAAATTTTAGAGCAACAAAAAATAAAAGGTACAAGTAAAATTAAAGTGGAATTTAGTGAAAAATAAAATTGAATTTTTATGTTGTCTTCTTTTTTAGAAATACTCTTTAGAAATATTTTTATGTAAGCTATTAATAGAGTTGCCAAAATAGCACAAATATAGTAATAGACGAGATTTTGTTTACCTTCTTCAAAGCCTAGTATTAAAATAACTCCTATGAAACCTATAAAAATATAAAAAAAAGACGTAGTTTTTATCTTTTCTTTTAAAAAAAAAAAAGCTAAAGGTACTAAAAAAAAAATTTTAGCAAAGGAGATTATAATAAAATTTGAAAGAGGTAATTTGCTAACTGCATAAAAATTTAAAAGCATTGCACTTATTCCTATTACTGCTCTCATTAGATGGTTAGAATATAAAGTAGTTTTAGTTTTTATTTTAAAAATATAAATAAAAGGTAATAAAATGATTGTAGCTAATAAGGATCTTAGAAAAATAATTTCAATTAAGTTTAGATTTGAAGAAGATAATTTAACAAAGGCTGACATTAAAGAAAAGAATAATGAGGCTATTGATATGTAGATAATTCCTTTAATATCCAAGCTAAGATTTTTAAAAAAATTGATCATTTTAAAGTCTTTTTGCTGTTATTAAAGTAGTACTTTCCTGAGAGCTAGTCTTTCTCTCTCTGTAGGCTACATAAATACTTGATAAAAATATTATTAAACCTCCTACCCAAACCCAAAAATCAGTTACTTCTTTAAATAAAATAAAAGCTAAAACCGCCGTAAATGGTAACCTTAAATAATCAAAAACTAAAACAAAAGTTGCGTCTGAGGAAGAAAATGCTTTAGTTATACCTATATGAGCTAAAAATGCTGTTAACCCTGTTGAGGTTAAAAAAATAAAAGATGTAATTGTAGGAGTTTTCCAAAAAATTATACAAGGAATAAATGAGACTATAGCTAAAACCATTGGCATATAAAATACAACAGCATTGGGATGATCAATTAAAGTAATTTTCTTAATATAAACTGATGCCATTCCCATTAAAATAGAAGCAATTAAAGTAATAAATATAAAAAGATTAAAATGAGTTAAACCAGGTCTAATTATTATTAAGGCCCCTACTAAGGAAATTAATATAGCTATAATTCTTCTGTATTTGATTTTTTCTTTAAGTAAGAAGATAGCAAAAATTGCTCCAAATATTGGGGCAGTAAAATTTATAGCAGTTGCTTCTGCTAAAGGAATTTTCGAAATAGAATAAAACCATAAATACATAGCTAATACAGCTAATATACATCTAGTTGACTGCAACTTTATAGAGTTTGTTTTTAGGCTTTTAATTCCAGATTTTATGATCCAAGGAAAAATAAAAATTACAGCAAAAAATGATCTAAAAAAAATTATTTGGGATAAATGAAAATCTGCTGATAAATATTTTACTAAGGTATTGAGCAACGCAAAGTTAATCGATGCAAAAAGCATCCAAATTCCTGATTTTATACTTGATGACATAAAGTTTTTTTTATAATTTATAATTTATATCATGTATAAAAAAAATTATAAAAAAATTTATAATTCTCCTGAAGAATCTCTTAAAGATATTCTATTTGATGGGATGACTATAATGTCTGGTGGTTTTGGTTTATGTGGATTGCCTGAGAACCTCATACTTGCAATAAAAAAAAGCGGAGTCACTAATTTAAGCGTTATTTCTAATAATGCAGGTACAGAAGGGTTTGGTTTGGGTTTACTTCTAGAAACTAGACAAATAAAAAAAGCTATATCTTCATATGTGGGTGAAAACAAACTATTTGAAAAACAATACTTATCTGGAGAAATTGAATTAGAGTTTAACCCTCAGGGAACGCTTGCAGAAAGAATAAGAGCCGGAGGTGCAGGAATACCTGCTTTTTTTACTGCAACAGGTGTTGGTACAGTTGTTTCAAAAAATAAAGAAACAAGATTTTTTAATGAGAAAGAATATGTTATGGAAACAGGCTTGGTAGCTGACTTAGCAATTGTTAAAGCTTGGAAGGGAGACGAGGCAGGAAATTTAGTTTTTAGAAAAACGGCAAGAAACTTTAATCCTATTATGGCAACAGCAGGAAAAATTACGGTAGTAGAAGTAGAAGAACTTCTAAGTGTGGGAGAATTAGATCCAGATCAAATTCATACGCCTGGTATATATGTGAATAGGATTATAAAAGGTGATAATTACAGCAAAGCAATAGAAAACCTAACAGTGAGAGAAAAATGAGCTGGGATAGAGAAAAAATGTGTCTTAGGGCATCAAAGGAATTAAAAGACGGAGATTATGTAAACTTAGGTATAGGTATGCCAACATTGGTAGCAAATTATATATCTCAAGATTTAAATGTGACTTTGCAAAGTGAAAATGGAATGCTCGGGATGGGCCCTTTTCCATTAAAAGGAGAAGAGGATGCAGATTTGATTAATGCTGGCAAGCAAACAATAACCTCTCTGCCTGAGTCTAGTTATTTTTCTTCAGCTGACTCATTTGCAATGATAAGGGGAGGTCATATTGATTTATCTATTTTAGGAGCAATGGAAGTTTCTAGCAAAGGAGATTTGGCTAATTGGATGATACCAGGAAAAATGGTTAAAGGTATGGGAGGAGCAATGGATTTAGTTGCAGGAGTAAAAAAAGTAATTGTTTTAATGGATCACAACGCAAAGGACGGATCACCGAAAATTTTAAATTCCTGTAGTTTACCATTAACAGGTAAAGAAGTCGTTGATCTTATCATAACAAATTTAGGGGTATTTGAGATTAACAATGGAATAAAGTTATTGGAGTATGCTGAAAATGTTTCAAAAGAAGAAATAATTAAGAAAACTGGAGCAGAAGTTTTGTTTACAAACTAACACTTTAATATTATTTTACCTATATTTTTTCTATCAGATAATTCTTTTAAGGCCTGTGGAGCATCTTGTAAATCAAATATTTTGTTTATACATGGATTTAATTTATTGTCTTTAAATAGTTGACCTAAAACTTTCAAGTCTTTCTCAATTTCTTCTGGCTTTCTATAAGCTAACTCTCCCCAATAAAGACCCTCTGCTCTGGCATTTTTAAGTAGCAATCTATTTGCAGGAATTTCTGGTATTTTGCCTGAAGTAAACCCGACTATAATTATTCTACCGTCCCATTTTAATGATTTTACTAAATCTAAACTTGATTGTCCTCCTACCATATCTATTACAACATCTACCTCACTTACACCAATTTTTTTTAATTCTTGTCTTAGAATATTATTATTGTAGTTTAAAACAGTATCTGCCCCTTTTTTAAGACACTCTGATAGCTTCCGATCATCACCACCACAAGCAATAACATTTGCACCATAAGCTTTTGCAATTTCAATTGCTGCCATTCCAACACCGCCTGTAGCTCCTAATATTACACATTTTTCATTTTTTTTAAGTCTTGCTTTAGTTACTATAGCACTAAAAGCGGTTCCATAAATTACTGGAAATCCCCCAGCCTCTAATAAATCCATTCCTTGTGGTAAAAAATAGGTATTTTCTTGAGGTACTACTACTTCAGTTTTATATCCTCCATATTTCATTATTGCCACTACGCTATCACCAATTTTAAATTTTTTTACGTTTGAACCTATTTCTGAAATAATACCAGAAACTTCTAAACCAGGAGAAAAAGGTGGTCTAGGTCTTTCCTGATATTTTCCTTTTATTATGAGTATATCGGCAAAGTTCACGCCTATCCCTTTAACATTTATCCTTACTGAGTCAGAAGCAATTTTATGACTAGCTGACTTTTCATAAATCAAAATATCAGGATCTCCGTATTTTTTCGCTATAACATTAAACATTTTACTTTACATAAAAAAAATAATATATGTTAAGTATTCTTACTTAATTATTCTTAGGAGTAAACATGCTTTTTTTTATTGGTAAGGTTTTTTTAATCTTTTTCATTTTAATAACCAACGCCAATTGTGTAGAAAAGAATTGGTTTAAAAAAGGCCAATTTGAAGATTGGAAAGTTTTTGCTAAGGCTGAAAAAGACATTTGTTATACTATTTCTAAGCCTAAAAAAATGGAAGGAGAGTATAGTTTACGTGGAAGAGTTGATGTAATTGTTGCGATTAACAATAATTTTCAAGATAAATATTATGTAGGTTTTGATTTTGGTTACTCATTTGCTGAAAACAATAAGGTAAAGCTTACCATAGATGATAAATTTGTTTTTAAATTAGATACGTTTTCCGATACTGCTTGGATAAACTCTTTTGAAAATCCTAACCTAAATATCAAGATTATTGAGGCAATGAAAAAAGGAAAAGTTTTAGTAGCCGAAGGTACGTCTAATAAAGGAACAAATACTAAAGACTATTATTCTTTGGTTGGTTTTACTAAAGCATTTAAAAAAGTAAAAGATGTCTGTAGATAAAATAAATATATTTAACCGCACCAAAAAAGATTTAGAAGATTTCTTAAAAAATGAGAGCATAAAGTTATTTAGAAAAAATCAAATATGGAATTGGTTATACGTTCAAGGTGTAAAAAGTTTTTTTGAAATGAATAATTTATCATTAACTCTTAAAGAGCAACTAGAAAAAAAATTCAAAATATCTTTCTTAACTGTAAATAAAGCATTTACTTCCAAGGATGGAACAAAGAAATGGTTGTTTAAACTTAATGATGGAAAAGAAATTGAAACAGTTTTTATTCCAGATGGAAAAAGAGGAACTATTTGCATTTCGTCTCAGGTTGGATGTTCACTTTCTTGTTCATTTTGTCATACAGGAACAATGAAACTTGAGAGAAATTTAGAGTTAGAAGAAATTATTGGACAAGTTATAACAGTAAAAAATTTTTTAAAAGATTGGAAAAAAAAAACAGAAGAAAAAATTGTAACAAATATTGTTTTTATGGGAATGGGAGAACCTCTTCTAAATTATAGAAATGTAATAGAAGCTATTAAAGTACTTACTGATGAAAAAGGCTTAGCTATTTCAAAAAGAAAAATTACTTTATCAACATCTGGTATAGTAAATAAGATTAAAGATTTTCAAAGAGATACCGACATCAATTTGGCTGTTTCACTTCATGCAGCCAATGATAAAGTTAGAAACGAGCTGGTTCCAATAAATAAAAAATGGCCTATTGCAACTCTTCTAGAAGAACTTAAAATATATAATAAATTAGAAAGAAAAAAACGCATTACTTTTGAATATATTATGCTTGATGGAATAAACGATTCTTTAAAAGATGCTAAACAGTTAATTAAATTAGTAGGACCGCTAAAATCAAAAATAAACCTGATACCATTTAACCCATGGCCAAACTCATCTTACGATGTAAGTTCAAATGAAAAAATAGAAAAATTTAGAAATTTTATTTTGGAAAAAGGAAAAATTATAGCTACAATTAGAAATCCTCGAGGCAATGACATTTTAGCAGCATGTGGTCAGTTAAAATCTTTTAAAAAAAAAAATACAATTAAGGAAGGGTTATGAAAAAAAAAATAGTTTTAGCTTATTCTGGAGGACTAGACACGTCTGTAATTCTTAAATGGTTGCAACTGGAAAAAAATCTAGATGTTATTGCATTCATAGCTGATGTTGGACAAAGAGATGAATTAGAAATTGCAAAAAAAAATGCTATAAAAATGGGAGCATCCAAAGTAATTGTTAAAAATTTAAAAAATACTTTCGTAAAAGAATATGTTTTCCCTATGTTTAGATGCAACACTTTGTACGAAGGAACTTACCTATTAGGAACAGCTATTGCAAGACCATTAATTGCCAAAACGCAAATGGAGGTGGCTAAAAAATTTAAGGCAGAGTTTGTTTCACATGGCGCTACTGGAAAAGGGAATGATCAAATAAGATTTGAGCTAGGTTACTATGCATTTAAAAAAAATATAAAAATTATTGCTCCATGGAGAGAATGGGATTTAAATTCTAGAGTTAAGCTTATTAATTATGCTAACAAGCATGGCATACCGCTAATGGGTAAAACAAGAAAAGAACCTCCATATTCAATGGATGCTAATTTACTTCATATTTCTTATGAAGGAAAAATACTTGAGGACCCTTGGAAACAACCAGAAAAAAAAATGTTTAGAATGACAAAAAATCCTGAAAGTTGTTCTTCTAAAGGAGAGGTTATTGAAATAGGTTTCCTAAAAGGTGATCCAATATCAATTAACAGCAAGAAGTTTTCACCAGAACAATTACTTGAAAATCTTAATATTATAGGTGGAAAACATGGAATAGGAAGAAAAGATATAGTAGAGAATAGAACAGTGGGGATGAAATCTAGGGGTGTTTATGAAACTCCTGGAGGAGAGATATTATTGATAGCCCATCGCGCTATGGAAAGTCTTACTTTAGACGGACCGTCTATTTTACTAAAAGATGAAATAATGCCCAAGTATGCAAAATTAATTTATGATGGACTCTGGTTTAGTCCTGAAAGAAAAATGTTACAAGCTTTAATAGATGAGAGTCAAAACAAAGTAACAGGGAAGGTAAGATTACTTTTAAGACAGGGTTGTATTAATTTGATAGGTAGAAAGTCTAAAAACTCTTTGTATAATGAAAAATTAGCAACTTTTGAAGAAGATAATTTATATAACCAGAAGGATGCTCAGGGCTTTATTAAATTAAATGCGTTAAGGTTTAGAACTTAGCTAAAATTTAAAATCCCTGAATATTCAAATAATAAATTTCTAAAAAAAATTAATAATATTATTAAAATTATAGGTGATACATCTATCCCACCAAAGTCAGGAAGAATGCTTCTTATAGGCCTTAATAAAGGCTCAGTTACTTTATATAAAAAGTTGCCTATTAAATTAACAATATTGTTACTGGTATTTACTATGTTAAAAGCTACTAGCCAACTTAGTATAGCCTGAGCGATCAAGAACCAAATAAAAATTTCTATTAATTGGCTTATTAATATTATTATTGAAGTCATAGTATTATTCTATTAATAAAAACTATTAATTTAAAGAGAAATTTAAAGTAGCAAGAAAAGGTTAACTATCTTACTACTTTAAAAAGTACTAGGTTATTATTCTTTTGAGACGTATTCTGGATAACCTGAGGTACCTGTTTCTGTTAGGTCTAAACCATATTCTTCATCTTTATCTGAAGCTCTAATGCCGACGGTTACTTTTAGCGTGGACCAAACAATAGATGAAGTAATTACAGTAAATATACCAAAAGCTAATATACCAATTATTTGTATTCCATATGATGTATCTGAATTAGTAAAGGGTACGATTAATGTTCCCCAAATACCTGCAATTAAGTGGGCAGGTATTGCTCCTACAACATCATCAATTTTTAGTCTATCTAATAGCTTCATTCCATACATACACAAAATACCTCCTATGCCTCCTATGATAATAGCTTGACCTATAGATGGTGTTAAGGGTTCTGCAGTGATACTTACTAATCCAGCTATAGCACCATTTAATGTTGCAGCTATATCTGTTTTTCCATCAACTAATCTGCTTAGCACCATAGGAGCTATTATTCCTCCTGCTGCTGCCATAGTTGTATTTGCAAATATAATAGCTACTGCATTGGCATCTGCATATGATCCTAATGCTAACTGGGATGCTCCATTAAATCCAAACCAACCTAACCATAGTATCCATACTCCTAATGTGGCCATGGGAATGGATTGACCTGGCATAACATTCACGTTTCCTTTGGCATCAAATTTTCCTTTCCTAGCACCTAGTAAAATAGCTCCGGTTAAGGCTGCCCATCCACCAACAGAATGAACTATTGTTGACCCAGCAAAGTCAGAAAATCCTATTTCATTTAACCATCCTTCACCCCATTGCCATGATCCAGATATAGGATATAAAATAGCTGTTAGTATTATTACAAAAGCAAAAAATGGCCATATTAAAACTCTTTCTGCTAAAGCACCAGATACTATAGAAGCAGTTGTAGCAACGAAAACCATTTGAAAAAACCAGTCTGATGTAGGTGAGTAATTTTGACCTATTAAATCACTTTCATTTCCTATACCACTAGACCAAATACTAAAAGATCCTATATAACCACCATCTACTCCATCATACATTAAATTATAACCTATCAAATAGTAAGCAACTCCAGCAATAGAGAATAGGCCAACATTTTTGATACAAATTACAACAGTATTTTTACTTCTTACCAGACCAGCCTCTAACATTGTAAAGCCTGCAGCCATCCACATGACTAAAAATCCACCAATACAAAATAGTAAAGTATTAAATATAAAACTTATTTCTGCGGGATCTGCTACTGCTGTTTCATGGCCGTCTGCTAAAGCCAAATTTGTAGATACAAATGAGGCTAATACAAAAAAAACAAATTTAAGCATTTTTGCTCCTTTATTAATTAAAAGAGTTAAAGTACCAAAAAAATTTTGATTATCAACACAAAATATGAAATGTCATGATTATAATTTAATCATTTGCACATTAAATAATCATTAATTATGAAAGTTTAACATCTTTTACTTCTTCCCCGTCTCTAGTAACTACTTTTAATTTTATTGACCCTGTTTCTTTGTTGGTTACTTTAAGTAGCTTTCTCTGAGGATCATTAGCTTTAATCTTAATTAATGCATCTTGTACATCAGCTCTAGTTGCAAGTTCCAGCAATCTATCTTGTAAAAACTCTATTCTATTTTCTAATTTATTTAGCTCTTTAGCCCTATTTCCCTCAATTGCAAATAGAGCAACGATACAAATTGCTACTATAACTAAAAATATTACTTCAGCCATCAGTTAACCATCTTAATTTTAGAAGTGAACCTGTCTAAAATAAAAGCTTCTCCTTGTTCATTAACTATTTTGACAAATCTTATTTCGTCGATATTTTTAAATATTACAAAACCTAAAGATATTAAAATTATTAGGTTTATAAGAAGTAATCGGCTTTTATATATTTTTGAATAGGTTAATATCATCACAATTTCTCAGTAAAGAGAAGATTATGATATATTAACTAATAGTTAATTTTCTTTTTAATCTTCCCTGTAAACCTATCGTATACAAATTCAATGCCATAAGGGTCTGTCAAAATAGTATATCTTACCTTATGGAAGTTTTCAGTTAAGACAAAAATTAAAGAAACTAATACAGAGGAGGTAGCAAGGGCTTGTCTATATTTATATAAGTAAATCTTATTATTATCGAGAGTGGCAATAATTTTACCTAAAGGCCCTTTTTTATTTGCTTTTTCGAAGGCTATCTTTTCTTTTTCTATATCCTTTAATTCTTTGTATTTTTCAAGTATATCTTCTTTTCTTATAGGCTTAGTTCTATTTCTCCAACTAATGTTATCTATATCATCATACTCAAATACAGCATCAGGATTTATTGCCAAAATAGCATCACTTAAAGTGATCATAGTTCCTCCGTATATTATTCTTTGATAACTATAATAACGGAAAATATTAAACAGCTGTTAGTTATTTTTTTGAGGCCATTGATTTACTAAGTCGATAAACAAAGGGTCGATGGAGTTTTTATTACTTTTCAGTTCTTCAGATATATCTCCAGGAGTATCATTAAAACCAAATTTAGTAAAATCTTTCATTCTCATAGGATATAAAACACCATCTAAGTGATCACATTCATGCTGTATTAAAGCAGCCCATGTAGATTTAGCTTCATGTTTTATTAGTTTTTTGTTTAAATCATAATATTCTACCAAAATATTGCTATATCTAGGAACTTTTCCATGCAATCCTGGAATAGATAAACATCTTTCCCAATAGCTTTCCTTAGCAATTGAAAGTGGTTTAATTACAGGATTTATCATAACAGTCCATGGAACTTCACTAAACCCAGCATTTTTGGGTATTCTATTATTATTAACTCTATAGACTACTATTCTTTTGTTTACTAAAACCTGAGGTGCAGCTAGCCCACTTGCACCAATAAACTCTAAGGTTTCTTTCATATCAGATACTAATTTTTTTATATTACTAAAATCTTTGAAAGAAACTTCGTCTGCTTTTTTTCTCAATATTGGGTGTCCCATTTTTACTATATTTAAAACTGACATTTTAACTAATTCTTTTATAAAAGTTATTTATTGCTTCAAAGGTTTTTTTTGGCTGTTCTTGTTGAACCCAGTGACCAGCATTTTCAATAATAGTAGTTCCATAAAAATTTTTAAATAGTTTTTTCATATTATTTAATTGCCAAGGCTTTTGATAAATACCCCAATCAGCCTTTCCTGCTAAAAAAATGCAAGGTAAAGTTATATAATTAGGTAAACTTAAGTTCTTAATATTTTTATTTTCTTTTTTACTTAACATCATTTTGTACCAATTTAGAGGTCCTTGAAAAGAGTTTTTTATAAAGCTATCTGCATAAACTTTTAAATCATTATCAGATAACCATAAACATTTTTTTATTTGACTTTGACTAGGCATATATTTTTTTACTGTTTGAGACATACCCAAATTATTGCTCATAATATAATACTCTGGCATTTGAGTTAACTGACTTACTGATGAATTTATTAGTTCATGAGGTTTATTCTTTTCATAATCATAACTTTTAAAATGATAATATGCCCTTAAGAAATTAAAAACTCCTTGTTTGCAATACGTCATATTTTTATTAGCAGTTTTACCAGAAAAATAAACTTGATAATGTTTTTTTGCTGGTCTTAGCGACTTAAGATTTTTGTTAATTTTTCTAATATCAAACTTTACCTTATCATCGGTTCCTGCTGAAAAAGGCATACTCATTATAGCAATGGATTTAACATAATTTGGGTAGAGCAAGGTAAAGTAGCCAGCAACATATGATCCGAAGTCATGACCAACTATATGAACTTTCATTATTCCGAGATTAAAGAGAAGACTGTAGATATCTTTTGTTAAATTAAATATACTGTAGTGGGTGACTATATTTTTTGAATCATTAATAGTTTTTGTTTTTCCGTAGCCTCTTTGATCTGGAGCTATACAGTAATAACCTTCTTTTGCAAAATATTTTAATAGGTATCTGTAACTATATGCTAGCTCAGGGAAACCGTGAAGAAATAAAATCACGTTTGATTTTTTTTTATTAATTTTTCCTGAGTAAGTAATAAAATAATTTAGTCCATTTATACCTGCTATTATTCTTTTATAAATTTTCATAATTTAATAGGGTATTATTTTACCCTGGTAATCCATAAAATTTCCGGAGTCTTCTATTTTTAAATTAGCAATAACATTCAAAATATAAGTGGCAGACTCAAGTGCCGAAAAATAATTTTTGCTTTTAATAAAAGGTTTTGATAACTCAGTTAAAACAGTACCAGGATGAATAGCTATTAATATTAAGTTAGATTTTTTTCTACTAAACTCTATAGAAGATGATTTTACAATTTGGTTCAAAGCTGCTTTTGAGGCTCTATATCCAAACCAACCTCCTAGGTAATTGTCACTTATACTTCCTACTCTAGCAGATAAACAAGCTAAAACTGAATTATTTTTATCATTCATGAGTGGAGAAAAGTATTTAATAACTAGTGCATGACCTATAGTATTAGTCTTAAACGATTTGAGTAGATAATTGCTATTTATTTCAGAAATTTTTTTTTCTGG
>PAZF01000008.1 GCA_002715505.1 Candidatus Pelagibacterales bacterium
TTCTTTAGCTTCTTCAGGCTTTGCCTCCGCAGGAGCTGCTTCTTTAGCTTCTTCAGGCTTTGCCTCCGCAGGAGCTGCTTCTTTAGCTTCTTCAGCCTCCTTTTTTTTCATAAGTATTTCTTCTTTTGTCTTAATTCTTTCCAAAGCTTTCTTTTTTGGTTTAGCTTTGATAGGATTATTTTTTTTAATTGGTTTTAAAACCCCTGCATCAGATAAAAATCTGTGCACAGTATCAGTAGGTTGAGCCCCGTTTCCTAACCAGTGTTTAATTCTATCTATTTCTAAATTTAGTCTAGATTCATCAGTTTTTTCTTTTAAAGGATCAAAAGTGCCGACTTTTTCTATAAACTTACCGTCTCTAGGAGCCCTAATATCAGCCACTACTATTCTGTAATAAGGTCTTTTTTTTGCTCCATGTCTACTTAATCTAATTTTTACACTCATTATTACCTCTATTTCCTGTTTAAATTGTTTAACATATTTCCTAGTTTATTTGTACCCATATTATTTGATAACATTTTTTCCATTCCATCCATACCATGTTTGCTAATTTTTTTCATCATTAGTTGCATATTTTTAAATTGTTTGAGTAATCTGTTCACATCTTGGATTTCTACTCCTGATCCTAAAGCAATTCTTCTCTTTCTGGATCCATTAATTATAGACGGGTTAGATTTTTCTTTTTTTGTCATAGAAGAGATGATGGCCCCCATTCTAATAAAAGTTTTATCTTCTAAGTTGCTTTTTTCTAAGGCCTCCCTTGCTTTTCTAATTCCTGGCATAAGAGAGAGTATTCCTTTTATACCTCCTAACTTTTTCATTTGCGATAACTGTTTTTGAAAATCATCTAAATCAAAAGTTCCTTTACTAAGTTTATTGGCCATTTTCTTTGCTTCTTCTTCATCTAATTCTTTTTCAGCCTTTTCGACAATTCCTACTATATCTCCCATATCAAGGATACGATCAGCTACTCTATCAGCAGAAAATTTTTCTAAATTAGAAATTTTCTCTCCTACTCCCAAAAACTTTATTGGTTTTCCAGTAGATACTGTCATACTTAGAGCAGCTCCACCTTTGGAATCACCGTCCACTCTTGTAAGTATAATCCCAGTTAAATTTACATAGCTTTGAAAAGCTTTAGCTACGTTTACAGACTCTTGCCCTATCATAGAATCTGCAACCAGTAGTGTCTCATTAGGATTTGTAATATTTTGTATATTTTTAATTTCCTGCATCAAGGTTTCATTAAGTGTTGTTCTGCCTGCAGTATCAAAAATTATAACATCGTGAGACATTTGCTTCGCTGTTAAAAATGAATTTTTAACTAGCATTTCTAGTTTTTCCTTAGGATTGTTATCCATGTAATCTATTTCAACTGATTTTGCTATTTGATTTAATTGTTCAATAGCTGCTGGCCTATAAATATCAAGAGAGGATAATAAAACCCTCTTCTTATCATTTTTTAAAAGCAATGATAACTTACCTGCAGTTGTAGTTTTTCCACTACCTTGTAAACCTAGCAAGAGAAATACACTAGGAGATCCTTTAAAAGATAAATCAAATAAATTAGGAGATAAATTTTTTCCTAGCAAGTCAGCTAAACTGTCTCTGACTATTTTTACAACCATGTCTCCTGGTTTTATTGACTTAAGTATTTTTTCTCCTACTGCCTTTTCTTTAATATTTTCTACAAAATCTTTTGCTACAGCCAACGGAACATCAGCCTCTAACATTGCAACTCTTATTTCTCTTAAAGCTTTAGTAACATCGTCTTCAGATAATAAACCTTTCCCAGTTAAAGTATCAAAGGTATTAAGAATTCTGTCTGTAAAATTTCCAAACATCAGTACAATAATATATAATTAAATTTACTATATTTAAGCTTTTGGTATAACAATGTCAATAATAAAGGATTTATAATTTATAAAGGGTTTTTAAAATGAATATACCGTTTGTTAAAATGCATGCTAATGGAAACGACTTTGTAATTATTGACATTAGGTCTAGTAATTACAAATTTAATGCTAATCATATTATAAACCTCTCTCATAGGAATACTGGAATAGGATTTGACCAATTAATATTATTAGAAAACAGTAAAAATAACGATATTTTTATGAAAATTTTTAATTCTGATGGGAAAGAAGCACAAATGTGTGGAAATGCTGCAATCTGTGTAGCATCACTTTTATTTGCCTCTAAAAAAACTAATTCTGTCTCAATTGAAACTATATCTACTAATATAAATGCACAGCTTGATCAAAATGGCAAAATTAGTATAACTATTAAGTTACCATCTCAAGTTTTTTCAGATATATTAAAAGAAGATATTATAAATTTTGATAGTGTAGATTTTTCAAAAATTCATACTTCTTTAAGATCAGGAATATTAGTTAATATGGGAAATCCTCATATAGTATTTATAGTAAATAGTTTGGAAGATATAAATTTGTCAAAATATGGTAAAAAAATAGAAAAAAATAAATTATTTGCTGATGGAATAAATATGGAAATCGTAGAAATAGTTAATAGAAAAAAATTAAAAATTAAATTCTGGGAGAGAGGTGCAGGTTTAACTCTTTCTTGCGGATCTGGAATATTAGCTGCATTTTATGCCTGTTATAAAAATAATTATTGTGAAAAAGAAGCTGAAGTTTTTATCCCTTTGGGAAAGGTAATTACAAGTATTAATGGATCAATATTAACTATGAGTACAATGCCAGAAGTGTCTTACATAGGGGAAATTAATTATGAATAATGTATTTACATTTGGATGCAGATTAAACTTCTGGGAAAGTAATAAAATTAATCAAATTTTAAAAGAAAATGGTAAATTTAATCTTACTGTTTTCAATACCTGTAGTGTTACAAATGAAGCTGTAAAGAATATTATTTCTAATATAAAAAAGTTTCATGATAGAAACCCTGACATAAAAATAGCAGTAACGGGCTGTGCAGTAGAAACTAACCATGAAACCTTTAAAAAAATGAAAGAAGTATCATTTATAATCAATAATAAAAAAAAACTTTTAGAAAGTTCTTGGAAAAATCTATCTGTAGATAATTCTAAAATACGTTTACATGATAAAGACAATCTTAGTCTCATAAAAACTAATCCTTCAAATTCTAGTGTTAGGAAATTTATTAAGATACAAAATGGATGCGACCATTCCTGTACATTTTGTATAATTCCAAAATGTAGAGGAAAAAGTGTTAGTGATGGTACAAAAGAAATAAATAGAAATATTAAAAAATTACTAAACAGTAATATTAAAGAAATTATTTTGACAGGAGTAGATTTGACTTCTTGGGGATTAGATTTTTCAAAAAATTTATTTTTAGGAGATTTATTAAAAGATATTTTTTTAAAAAACTCTACTTGCTTTAGATTGAGACTTTCTTCCTTGGATGCAGCCGAACTAGACAGTAGTTTTTTTCAAGTTTTAAAGAAGGACGAGAGACTAATGCCTCATTTTCATTTTAGTTTGCAATCGCTAAATAACATGGTTTTAAAAAGAATGAAAAGAAGGCATTCAGTCGAACAGGTTATAAGTCTATTTAAAAAAATTAGGGATATCTCTCCTAATGCTTCATTTGGAGCGGATATTATTTCAGGATTCCCTACAGAAACTGATGAAATGTTTCAAGAAACCAAAAAGTTAATAAAAAAATTGGAAATTTCTCATTTGCACGTTTTTCCTTATTCTGAAAAAAAAGGTACTCCTGCTTCAAAAATGCCACAAGTATCTATTCATATAAGAAGAAAAAGAGCAAAAGAGCTTAGGGATTTAGGAAAAAATATATATTTAAAAGTTCTAAAGAAACAAATTTTTACTAAACAAAAAGTTTTAATTGAAAATAATAAAGGAATAGGAAAAACAGAAAATAACTTTAATGTAAAATTAAAAAATGTAAGCAAGGGAGATATAGTAGAGGTAATTCCATCTAAAATAGAAAATAATTTTTTAATTGCTTAGCTATGAAAAACTGGTTTAAAAAAATTGGAGAAAAAATTTCTGGAAAAAAGTCTAGAAAAATATCTGAAAAAGAAAGTGTTTCAAAATTTAAAGACCCAAAGCCTTCTCTGGCTAAGGTAAAAATCCCTAAAATGGTGGATCCAAAGCCTTCTCCGGCTAAGGTGGAAATACCTAAAATGGTGGATCCAAAGCCTTCTCCGGCTAAGGTNGAAATACCTAAAATGGTGGATCCAAAGCCTTCTCCGGCTAAGGTNGAAATACCTAAAGTGAAAGAAACTAAAACCAATTGGTTCAATAAACTGGGAGATAATTTTAAAAGAACTTCCTTAAATATTAAAAACGCTATATTTGCAAAAAAAATTTCACTAGATGACCTTTTGCTTTTAGAAGAAGCATTCTTAATGTCAGATTTAGGAGTTTCATTCACAGAAGAATTAATTAACGATCTTAAAAAAAAGAAAATTGAAAATGGAAATCTAAAAAATGAGGTTGTGAAAATTTTAGAAAGTCAGTTTCAACAAACTAATAATAATTTCGTTTTTAAAAAAAATGCTTATCCTCAAGTTGTGTTATTTTTTGGTGTAAATGGATCCGGTAAAACAACAACATTAGTTAAGCTTGCTAATAAAGCTAAATCTCAAGGTTTAAAAATTAAAATTATTGCAGCTGATACTTTTAGAGCTGCTGCTGTTGAGCAACTGGAAGAATGGAGTTCTAGATTAAAACTTGATATATTCACTGGATCTCAAAATGAAGACCCTTCATCTGTGGTATTTAAAGGACACAAAGAAGCCATAGAAAATAACATTGATGTCTTGCTGATAGATACAGCTGGAAGACTTCATAATAAATCAGAGTTAATGGAAGAATTAAAAAAAATAGTAAGAACAATACAAAAAAATGATGCTAAAGCTCCACATAACAAATTATTGGTTTTGGACTCTACAATAGGACAAAACACTTATTCTCAACTAGAAGCATTTGACTCATCCGTTGGTATTACTGGGGTTATAATGACTAAATTAGATAGCTCTTCAAAAGGAGGTTCATTAATTGGTATTTCTAAAAAATATAAAACCCCTATTCACTTTATAGGTATAGGAGAAAAAAGTGATGATCTTATTGACTTTAATGCCAAAGATTTTATAAATGCATTAATAGGTAATAATTTTGGAGATAAAAGTGAAAGCATACATTAAATTCTTTTTTGAAATACTTCCCTTAGCAGTTTTCTTTACAGTTAATTCTGTTGAAAATATTTATATAGTTGATGAAATTTATTCTTTATTTTTTAGTGTTCCTGATAAATTTTTAAAAGCTACATTTTTCCTAGTTTTAACTTCTTTAATAGCAATCCCAGTAGCTTGGTATATTGACAAAAAAATCCCTTGGATGCCAATCGTCACAGGAATTTTTGTTTTATTTTTTGGTAGCCTTACATTGCTTCTTCAAGATCCTGACTTTATTAAACTTAAACCTACAATAATAAATTTAGTTTTTGCATCTATTCTTTTAATTGGGCTAAAGTTCAATAAAATCTTTTTAAAAATTGCATTTCAAGCTTTTAAATTAGATGATTTAGTTTGGAAAAAGCTGACTTTAAGATGGTCATTATTTTTTATTTTTTTAGCTTTATTGAATGAAATTGTTTGGAGAAACTTTACTAGTGATCAGTGGGTTTTTTTTAAAGTCTGGATAATTTTTCCATTAACTGTAGTTTTTATGATATTTTTTGTTTTACCTCTTATAAATAAAAATATTAAAAAAATTAATTAGCAATTTTACATGAATACTAAAATAAATTATAGAAATAGCAAAGCTTGGCCTTTTATTGAAGCACACAAAATACTAAAAAAAATCTATAAAGAAAAAGAAAAAAAAATTATAAACTTTGAAACAGGTTATGGCCCCTCTGGAATACCTCACATAGGGACCTTTGCAGAAGTATTACGAACCAATATGGTTAGAAATGCACTTAAAGAAATTTATGACTGTAAATCAAAGCTAATAGCATTTTCAGATGACCTTGATGCATTAAAAAAAGTGCCAGAAGATTACCCTTTTCAAGATAAACTTCTCAAATACATTAACTTTCCATTAAGTTCAATACCAGATTTTACTGGAAAATATTCTTCATATGCAGAAAAAAATAATAATCTTTTAAAAGAATTTTTAAATCAATTTAATTTTGACTATGAATTTATTTCATCTACTAAAAAGTATAACTCTGGAGATTTTGATCAATGTCTTTTAAAAGTTTTAGAAAATTATGAAAATATATCTAATATCATACTCCCTACATTAAGAAAAGAAAGAAGGGCAAGTTATTCACCTTTTCTTCCAATTTGTAAAGAAACAGGTAAAGTTTTAGAAGTCCCAATAAAGGTTGTTAGTAAAGAAGATGGAATAATTTCATATAAGGATCAAAACAATAAAGAAATTGAAACATTAGTAACTAAAGGAAATTGTAAGCTACAATGGAAAGTTGACTGGGCAATGCGGTGGTCTGCACTAGATATTGATTATGAAATGAATGGAAAAGATTTGATACCATCATTTGAGTTATCTAAACAAATCTCTAGATTTATAAATAATAAAGTTCCTATAAACATGCCATATGAATTATTTCTAGATCAAAATGGTGAAAAAATTTCAAAGTCTAAGGGAAATGGATTAAGTATAGAAGAATGGATGAAGTACGGCACAAAGGAAAGCCTGGCATTATTTATGTATCAAAACCCGAGAAGAGCAAAAAGACTTTATTTTGATTGTATACCTAAAAGTATGGATGAATATAAAAAAAATAGAGATAATCTTGTGAATAAAGATAGAGAATTAATTGAAAATCCTATTTGGCATATACATGAAGGAATAATCCCTAGTTCCACTTATCCTGTAGAATTTTCAACTTTGATTAACCTTGTAACTGCCCTAAACACCTCTGATACAAATACGATTTATAATTTTTGTTTATTGTACATTAAAAAAGATTTGAGTCAGGATGAACAAAATAATCTTAAGTTAATTATAAATTTAGCAGTAAACTACTTTCAAAACTTCATATTACCAAAACTTAAAAAGAGAGAGCCTACTAAAAAAGAAAAAGAGGTAATCTCAAATTTAATTATAGAGATTAAAAAAAGTAAAGCAGAGCTTAGTTCTGAAGAATACCAAAATCTGATATATAAATATGGAAAATTACTTTATCCAGAAAACTTAAGAGAATGGTTTATATCATTATATCAAATACTTTTTGGATCAGAAAATGGTCCTAGATTAGGTTCCTTATTTTACTTATATAAAAAAGAGAAAGTTTTGAAAATTCTTGAAGAGGTAATTAAATAGCCATGAATTTAGAAAAGGCTTTTTTCTCTAGTTCTAAATTCAGTGTTGCATCTAGTTTCTTTATTAGTTCCATATATGCAGATATTAAAGAATCTTTCTTTTGAGATATGCTATAGTTATCTTTAATTAGAAAAGTAATATTTCCATTTAGATTAAGTGAGTCTAGATCTTTGTTCTTGTCAAAAAATTTTAATGATATTTTTAATTTTAGGTTATATTCAATTTCTTCTTCAGAGAAAAGAATTTTTTTAAGGCCTTTATTTTTTTTAATATTTTTTTTATCTAAAGAAAACCCATTTATGATTAATGATAGACTATTTTTTTCTCCATTTACTTTAAACTTTTTATTTCCCCAAGCTCTCAATTTATCTAATAAAAAAACACTATCAAAACCTAAATCATTTGGTAAATTATATTCATCTTTATTTTCAATAATATTATATTCAAAAATATTTAAAGTAATGACTTTATATTCGTTAAATTTAGTTTTTACAATTTTTGAACTATTTTTGGAACATGATGTTAAAATCAATAAAGTAGCTATTATAGAAAAAAATGTATGGATCATATTTTTCTTAAACTCCATTCTAGTATTGCCTTCTGAACATGAAGTCTGTTCTCTGCTTCCTCCCATACAATTGAAGAGTCTTCGTTATCAATGACTTCGGAAGAAACTTCATTTCCCCTAGTTGCAGGAAGACAGTGCATAAAAACAGCTGACTTTTTAGCCAAATTCATGACCTTTTTGTTGACTTGGTAAGGTTTAAATACTTGTAAAAGTTTTCTAGTAGGCTTCTTACCCATTGAAAACCAAGTATCAGTAATTACACAATCAGCATTTTTACTAGCTAACATAGCATTATGACTAATCTTGATATATTTACTACTTATCTTTATATTTTCAATAAATGCTGGAGGAAATTTGATAATGTTTGGACAACAAATATTTAGCGTAAAATTAAATATTTTTGCTGCTTCTATCCAGGAGTATAATACATTGTTTATATCACCCATCCAAACGAAGCTTTTATTTTTTATGCTACCTCTTTTTTCATTATAAGCCATTATATCAGCAAGAATTTGACAAGGATGAGAAACATTACTAAGTCCATTTATTACTGGTAAATTAGAATACTTGTGGTAATCAAGAAGTTTTTGATGATGAGTGGTTCTAATCATCAGAATATTACAATATTTAGATAAAACTCTAGCTGTATCAGATATGGTTTCACCTCTAGAGAGATGCGTGCTTGCTTCATCTAAAATAACAGATCTGCCTCCTAATTCTTTTATAGCCAACTCAAATGAAACTCTGGTTCTTGTGGATGGTTTTTCAAAGATCATCGCTAAATTAATATTCTTTAAAGTGTTTATGCTCTTTTTTTTTTGTCTATATTTTTTTAAATCCCTAGCTCTTTTTAAAATTACTGTTAACTGTGATTTATTAATATCAGACAAATTTATAAAATTTCTAGTCAACTTATTTCCTTTAAACATTTTTCTATAATAGAAGTTGCTATTTTAATTTCATTTTTTTTTACATTTAGCGGCGGTAGTAACCTAACAACATTATTAGCTGCTGGAACTAAAAGTAATTTTTTTTTTCTTGCTAGTTCACAAAAATCTTTTGTTGGTATTTTTAATTCTATTCCACTCAATAATCCTTTTCCTTTTACTGAGGAAAATACCATAGGGTATAAATTTTTAAAACTCTCTAATTTTTTTCTTAAAAAATTACCATTTTCTATCACTTTTTTTAGAAAGTTTTTCTTTGTTATTTCGCCTATAACTGATAAGGCAACTGAGCAAGCAAGTTGATTTCCTCCAAAAGTTGATCCATGAGATCCAAAAGTCATTTTTTTTGCGACTTCATTTGTCATTAGCACTGCTCCTATTGGAAAACCTCCTCCTAAACCTTTAGCAGAAGTTAATAAATCAGGTTTTATATTGCTCCATTGATAAGCGAAAAACTTTCCTGTCCTTCCTATTCCACACTGCACTTCATCTAAAGCAAGCAGAATATTATGTTTATTACAAATTTTTCTTACTTCTTTTAAATAATTGATATCAGCTACATTTATTCCTCCCTCTCCTTGTATGGGTTCTAAAAAAATCCCTGCCGTATTACTATCTATAGCTTTATCTAGAGCCTTAATATTATCAAATTCTACTCTAGTAAAACCTCCAGTAGATTTTATATTTGGTAAAAAACCTTCTCTATGGCTTAAATTTGATCCTGCTAAAATTCCAGTTAAAGTTCTTCCATGAAAAGCATTGTTAAAAACAATAATCTTATTTTTTTTCTTATTTCCATTTGCATAATGGTATTTTCTCATTATTTTAATTACACCATCAGTAGCTTCAGCTCCAGAGTTACAAAAAAATACTTTGTTTGCAAATGATAATTTACATAGTTGTTCTGCTAATTTCTCTTGCTCAGATATTATATAAAGGTTAGAGGTATGCCATAGCTTATTAGCTTGTAACTCAAGAGCCTTTTTTAATTTTTTGTTAGAGTGACCTAGACAATTTACTGCTATGCCAGAACTAAAATCTAAGTACCTATCATGTTTGGTGTAAAGCCAAGAACCTTCACCATATAAAAATTTAAGCTTTATACGATTATATGTAGGTAAAATATAATTATTCATGTCAAACCTATGACTTTAGTTTCCAGCCAGATTTAAGTATAAAATAGCATGCTAAATACAATATAACATTTAAAGTGATTAAATAAAATATCCCTTCAATTATATTATAAGAACCAGTAAAAATAAAAGAGCTTCTGAAGCCATCTATAATATAATAAAATGGATTGTATAGACTAATACTATAAAATGGCTCTTTAAGTTTATCTATTGAGTAAAAGGTTCCGGACAAGAAAGTTAGTGGAGTTATAATAAAGTTTGTAATAGCTGACATATTATCAAACTTTTCTGCCCATATTCCTGCAATCAAACCTACAAGAGCTAGTAACAACGATCCTAAAAATGAATATAATAATAGGTTATAAATATTTAAAATTTCAAAATTTACAAAAGGAAACATTATTACAAATGTTAATACGCCAACTAAAATAGCTCTTATCATTGCTGCTAAGCAATAGATTAATATAATTTCGTTTACATTGAAAGGAGGCATTAATAAATCTACAATATTTCCTGCAACTTTTGAAGAAAGTAAAGAAGAAGAAGTATTGGCAAAGGCATTTTGCATCATACCCATGATAATCAGTCCAGGACCTAAAAAATCTATATAATTAAATTTGTAGCTTGTTCTGTCTGCTATAGCTACATCAATTACCAACAAAAATAACAGAGAAGTAAAAGCAGGCGCTACTATTGTTTGTTGATAAACTTTTAAAAACCTTTTTACTTCCTTATTAAATAACGTAATTGACCCTATCAAATTCAATTTTTCCCCTTTTAGTCTAATTTGCTTTTAACGAATGTGCCTGGAGGTACTTTCCATCCATTTAAGGCTTCAGCTAATTTAAGTGCTCTCTTACCAGATCTTTGTATCACAGTAGGCCTTAAAGCATTTATCTTACATGATATTAAAAGATTAGTATCAATTATTACTCCAGGCCCACATTTATTATTATCAATATTCACTTTTTGCGCCTCAATAATTTTTATTAGTTCCCCATTTATAAAACATTTTGCACCAGGATTTGGATTGTAAGCTTTAATTTTTCCTAATATAATATTGGCATCTTCATTAAAATCTATATATGTTTCGTTTTTTTTTATAATATTTGAATAAGATGCAAGCTTATGATCTTGTTCTAGCCCTTTGATAGATCCTTTTACATATTTGTCTATAATTTCTAAAATAGATTTACAAGCTAAATGAGTAATTTTTTTTAATAAAGTTCTTGTGTTATCATTTTCTTCTATTTTTAGGGTTTCTTTATATAAAATTTTTCCTTCATCAATATTTTTATTCATAACGATTATAGAAAACCCAGTTTCTTTTTCATTATTTAATAAACTATATTGAACCGGAGACGCTCCTCTCCATTTTGGTAATAATGAAGCATGTATATTTAAACACCCCCATCTTGGAATTTTAAGAAAAGATTCAGGTAAAATGATTCCATAAGAAAAGACTAAGATTAAATCTGGACGTAAGTTTTTAATTTTTTCTAAGTCCTGCAACGATTTTAAATTTACAGTCATACTGTAAGGAATTTTATTTTTCTGTAAAAATTTTTGAAGTGGATTTGGTAATAATTTTTTACCCCTACCTGATGGTTTGGGAGTCTTTGTGTAAACATGAACCACTTTGTGTTTTGAATTCAAAACTTCTTCTAAAGGGGAAATAGTGTGCTCAGCACCTCCTGCCATATAAATAAGTCTAAGACTATCTTTCATTTTATTTAAGTTTTATTTATTTGTTTTTTATATTTTTTTAATTTTTGAATAATTCTATTACGCTTTAATTTACTTATATGATCAACAAATAGTTTACCATTCAGGTGGTCAATTTCATGTTGCAAGCATATTGCTTCAATTCCACTAAACTTTTTTTTATTTTTTTTTCCGGTTTCGTCTTCATATTGCAAAAATATGGTTTCTGGTCTTTCTACTTTTGCAAATTGCGTTGGAAGGGATAGACACCCTTCTTCGAACTCACTCTTATTCTGAGACATTTCTAATATTTCTGGATTAATAAATTTTAAAGCTTCTCTTTTATTATTCTTATCTGAACAATCCATTACTATCATTCTATTTAAGATACCAACCTGGGGAGCAGCTAGACCTATACCATTGCTTTCATACATCGTCTCTAGCATATCATCTAATAATACTCTAATTTTTTTATTTATTTCTGATACTGGTTTAGATATTTTTAATAATCTGTTATCAGGGGCAATAATTATTTGCAACTTACTCATATTTAATAACTCTGTCAAATACCAATGTTCTTTCACTTAAAGCTTGTCCTAAAGTTGCTTCATCTAGATAATCTAATTCTCCGCCTGCTGGAACACCTCTTGCTAATCTACTAACTTTAATATTCAATTTTTTTATATTATTTAGTAGGTAGTGAGCAGTAGTTTGCCCTGATGTAGTAATAGACGTAGCTAATATAACTTCTTTTACTTCTTTTCCTTTAAGTTTTTCTAATAATTTTTGAATATTCAATTTTTCTGGAGTAATACCCTTAATTGCATTTAGAGTTCCTCCCAATACAAAATATATTCCATTAAAAAGCCTTCCTCTTTCTATTGCCCAGAGATCTGCTACCTCCTCTACAATACAAAGTAGGCTTTTATCTCTTTTATGATTAATACAGATATCACAATATTCTTGCATACAGTAATTCCCACAGTTTTTACAAATTTTGACCTGCTCTGCAACTAAATTTATAGTATTTCCTAAGGGATACATTAGATTATTTTTATTTTTTATTAAATGCAAGATCATTCTTCTAGCTGATCTAGGTCCTATTCCTGGGAGATTTGTTAATAACTGAGCTAAAAGTTCTATTTCTGTAGACTTCATATTAAAATTTCATGCCAGGTGGTAAAGGCATACCTCCAGTAATATTTTTCATTTCTGCTTCTGATAAATTATCAGCCTTTTTCTTTGCTTCTGAAATGGCAGCCATCAATAAATCCTCTATAACTTCAATATCTTCTTTTAAGGAGGAGTCAATTTTAATTTTTTGAATATCTCCTTTACCATTCATAGTAACTTTAACCATTCCTCCACTTACTTCGCCCTCAACTTCTAAGGTTTTTAATTTACTTTCTACTTCTTGCATTTTTTTTTGCATCATTTGAGCTTGCTGAAGTAGTGCTCCCATGTTTTGCATAATTACTCCTATATAATTATTTGTTTATTAATTTACTGCCAGGAAATATATTTAGTATTTTTTTAATATCATTTCCTATGTCATTATTATCTACATTTATATTTAAATCATCATCTTTTTTGCTATTAATAGAATACACCAACTGCTCTATAGTAGGTAATTTAGATGAGTAAGCCAATCTAATAATTACAATTTCTAACGCCTCAATATCCAAAGGAGCTATTTTCATTTCTTCTCTTCCTTTTAAAAGAGTTTGCCAAAACTGATTAAGCAATGACACAGAGGTTTTTTCAATAATTACATCTATTTGCTCTTTATTATATTCATTATAAATGTCGTTACTTACTTTAGTTGATTGATACCTTAATAGTATATAAGTAAGATGCAAAAGTTCATTAATAATAACCTCTGGAGTAGATCCCAACTCATAAGAATTAGTTAAATATTCAATTGCTGATTTAGAATCTCCTTTCACAATTGCTGAGTAAATATCTAATAAAATTTTATTGCCAGAATAGCCAATAATTTTATCAATATCTTCAATGTTAACTTCTTGACTTTCAGAAGCAATAACTGCTTGTTCTAAAATAGTAATGCTATCCCTTATTGATCCTTCAGAAAATTTTGCAATATTACTAAGAGCGTCAAAAGATACTTTCAGGTCTTCTATATCAATTATATTTTTCAAATTTAAAATAATTTTATCTTTTGCAACCCTATTTAACTCAAACTTCTGACATCGTGAGAGGATAGTAACAGGTATTTTATTTAACTCTGTTGTACAAAAAATAAATTTCACATATTCTGGTGGTTCTTCAATTGTCTTTAATAGAGCATTAAATGCTGAGTTAGATAACATATGGACTTCATCAATAATAAAAACTTTGTAGTTCCCCTTGGATGGTCGATACTTAATGTAGCTAATTATCTCTCTTATATCATCAACACTCGTATGAGAAGCAGCATCAAGTTCTAAAACTTCATCAAATCTATCTTCAATAATTTCTTTGCAATTGTTACATTTATTACAAGGATCTGATACAGGTTTTCCATATGCAGTGCAGTTTAGTCCCATTGCTATTATTCTCGCAATAGTGGTCTTGCCAACTCCCCTTATGCCTGTAAGTAAAAAAGCATGTGCTAGTTTTTCAGTTTCAAAGGCATTCTTGATTGTTTTTACGGCAAAGTCTTGTCCTATTACATCACTTATCTTTTTAGGTCTATATTTTCTAGAAAGTACAATTTTTTTCATAATAGCCTGCTTTTAAGGAAGGTCTCTTAACCTATACATTAATATTACAGCTGCTTCCTTTCAGATCTGACTGGATTCATATTTAGTATATCCAAGAAACCTTCCATTTAAAATTTTATCATGTAAAATTATAATTTAATAGATACTATTAAATTAATAATGGATTATTTAAATTATTATTCTTTAAAAAAAAGCAGAAACCATGATGAACTGCGGTCATCACCAACTGAAAAAATACTTAAATTAACTAATATTACCTATAACTTTTTATTTTTTTTAGAAGGAAAGGTTATAACTAAAGAAAAAAATCCTTTTTTTTTTAAAAGTAATAAAGTTTCTAAAAATTTACTAAAATTTCCTTTATCTTTCATAGCAAATAAAAAAAATAACTTTTATATACTATGCAGTCTAAAAAAAGATGATCTTAAAAAAATAGGTTTTTTAAAAACTTGTACACTTTTGAATATTAGAGAGTTTTTATTTGATTATAAAACTAGATACTCCTCTTTAATATCTGCTGGCTACTCTCTTCACAAATGGCAACATAATAATAGATATTGTGGAAGCTGTGGATCTATAACAAAAATGGATGATAACGGAAATTCTATAGTTTGTACTAAAATAAAATGTGGGAAAAAAATTTTTCCAGTAGTTTACCCTACTGTAATAGTAAGTATTAGCTGCGGTAAAATGATTTTGTTAGCTCGTAGTTTAGAATGGAAAAAAAATTTATATTCTTGTTTAGCAGGATTTTGTGAACAAAATGAAAGCGCTGAAGATGCTGTTAAAAGAGAGGTTTATGAAGAAGTCGGATTAGAAGTTGAGAAAATTAATTATAAATACTCACAGTTTTGGCCTTTTTCCAGTAACTTAATGCTAGGTTTTGAAGCAAAAGTTTCACCTCGAAAAAATGCAATAAAAATAAATAAAAAAGAGATAGATGAAGCAAAATGGTTTTCCTCAAACGAAATAAAAAGTCTTTGTAGAAAACATCAATTAATTCTTCCAAAAAGAGAAGCCATAGCATACTCCTTAATACAAGATTGGATAAAAAAAAATTAAGAATTATTTATTCGAAATTCATTAGCTGGATAATAACCTAATATTTTTACCTCCTTCGAAAAAAAACCAAGTTCCTCAAAGGCTAATTTAACATTATCGTCATCAGGATGACCTTCTATGTCAACAAAAAACTGCGTAGCTGTAAATGCACCATCTATCATGTAACTTTCTAATTTCAGCATATTTACTTTATTACTTGCAAAACCTCCCAACGCTTTATATAAGGCTGAAGGCATATTCCTTATTTTAAATATAAAGCTAGTTATATATTTTAAGCTATCTACTCTTTTTTCATCTAACTTGTTTTTCATAATAAAAAATCTAGTAGTATTATGATTAGCGTCTTGAATATTTTTTTTAAGAATTTTTAGATTATAAGTTTCTGCTGCTAAAGAAGATGCAATAGCTGCGGTATTTTCATTCCCATGTTTTGATAAATCTTCTGCTGCTCCAGCTGTATCTGTCCCTAAAACTGGTTTAATTTTATTTTCCTGCAAAAAATCTCTACATTGAGCTAGTGCATGAAAATGACTAACCGCATATTTAATATTTTCCAAATTTGTAGTTTTTAGAGCCAAAAGTTGATGATCTATTTTTAAAAAAAATTCACCAGTAATAACAAGCTTTGTTTTTGGAAGTAAATTATGTATATCTGCAACTCTTCCTGCCAATGAATTTTCAACTGGAATAAAAGAAATGTCTGTTTTTTTAGTATGAGTATTTTCAAAAGCTTCCTCAAATGTTTCACATGCTATGGTATCTGCATTTGGAAAGGCTTTAAGACAAGCTAAATGCGAATAAGCTCCCGGTCTGCCTTGATAAGCTATTTTTATATTCATAGTATTCCCTTTATTTTTATTGATTTTAATAATTCTTTTAAATCACCTCTGGTATCAATGCTTATAGGTGCTTTATTAATCAGAGTTACAAAAATTTCTACTTTATTCTCTAAAGCTCTAAGCTGTTCGAGCTTTTCAAATTCTTCTAATTTACTAACCTTCATTTTTACGAAATCTTTTAAGGTTTGAGGTGTATAAGCGTAGACCCCAACATGCTCAAAATATTTATTTGCACCAAATGGTATCGGTGATCTCGAAAAATACAGTGCTCTATGTATATTATTTTTATATGTTGTCATTGCTATTTTAACTACATTCCTATCTAATATTTTTCTTTTATTTAAGATTGGGCTTGCCATAGTTGCCATTTGAATTTTTTTTTGTTTAAAAAGTTTTTGAAATTTTCTTAAATAAAGGTAATTAAAAAAAGGCATATCCCCCTGCAGGTTAATAATTAATTTATAATCATTTCTTGTTTTAATTTTATTATAGGCATTATACACTCTATCAGTGCCACTTTTTAAATTTTTCTTTGTAAAAATATATTTAATTTTTTTTTTAATAAGAAATCTTTCTACTTCTTTATCACAACAAGCTACATATACATCTCCAATCTTAGCCTTAACTGCAATTTCCCATACCCTTTCAATCATAGTTTTTCTATGAATGCTTATTAAAGGCTTTCCTGGAAATCTAGTGGATGCCATTCTAACAGGAATAATAATTAAAGTTTTAGTCATTAAATAATAA
Source organism: Candidatus Pelagibacterales bacterium (assembly GCA_002715505.1). GTDB lineage: Bacteria > Pseudomonadota > Alphaproteobacteria > TMED109 > TMED109 > JAYYAX01. The sequence continues at coordinate 17,049 of PAZF01000008.1, forward strand.
ACTTTACTTAGTAAAAAAAGAATTATAATAATATATATTAGTATTTAATTAAATGAGAAAAAATATGTCAGCAGAAATTAATAAAATGTTGTGTGCCGTTTTATCAGCAATTTTAGTATGGCTGCTGTCTTCGTTCATAGGAGAATTACTATATCATCCAAAAAAAGTTAATAAGCTTGCATATGAAATTATTGAAGACAAACCAAAAGAGTCTATTAAAAGCGACAATGAAAATATAGTAAATGAAGTTATCTCTACAGAAGAAATAGAAAAATTAATAATTAATGCTAATCTTGAAAAAGGTGAAAAGTTTGTTACTAAGAATTGTAGTGCATGTCATAGTTTCACTCTTCCCATTAAAAATAAAATAGGTCCATCATTAGCTACCATATTAGATAGAGAAATTGGATCTATGGGTGGATATAAATATTCTAAATCTTTTCAAGAGTTAAAAGAAGAATGGTCTTACAAAAATTTGTACTTTTTTTTAGAAAAGCCAAAAATATGGGCTCCAGGGACAAAAATGTCTTATAGAGGGATTTCTAAAAAAGAAGACTTAATAAATGTTTTAAAATACCTTTCTCACACTTCCAAGCTAAATGAAAGCTAAACCAGTAATATTATCTGGAGGATCAGGTGTTCGTCTTTGGCCTATATCTAGAAAAAATTTAGCCAAACAATTTGTCGATATTTTCCAAAATGATACTTCTCTTTTTTTAGATACTATTAGAAGAGTATCTAACAAATCCTTTAGCAAGCCTCTAATTATTTCTAATATTTCTCAAAGATTTGAAATTTTAAAATTGATTAAAAAACATAAGTTGAAAACAGATAAAATAATATTGGAAAGTATTCAAAAAAATACCGCTCCTGCCTGTGCTTTTTCTTCCTTTTACAGCAGACCAGATGAAATTTTATGTATTATGCCCTCAGATCATTATATACAAAATTCAGATAAATTTTTAACAACTATAAATTATGCAATAGAATTAGCATCTGAAAACTTTTTGGTAACTATAGGGGCAAAAGCTACAGAGCCTAATAGCAACTATGGTTATATATTAGCTGAAAAAAATAAAAAATATAAAAAAGGATTAGAAATAACAAATTTTATAGAAAAACCTTCTAAATTAGCCGCTGAAAAGTTAATTAAAAAAAATGCGCTTTGGAATACTGGTATAATAGTAATTAAAAATAAAATTTTAATTGAAATTTTTAAAAAATTTAGTAAAAAA
>PAZF01000009.1 GCA_002715505.1 Candidatus Pelagibacterales bacterium
CTGGCCAGAAGATGCAATCAAGATATTTAAATTAATGAGAAGTGAAGTTGGTGAAGAATTAATTTTAGAAAAAAATATTTTTGTAGAAAGAATTTTGCCTTCTTCTATCATAAGAAAACTAAGCGAAGAAGAAATGAGTCAATATAGAAAACCTTTTCTTAAAGTTGGTTCAGATAGAAACCCTACTTTAAGTTGGCCTAGACAAATACCATTAGAGGGTGAGCCTGCTGAAGTTGTTGATATAGTAAACGAATATTCTGAGTTTATGAAAAAAACTAATTTAAAAAAATTATTTATTAATGCGGATCCAGGTTCAATATTAATAGGCTCACAAAGAGAATTTTGTAGAAGCTGGATTAATCAGAAGGAAGTAACTGTTAAAGGAAAACATTTCATACAAGAAGACTCTCCAGAGGAAATCTCAGATGAAATTAACTTGTGGATTGATCAAGAACTTAAATAGTTTATTTATAAAAATATTATTTAGATTTATTAAATAAAATATGAAAAATATATTTGTTATAATTTTTCTTTTAGTTTTAGTATTACTTTCTAAATCTATTCATTCAATTGAAATTGATATCAAAAAAGACTTAACATTACTTAAAAAAAGCGATCAAGATTTTTTTTTTAAAAATTGTGAAAAAAATAAAGTTATAATAGAAAGTGGTAAATGTTTAAACTTTTTAGGAATTAAGTTATTTTTAATTGGTTATCGCAATCAAAATATTTCTGGTTCAGAACTAGAGAGTTTGTATAATAAAGCAATCAATTATCTAGAAATTGCAACAAAAAAGGGATCAAAGCAAGCATCTAAAAATTTGGGATGGATTTTCAGTAATAAAGAATTAATTTTTTTTGATTTAGAAAAAAGCTCTTTATACTTCAGTAATGCGAATAAGACAGAAATTATAAAAAGAAAAAATTTAGATAAAAATATAGAAAAAAAAGAGATTAACAGAACTATTAATTACTCTGATATCATACTGGCAATAACTTTAATTAAAAAAATAGAAATCTACTTTGACGCTACGAAAAACAAAAACAATAAATATCTTACTATTGAGCAGTATAATAATGCTAAGATAAGTTTCAAAAGAATTATTAAAAAAAAGAAAATAAATAAAAAAAAATTAGAGGAATTAGAAAAAAAAGTATTAGATAGTTCTGTAGTAATTTTTTCATTTTTAAAAGAAGATATAAAGATTTTCAATAAAGAAAATTTTAATCAAGCTCATCAAGCTTTAGAAAAATTAAATTTTTTACTCAAAAATTAGACTATAGTGAAACAAGGTAATACTATTTCATTATTAAGTCTTTTAAATACTACTTTAACTTTTTTTCCTATTTCTACGCTAGAATGATCGCAATCAACAATATTACTCATTAATCGTACTCCTTCTTCTAAAAGTATAACCCCTATAACATAAGGAGTTTTATTTATATAGTACTCCGATCCTCCAGGTATATGTGATATGGTAAAAGAATAAATAGTTCCTTTTCCTGTAGACTCTACCCATTCAAAAGGTTCATCAGCCTCTACTCCAGAAAATGATCTTGAATAAAAAAAATATTTTTTACTTTTAGTTGACTTCTGAATAAATAATTTATTTTGTTTTGCACCTTCCCAAAATTCATTAGAGTCTACATCTTTAAGTAGATTAAACATTTCATTTTTCCTTTGATAAAATAACAGTGGCTGCACTTGATAAAACACCTCCGGTACCATGACATAATGCATTTGTTATTTCTTTATTTATTTGTCTTTTTCCACATATTCTCCAAATTTGTCTACATGCTTCTATAAGAGTAAAAATACTATACATTCCTGGATGACAATAACTTAAGCCACCTCCATTAGTATTGAGTGCAAAATTTCCTCCAGGAGATATATTATTTCTAGTTACAAAGTCTTTTCCTTCTCCTACTTCACAAAATCCTAGTGCTTCCAATGACATTAAGACCGTTATAGTAAATGAGTCATATATCATAGCAAGGTCTATATTTTCGGGTTTTAGTTTAGAGGTATCATAGGCAATTTTACTACTTTCTTTTGCTACATTTAAAACTGCCATATCTTCCATATAGTTAATGCTTGAATGAGAAGAGGACTCTCCAAATCCTTTAATATAAATAGGAGATAATTTAAAATTATCCTTCATATCAGTATTTGAAACTACTATTGCTCCACCTCCATCTGTAACTAAGCAACAATCTAATTTGCTTAATGGAGAACATATTAAATTAGAATTTAAAACCTCTTCTTTAGTTAAATTATCTTTTTTATATGAATTTTCATTTAAAGATGCCCATTTTCTTGCTGCAACTGCTATTTCAGCCAGAGTTTCCCTAGTACTTCCATATTTATACATATGTCTTTGTGCAGCCATGGCATAGGCTCCTAAAGGTGAAGGTAGTCCAGCAACCATATCAAATTGGCTACTGTATATAGCTGGTCTATTTAAGAAGTTTCTTTCTTTATTTGATTTTTGTGTGCTTCCATAAAGTATGAGAACATTATTACATACTCCGCTTTTAATTGCTTGATAAGCATGATTAAGATGAAATAAAAAGGCAGATCCTCCAGTATTAGTGCCATCAAGCCATTTAGGATACTTAATTCCTAAATACTCAGTTAGAACATTAGGTTGCATGACGCCCGGGCCCGGCATACCCCATAATCCTGCAACAGCAAGTCCATCAATATCTTTAAATTCGAGCCCTGACTCTTTTAAAGCTTCGGTTGCACAAATCCTTTGTACACTTAAAACAGAAGAAAGTTTACTTACACATCCTCTTTCATCTATCTTAGCATCAGAAACTCCAACTATACAAGGTTCTCTCAAATTTTTTTCTCCTCTAATGAGGCTCGGAACGGAATCGAACCGCCGTAGACGGATTTGCAATCCGCTGCATAACCACTCTGCCACCGAGCCGAAAAATCAAATTAACATCTTAAACTAATTGTGTAAAACAAATAAATTAGTATGATATAAACATACATGAAAACAAAATTATTTTCTAAAATCAGCATCAGAGGTGTTACTTCTTCCAATAGAATAGTATTGTCTCCTTTGTGTATGTATTCAGCTAACAATGGTGTTCCTAATGATTGGCACTTTTCGCATCTTAGCACATATGCAAGGGCTGGTGTTGGAATAGTATTTACTGAAGCTACTGCAGTACAGGAAATAGGAAGAATAACTCCGTATTGTTGTGGATTATGGAATGATAAACAAGCACAAGCATATAAGAAAATTGCTTCATTTATAAGAAGTATGGGATCTATTCCTGCAATTCAACTAGCGCATGCTGGTAGGAAAGCTTCGGCAAAACAACCATGGAAGGGAGGAACTCCATTGGATATTGATAATAAAGAAAAAGATCAGTCTTCCTGGAATACCGTAGCACCTTCTTCTATAGCTGTTTCAGAAGGTTGGAAACCGCCGTCTGAAATGAATATTAGTGATATAAATAAGTTAATAAATGATTATGTTGACGCAGCAAAAAGAGCAATATTTGCTGGTTTTCAAATAATTGAAATTCATGCAGCGCACGGTTACCTTTTACATTCATTTTTATCGCCAATCTCTAACAAAAGAAATGATAATTATGGAGGAAGTCACGATGGTAGAATAAAGTTACTAAAAGAAATAATAATAGCAATTAGAAAAAATATACCAAATGAATTTCCTATTTTTTGCAGAATATCTGCTATAGACGGTCTAGAAAATGGATGGTCTATTAAAGACTCTGTAAAACTTTCTAAAATTCTAAAAAGCATCGGAGTAGATGTAATTGATTGTTCATCTGGTGGTATTATTGGAAGACCAAGATTTGCAGTCAATGAAAAAGGAGAACCTTTAAAAAAAAACACAGATAGAGGCCTGGGTTTTCAAGTACCTTTAGCTGAGGAGATTAGAAAAAATGTTGGTATTAAAACTATGGCTGTTGGAGTTATAATTAATCCAATACAAGCAGAAGAAATTTTAGATACTGAGCAAGCAGATTTAATAGCTATGGGAAGAGAATTAATGTACAATCCATTCTGGCCACTACATGCAGCACAAGAATTAAAAGTTGATCCTAATTTTGAAATGTGGCCTAATCAATATAGATGGGCAGTAAATAGGAGATCTAATATTAAAAAATTCAAGGAAATATCTTGAAAATTACTATTATAATTAATAATAAATGGCACGTATTTGGCAGGAAAAATTTATATGTCGGATTCTAATTTAAAAAATCAGATTAATAATCTTAGAAATACTTTATTTGATAAAAATAAAGAAAGTGAAAAAGGTTTAGAGACTGATAAAAACAGAGAAGCAAAAGAAAATAAATTAGTGCCTGCTAATATCAATAGTAAAGCTGTTCCAAAATCTTCGGGTATTTTTCATGATATTAAATCTATGGATGGAAGGTTGGAAAGGTTAGAAGATACATTTTATAATTATGCATATGATTCTACGAAAGTACTTACCAGTTTTCATAAAAATACTAAAATATTAGAAAAACTTATTAATGAAATAAGCATTAAAAATGAAGTTTCAGATAAAAGCATAAGAAAAATAGAAAAAAATCTACCTCATACATGCCCTTTAGTTCCTAAGGAAGGGCAAACAATAATAAAAAGAAAAAAAGAGTTTTTTAAAACTATGATTTATTACTTGGGATTACTAGCTTTAATTACTATAGCTGTTTTCCTATCAAATATCATCTATGAGATTATTTATTACAAATTAAATTCTAATTAATACTTTATCTTTTTTACACTAATACTATTATTAATCTATGTCTACATTTCAAAAAATGAAAGAAAACATGATACAGGGCCAATTTTTACCAGGTTTGGTCAAGGATGAAAACCTTTTAAATATTTTTAGGAAAATAGATAGAGAAACATATCTAGGAAATAATTTTAAGCATATGGCATACAGTGATATTCATATTAGAGTTTCAAATCAAAGATATTTTATTTCTCCATTTAGTTTAGCTAAGATATTAGATAAATCAGAAATTAATTCAAAAGACGTTGTACTACTAGTAGGTTCGGGTTGTGGCTACGAAAGTGCCATAGTTTCTAAAATGGCAAGCACTGTTATGGCTTTGGAAGAAAATATTAATTTTTTTAAACAGGCAGAAACGCATTTAACTAATAATCAAATAGATAATGTAATGAACATCAATGGAAGTTTTTTAAGAGGTTGTAAAAAATATTCTCCATATGATATTATAATTATTCTTGGTTCTTTAGAAAAACCTAGTGAGGATTTATTAAATCAACTTTCTGATAATGGAAAATTATTAGTTTGTGAGAACTATGAAGATAATTTAGATGAAAGCAAGCTTTTTATGTATACTAAAATAAAGAAAAAAATTTTAAGAGAGTATGTTTGTGATCTTAACATGCCTAAATTAACTTTTAATATTAAAAAACAGACTACTTTTAATTTAGAAAGTTGATATGGAAGTTAATTTTAAGAGAATACAGTTGATAAAAATATTATTATTTATTTTGAGTCTATTTTATAGTTTTGAAACATTTTCTACCACTATAAATCAAGCTATGGCTGAAGCTTACAAAAATAGTCCAGAAATACTTGCTTTACGATCAAAATTAAAAGCAAGTAATCAGGAAATATCAAAGATATTAGGAGAAAATAGACCTAAAATAAATCTAGATACCCGCTTAGGTTATGATAGAACGGATACTATTAATACTTCTAGCGTAGAAAAAACACAATACAATAATCCTAGATCTTTATCACTTGATGTCACCCAAAATATTTACGATTCAGGAAAAAAATCGCATAATTTAGAAAAAAAAGAAGCAGAAATTTTTTCTAACAGAGCTGATTTGTTCTCTATAGAGCAAAAAGTATTACTAGAAACAGCTAAAACCTATTTAAAGTTATTTGAAGCTATTGAATTAAACAAATTAGCTAAAAATAATTACCAAGTATTACAACAACATTTAGAAGCAACTAAAAGTCGTTTTGAAGTTGGTGAGGTAACTATCACTGATTTATCACAGGCTCAGGCTAGGGCAATGAAAGCTAATGCCAACGAAATAAAGACTAGAGGTGAAATTGAAATAGAAAAGTCTAACTACTTTTCCTTGGTAGGTAAAGATGCTCCGAAAATATTGAGTTTTCCCAAAAAGAATTATTTTTTACCACAATCTTTGAAAGAAATAATAGAAATTGCTATTAAAAATAATCCCAAAATTATATCTTTCGGATTAAGAAAAAAAGCTTCTTTTCATGATATATCACTGAGTGTTACTGATTTGTTACCTAAACTTGATTTAAATATAAGTGCTCAAAAAGCTTGGGATCCCAATACATTTTTTAATGAATATCAAAACTTTAAATTAGACCTAAGTTTAAAAGTTCCTCTTTACAATGGAGGTGTAAATTATGCAAATGTTAGACAGAAAAGATATACTGCTCTAGAAAAATCCCAACTGTTAGATAATGAAATTAAAAAGCTAGTAAGAGAAATAGAAATAACTTGGTTTTCTTTAAGAACCTATAAAACTCAAGTAAAAGCTATACAAGCATCAATTGAAGCTTCGAATACAGCATTAAAAGGAGTAAAAGAAGAAGCTAGCGTAGGAACTAGAACCACTCTAGATGTATTGGATGCTGAACAAGAAGCCTTACAAGAGGCTATAGAACTTATTATAATTAAAAATAATATTCTTAGTTCTACTTACGATCTTTTAGAAAAAATGGGTAGATTGTCGCCAGAGAAACTTAAGTTAAATACAGCTACACTTAATTATGAGAAAGATTACGAAGCTGTAAAAAAAATATGGCTAGGGTTTGAAGGATAGAAATAATTAAGTTATATTATATTAATGAAAAATGATAAAGATATAAATAGTTCTCTTTCAGAAATTAAGAAAGTATTAATAGACGAGAGTGAAACTTCAAAAAATAAAACAGAAAAGAATGATATTTTTTTGCTAGAAGATGTTGTAAAAAAAGTTGAATTAAATAAAAAGCTAAATAAAGAAAAAATAGATGAAAAATCTATTATTAATATATCAGAAAATAAAAGTAAAAAAATTAACCTCATTAAAAAAAGTAAAATTAAAAAGGAAAAAATTACTAACCTTAAAAAGGTTAATAAGAAAAGTAATCCAGTAGAAAATGTTATTAATAAGGAAATAAAACCTATAATTCAAAACTGGATTAAGAATAACTTGAGAGTATTTGTTAAAAAAGTTGTATTAGAAGAATTTAAAGCTATTTCAAAGTCAGCATTTAAAAAAAAGTCTGTAAGTAAATAAATTAATGAAAAAAAGTAAATTGAAAAACTTCAATCATTTGGAGTCAGAAAAAAAAATCTATACTGAATGGGAAAATAGAAATTTATTTTCTAGTAAACTAAAACAAAAAAAAAATAATTTTTCAATTATTATGCCTCCACCTAATGTAACAGGAAACCTTCACATTGGGCATGCTCTAAATATGACTATACAGGATATATTATGCAGGTTTTGGAGAATGAAAGGAAAAAACGTATTGTGGCAGCCAGGAACTGATCATGCAGGAATAGCTACTCAAAATGTTGTAGAAAAATACTTACGTAAAAATGAAAATTTAGACAAAAATAAACTAGGTAAAGAGAAATTCATGTCTAAAATTTGGGAATGGAAAAGCAATTCAGGCGAAAAAATAATTAACCAGATTAAGAGGCTTGGGGCCTCTCCAGACTGGAAGCGTATAAAATTTACTTTGGATAAAGATGTAAGTCAAGCGGTAAATATTGTGTTTACTAAGTTCTACAATAAAGGGTTAATCTACAAGGATAAAAGGTTAGTAAATTGGGACACTAAGCTTCAAACTGCCATCTCTGATTTAGAGGTGGAACAAAGGAGTCAAAATGGAGAATTTGTTTACATAAAATATTTTTTAGAAAATTCAAAAAGTTTTATAACAGTTGCTACAACTAGACCTGAAACTTTATTTGGTGATTGTTGTATAGCGGTAAATCCTAAAGATAAAAGGTATAAAAAATTTATAGGAAAAAAAGTAAATATACCCTTAACAAATAAATTTATTCCAATAATTCCAGACTCTTATGTTGATACTAAAAAGGGAAGTGGTGCCTTAAAAATAACACCTGCACATGACTTCAATGATTTTAAAATCGGAAAAAAATTAAAAATAAGCTTTTTCGAAATTTTTGATAAATATGGAAAATTTAACGAAAATGTTCCATTTAATTATCAAGGTTTAGATAGATTAAAAGCTAGAAGTAAAATTATTTCTGATTTAAAATTAAGAGGAAATTTAAAGAAAATAGAAAAGATTACGCATACAGTGCCATATGGTGATAGGTCAGGTTCTGTAATTGAGCCTTATTTAACCGAACAATGGTTTTTAGATGTTAAAGAATTAGCCAAACAGGCTAACAAAAGAGTCAAAAATAAGGAAACAGAGTTTTATCCAAAGAGCTGGACAAAAGTTTTTTTTTCATGGATGAACCAAATAGAACCATGGTGTATATCTAGACAAATATGGTGGGGTCATCAGCTGCCTGTATGGTATGGTCCTGATAAAAAGATATTTGTATGTGAAAACAGAAGGATTGCATCTGAGTTATCAAAAAAATATTATAAAAAGAAAATTACATTGACTCAAGAAACTGATGTTTTAGATACTTGGTTTTCATCAGCTTTATGGCCTATTACAACTTTAGGATGGCCTAAGGCAACTAAAGAATTTAAACATTACTTTCCTACTGATGTTTTGGTAACAGGATTTGATATAATATTTTTTTGGGTATCTAGAATGATGATGCAAAGCATTTACTTTACAAAAAAAGTTCCTTTTAAAAAAGTTTACATACACCCACTAATAAGAGATCAGTATGGTCAAAAAATGTCAAAATCTAAGGGCAATATTATTGACCCTTTGGAATTAATAGATAAATATGGTGCTGATCCACTTAGATTAACCCTGGCATCATTGGCAGCTCAAGGAAAAGATATTAAATTATCAGAAGATGCAGTTAAACTTAATAGAAACTTTGTTACCAAAATTTGGAATTCTTATAAATTTTTAGAAATGAATAATAGCATCTTAAATAAAAAATTAAATATTGAAAAAGTAGAAATGGATATAAATGTTTGGATAATTAAGAACCTAAATGATTTCATTGCATCAGTAGAAGATTGTATTAGAAAATTTAGATTTAATGATGCTGTAAAAGAAATTTATACATTTACTAAAAATATATATTGTGACCATTACATTGAAGCCATAAAAATTTTACTAAAAGAATTAAAAGATAATAACAAAACCAATGAAATTAAAAGAGTTTCTTCTTATTGCTTTGGTATTATTTTAAAGATATCTCATCCATTTATACCATTTGTAAGTGATGAAATTTATGTTAACTGTATGCAAAATAAACTTTATTTAGATGAAGAGAAGTGGCCAAATAAAATATCATTTAAATATAAAAAATCATCTATTCAAAAAATTACATTTGCATTAGGTCTTGTATCTAAAATTAGAAATATAAGATCGGCTCTTAAAATAGAACCAAAAAATATTTTGATATTAATGGTAAATAAAAAGTTAGCATCTAAAAATATTTCTTCTGAAATAGAGCTTATGATAAATAGACTAGCTAGAACTAAAATTAGTTTTCAAGAATTAAATAAAAAAACTAAAAATAATTATTCAAAATTTTTATATAAAAATAATTCATTTTATATTTTCTATAATAACAAAGATATTTCTAGTGATAATAATCAAAAAGACTTTTCTTTTTTAAATAAGGAATTAATAATGTATGAAGAGGAAATTAAAAGAATAGAAAAAAAATTAGAAAATAAAAATTTTATAGATAAGGCGCCAAAAAAAATTGTTGATGAAAATAAATATAAATTGGATAAGTTTTATAAAGGAAAGAAAAAAGTGTTACTGGAAATAAACTCGCTATCTAGAAAGGATAGATTATGACAAAAATAGATAAGTCTAATTTGCCAAGCAGGCACACAAGTGTAGGAGCTAGCAGTGCTCCTCATAGATCTTACTATTATGCTATGGGTATGACTAAAGAAGAGATTGCGCAGCCATTTGTAGGAGTTGTATCTACTTGGAATGAGTCTGCCCCGTGCAACATAACGCTCAGGAGACAAGCTCAGTCAGTTAAAAAAGGAGTAGCAGATGCTAAAGGAACTCCTAGAGAATTTACTACTATAACTGTTACAGATGGAATTGCAATGGGGCATCAAGGAATGAAAGCTTCTTTAGCTAGTAGAGAAACTATCGCAGATAGTATAGAACTTAGTATAAGAGGACATTCTTATGATGGTTTAGTAGGCCTAGCAGGTTGTGATAAGGCTTTGCCTGGAGTTATGATGGCAATGTTAAGACTCAATATTCCTTCAGTTTTTATATACGGAGGGTCAATCTTGCCGGGGAGACATAAAGGAAAAAATATCACAGTTCAAGATGTTTTTGAAGCAGTTGGTAATTACAGTGGTGGAGTAATAAATAAAGACGAGTTGGAGGAAATTGAAAAAGTAGCTTGTCCCAGTGCAGGAAGTTGCGGAGGTCAATTTACTGCTAATACTATGGCTTGTGTATCCGAAGCATTAGGGCTAGCTATTCCAAATTCAACCATGGCTCCTGCCCCTTATGAAAGTAGAGATGAATATGCGTATGAAGCAGGTAGGACTGTAATGCAGTTATTATCAAATAATATTAGGCCTAGAGATGTAGTAACAAAAGAGTCCTTAGAAAATGCTGCTAGAGTTGTAGCTGCATCAGGAGGATCAACAAATGCTGCTTTACATTTACCAGCAATAGCTCATGAGGCTGGTATAAAGTTTGATTTATTTGATGTAGCAGATATTTTCAAATCAACACCTTATATAGCAGATCTAAAACCAGGAGGAAATTACGTTGCCAAAGATTTATATGAAGTGGGAGGCGTACCCGTATTATTAAAGGCTCTTTTAGATGGAGGATTTCTTAATTCCAATTGCTTAACCGTGACAGGAAAGACGCTTAAGGAAAATTTAATTTCTATAAAGTTTCCAAAAGATCAAAAAGTAATTAGATCTACTAAAAACCCAATATCACCTACAGGGGGAGTAGTAGGGCTAAAAGGTAACTTAGCTCCTGAGGGTGCCATAGTAAAGGTAGCAGGTATGAGTAAATTAGTTCACAAAGGACCAGCAAGAGTTTTTGATACAGAAGAAGAAGCTTATAAAGCGGTTGAAAATAAGGAATATACGGAGGGAGATGTATTAGTTATTAGATATGAAGGTCCTAAGGGAGGACCAGGAATGAGAGAAATGCTTGCTACTACTTCAGCTATATACGGGCAAGGTATGGGTGATAAAGTTGCATTAATTACTGATGGTAGGTTCTCTGGAGCCACAAGAGGATTTTGTATTGGACATGTAGGTCCAGAGGCAGCAGTTGGGGGTCCAATAGCACTAATTAAAAACGGAGATATAATTTCTATTGACGCTGAAAAAGGTAAATTAGAAGTAAATATTTCAGAAAAAGAGTTTAAGTCTAGAAAAAAAAATTGGAAACCAAAAAAAAATTCTTATCAATCAGGAGATTTATGGAAATATTCTCAGCTAGTTGGTCCTGCTATAAATGGAGCAGTGACTCATCCTGGAGCAGAGAAAGAAGAATTTTGTTATGCTGATATATAAATTAGTTAAAAAGTAATTAATATTTTTTCGTTTTTTGATAACTTACTTATCATAATAATTAAATCTCTTTTTCTTAAAGCAATACAACCTTTAGTAGGTATAAAATTGTTTTTGGCTACATGAATAAATATCGCACTACCTTTTTTTGGAACAATAGGATTCATATTGTAATTTATAACCAAAATAATGTCATATATATTGTCACTTCTAAAAAGTTTTTCATTAGAGTTTAATTTATTAAATGATAATTTATTATAATTTTTGCTGTTTGGATTATCTTCCCAATACATATTTTTTGTAATAGGAAATGCTCTTATTTTAGTTTTAAGTTTTAGTATTTTATCTTTTCTAAAATATATAGGCCCTAAACTAAACTTTCCAGTAGGTGTGCAGCAGTCTCCTTCTTTTTTAAAACGCTTTATCCCATTTCTTCCTATAGAACACCTGTACTTATTATATCCATGCAAAAGAAAGTAATTTCTTTTTAAAATTAGCATTTTTTAAAATCTAAAATTAGCAATAATAGGAGCATGGTCAGAAGTTTTTTTTTGTTTTCTTGGAATTTCATCCACATAAGTGCTTTCTAAAGTATCTAAGGCATATGAAGATAGTAAAAAATGGTCTATTCTAACTCCCAAATTATTTTGATATGCTTGTCCATAATCCCAGTAAGTAAAGCCATTTAAATTATCATTCAACTCCCTAAAGGCATCAAAAAATCCAATATTACAAATTTTTCTATATAAATTTTTAGATTCAGCTTGATAGATTGCATCACCTAATATCATATTCTCATTTGCAACATCTTTCTTTGAAGGACAAATGTTGTAATCTCCTGCAAGAATAATTTTTTCTTCATTTTCTAGAAGGTTTTTTGCATGTTTATAAAAACTATTTAACCATTGTAGTTTATAATTAAACTTATCTGTATTGATTGGGTTTCCGTTTGGAGCATATACTGAAGCTACTCTAAATCCACTGTCTTGGCAATCTATCCAGGCTTCTATATATCTAGATTGTGTATCCTGAAAAGTAGGTAGATTTATCTCTATATCTGAACATGGAAATTTAGAAAGAATTGCAACTCCATTGTAAGATTTTTGACCATTAACTTTTATATTATAATTAAAACTATCAAAAGCATCATATGGAAAATCTTCTTCTCTCGCTTTCAATTCTTGTAATAAGAGTACATCTGGTTTATTTTCTTTAATCCAATTTATCAATAAATCAATTCTAGCTCTTACAGAGTTAACATTCCAAGAAGCCACCTTAATGTTATTCATATAGAAAAAGAGGAGCCACAGCCACATTTAGCTTTAGCTAAAGGGTTTTCTATTACAAACTGAGAGTTTGAAAGTGTTTCTTTCCAATCAATTAGTGAGTTTTGAATATATTCAATGGAAATTAAATCTGTTACAAAGATTGTTCTTTTGTTATTGTCTGCTAATTTGACATCATTTTTATTATCATAATGATCGTCAATAGTAAAATTGTAAGAGAAGCCGGAGCAACCTCCACTATCAACACTAAGCCTTACAAAAGATCCTTTTTTTTCATTTGATAAAATCTTTGTCATTTGGTGCTGAGCTGAGTCAGAAACTTTAAGTTTTTTATTATTTATATTATCGATTTTATCCATATTAAATTATATAATATTTTACAGGAATAATTACAATGTTTAAAAAAAATTTAGCAATATTTTCTAGTAAAAGCTCGCAGTCAAAAGGAAGATTGTTTAAAGAGAACGAAGACAAAAATAGATCTATTTATCAAAGAGATAGAGATAGGATAATTCACTCTGCAGCATTTCGTAGATTAGAACACAAAACTCAAGTATTTGTTCATCACGAGGGAGATCATTACAGATCTAGGTTAACTCATACTATAGAAGTAAGTCAAATTGCTAGAACAATCTCTAGATCTTTAGCAATTGATGAGGATTTAGCTGAAGCAATATCCTTAGCACATGACCTAGGGCATACGCCATTTGGTCATGCAGGTGAAGAAGCATTAAACATTTCTATGAAAAGTCACGGAGGATTTGATCATAACGCGCATACATTAAGAATAATAACTTATTTGGAAAAAAAATACAGAAACTTTGATGGATTAAACTTAAGTTGGGAAACTTTAGAAGGTATTGTAAAGCACAATGGTCCATTCAAAAAAAGAAATATTCCTTTTGCGATATCTGAATATATTAATAATGGAATGGATTTACAATTACATACTTGGTGTGGACCGGAAGCACAAGTTGCTTCTCTATCTGATGATATTGCTTACTTTAGCCATGATTTAGAAGATGGAATAAGGGCAAAATTTTTCAGCGTAGAAAATATATTAGAAGAGTTCAAGATTTTAGAAAATTTTAAAAAAAAATTTAAAAGTGATTTTTATAGAATAGATGAAAAGAGAATTGTAAATGAAATTAAAAGATACATTATATCTAATATGATTGACGATCTTATAATCGAAACAAAGAAAAATATCTCACTTATCAAACCTAAATCTGCAAATGATATCAGAAAAATGAAAAAGCCTTTAATTACTTTTTCAAAAAAAATTAATTCTGATATTAATGAAATAAGAAATTTTTTAATGAATAAAATGTATAGGCATTGGAAAATAAATATTATGACTACGAAAGCTAAGCGTATAGTTTCAGATTTATTTAAAATCTACTATGACGAAACAGACCTTCTTCCATTTGAATGGAATTTGGTTTTGACAAAGTCTCATAAGAAAAATAAAGCCAGAATAATATCAGATTATATTGCAGGCATGACAGATAGATTTGCTATAAGGGAGCACCAAAAACTTTTTGATATTACAAAAGGCTGGTATTAAAATGAATATTTATAAAAGCACAAAAAAAATTATTTTAAACATCCTTCACGATAACTTTAAGAACCTTAATAAAGAAATTGACATAAAGATTACCTGTGAACAACCTAAAAAACAAAAGTTTGGTGATGTATCCACGAATGTAATTCTGGTGGTAAGTAAAATGTTCAATATTGAAAAAAAAGTGCTTTCTGAAGTTTTAATTAAAAATATTTTAAAGAATAAAATATTTAAAAAAGTAAACTATGTAGATCCTGGTTTTTTAAATATAAATTTTTCTAATCCTTTCTGGTCAGATTTTTTTAAAAAAATATATTTGAATAAGCTAAATTATGGTTTTAGTAATATAGGTAAAAATAAAAAAATTAATATTGAGTTTTTATCTGCTAACCCCACCGGTCCTCTGCATATTGGTCATTTAAGAGGGGCTATATTTGGTGATGTTTTAGCTAAATTATTATCTAAAAATGGTTTTAATGTTACAAAAGAATACTATGTTAATGATTTAGGTGTTCAAGTAGATAACTTAGCTTTTACTATAGATCACCACATTAGTAATTTTACAAATAAAAAGGATATAACCTTATCAGAAAAAATGTATAAAGGAGAGTATCTTAAAAAAATTGCTTATGACTTTTTCCAAAATCCTCCTTTCGATTATAAAAACTTTGAAAAACTTAAGGAATATGCAGTTAATAGCAATATGGAACTGATAAAAAAAGATTTAGATAGTATTGGAGTTTCTTTCAACAAATATATTTCAGAAAAAAATAATCATAAAATGGGTTTGTTGCAAGAAGTAATAGAAAAGTTAGAGAAAAATAATGATATTTATTTTGGATCCTTAGAAAAACCTAAAAGTAAAAATGAATTAGGATGGAAACCTATTAAACAACTTTTATTTAGATCGTCAAAGTATGGTGATAAATCAGACAGAGTAGTAAAAAAAAGTAATGGAGATTGGACATATTTTGCTTCTGACATAGCATATCATTACAATAAGGTGAGCAGAGGCTATGATGAGATAATAAATATTTGGGGAGCAGATCATGCTGGATACATAGACAGAGTCAAAGCATCTTTAAATGCTCTAGGATATCAAAATACAGTTTTCACTGTAAAGCTTTGCCAAATAGTAAATCTGATAGATAAGAAAAAAGTTATAAAAATGTCAAAAAGATCAGGAAATTTTGTTCTTGTGAGTGAAATCTTACCAAAAATAGGAAAGGATGTTCTTAGGTTTTTTATGTTAACAAGGAAAAATGATGCACATTTAGACTTTGATTTAGAGAAATGTCTAAACGAAACTAATGAAAATCCAAGTTTTTACGTTCAATATGCATATGCAAGAATAAGTTCACTAAAAAAAATTGCTAAACAAAAGAATATTAAATTTGACGAAAGTCATTTGCCAAGTATTAAAAAACTAGTTTCTAATGAAGAATTAAATATAATTCGGGAAATATCTTTATGGCCAAAAATTATTGAGTCCTCAGTTGCTTTTAAAGAGCCTCATAGAATAGTCTATTATTTAATAGAACTATCTGGCAAATTTCATGCATATTGGAGTTTGGGAAAAAGTAATAGTAATTTTAAAATTCTATCAGAAGACAACTCTGAATTAACACAAGCTAGATTATTACTTTTAGAAATGGTACAAAGTGTAATTAGAAATGGATTAGAAATTTTGACTGTAAGTGTGAAAGAAAAAATGTAAATAAATAGGTGAAATTATAAAACTAAATTATAAAATAATAATAGTATTCTTTGGAATATTTAACCTAATTTTAGTTTTCTGGTCTACCAAAACCATAGAGCTAATAAACAATATCTTTCAAAAAAAAGAAAATTCGAACATTCCAGTAATAGAGCCCTTAAAAGAAAATATAAAAGAAAAACCAGACGAAATTGAACTATTTCCCCATTCTGATAGTACTATTTGGAAGGCTTTTAATGATGATATTAAAGCTAATAATAATGAAAATAATACTTCTAATCCAAGGTTAGAAAAAGAGAATAAACATGAAAATAACAATAAGTCAGTAGAAGAAAAGAAAAAAGTTATAGAAAAAAAAGAAACTAAAAAAATTACTGAAGAAAAAATAAAAAAAATTGAAAAAGAGGCTTTGAAAAAAAATAATGAAAATAATAATTTAAACCTATATGCCGTTGAAGATGAGGCCGAGAAAGAAAATCAAAAAAGCACTAAAAAGTTAGGAAAGTATTCTATTCAATTAGCTTCAGTTTCTAATGCAAATTTAATAGATAAAGAATGGCAAAGACTTAAAAAAATTTACATAGAACTCTCTAAGGAAAATTATAATTATAAAAAAGTTAATCTCAAAAACGGAAAAATTTTTTATAGAATATTAGTTGGAGAATTTAATTCGAAAGATGCGGCTAAGGATTTCTGTAAATCTATCCTCAAAAAAAATAACTGTATAATTAGGTATTATGAATAATTACGCTATTGTAATCGGTATTAAGGGAGTTCTTCTAAAGGAAAGTGAAAAAGATTATCTTATAAAATTTAAGCCAATTGGAGTAATATTATTTAAAAGAAATATTTCTAATAAGACGCAAGTTATTGCTTTGATTAAGGACATTAAAACTATTTTAGGTTCTAATTCTATAATAATGGTAGATCAAGAAGGAGGAAAAGTTTCTAGATTGAATGAAAAAATCTGGCCAAATTATCCTCCTGCTAATTATTTTGGAAAAATTGCCTTAAAAGATTTAAAAACTGCAAAAAAAGAAACTTTTAATAATTACTATTCTATTGGAAAAGAATTATATAAATTGGGTTTTAGCTATAATTGTGCTCCTGTTTTAGATTTATCAATTAAAAATTCCAATAATGTGATTGGAAGCAGATCTTTTTCAAGCAACCCTAAGATAGTAAGACTGCTTGGTTATGAGGCATGTAAGGGGTTAATTAAAGCTAAAATTAAACCCGTTATAAAACATATTCCTGGTCATGGAAGATCTAAAGATGATAGTCATAAAAAGTTGCCTGAAATTAATTTAAGTTTTTCAGAATTAAAGGACGATTTTTTCCCTTTTAAAAAGTTAAATAATATTCATTCTGCAATGACTGCACACATAAAATATAAAAAACTAGATAATTATAATAGTGCTACTCATTCGAAAATAATAATAGGAGAAATTATTAGAAATAAATTAGGTTTTAAAGGAATATTATTCTCAGACGATATATGTATGAAGGCTCTTAAAGGATCCTATTTTGCAAGGGCTAAAAAAGCTATAAACGCAGGTTGTGATATCATATTACATTGCCAACCTAATTTAAAATATATAATAAAATCTACTTTAGGTGCAGGTAAAATTTCCAAAGAATTAGAGAAAAAGCTAATAAAATAATTTTTTTATTATCAATAACTAATATTTGTTATATATATAGTTATATTTAGCAAATTAGGTACTATAGGTTGTATAAATTTAAAGAAACAGACTTTCAAGAAGATAATAATAACGTTAAGGACAATAGACTGCTCTTAAATTTAGACTTAGAAGGCTTTAATGGGCCTCTTGATCTTTTATTACAATTAGCGCAACAAAAAAAACTTGATATTACAAAGATTTCCATATTATCTCTAGTTAATCAATACTTACAGTTTATAAAGAAATCCAAAAAAATGAATCTTGATTTAGCTTCTGATTACTTAGTTATGGCAGCTATATTAGCTTATATAAAATCAAAATTATTATTACCTACAAAAGAAGATGATAATGAAAATGATAAAGAAATATTGCCAGAGCTTTTGGCTTTTAATTTACAAAGACTAAAGGCTATGAGAGATGTATCAGAAAAATTATTTTCAAGAGAGTTATTGAATTCTAAAAGATTTTTAAAAGGACAAATTTTAGATCAATCGGTAGTTTTAGAAACTGATTACTATTGTAACAAACATAGCTTATTGATTTGCTTTTCAAATATTTTTAATAGAAAAGGAATTAAAAATATTAATATAGAGCCTAAAAATTACTATAACGTCGAGGATGCTTTAGAAAAAATAAAAAAATTTTACCAAAATATTAAGGTGTGGTTCAGCATTTTAGAAACTCTTCCTAAAATAGAAGAAGTTAGCAAAGAAAAGCACTCTATTAAAATAGCTTTTATAACTACAGTAGCTGCTTCTTTAGAGCTGGCAAAAAGAGGAAAAATATTAATAAAGCAAAAGGAAGAGTGCGGAGAAATATTTATGAAAAGAAAGTAATTTATGTCCAAAGAACAAAAAAATATTTTAAGAATTCTTGAGGCATTAATTTTTGCTAGTGACAAGGCTATTCATATTAACGAAATAAAAAAAAGAATACCTTCTTGCGAAAATCTTAATGAATGTCTATTAAAGTTAAAAAATAACTATAAGGATAAAGGAATAAATTTAAAAGAAAGTGATAATCAGTGGTATTTTGAAACCTCTTCAGATTTGTCTGAATATTTAAAAGAGCATAAAATTATCAGGAAGAAACTTTCAAAAGCTGCTATGGAAACATTGTCAATAGTTGCTTATTTTCAGCCTATTACTAAACCTGAAATAGACGAGATTAGAGGTGTATCCACTCATCCAGGGATTTTTGAATTATTGCTCAATAATGAGTGGATTGAAAATAAGGGTAGAAAGGAAGTACCGGGAAGACCTGTTTTATGGAAAACTACAAATTACTTTTTGCAATATTTTAATTTGACTAATATTAAAGAATTGCCTTCTAAAAAGGAACTCAAAGAAATGGGTCTTTTAACTAAAGGTGATACTTTAAAAGAGGAACTTATTAAAAAAGAAGAAATTAATAATTAACTTGCAACTAGAAATAGTTATCATTTACAATATGCCTTTATATCTTTATTTTTAAGATATGGGAGGAAGATATTTTTTCATATAACAACAATTTATTTAAAAGTATAAATGTTTGGTTAATAATAAGCTTATTCATAGCCATCCTTGTTGCCACACCAATTGCTACTATTTGGATTAAAGCAATTAATGTAAATCAAGAGGTATGGCAACATATATATGAATATTTTTTTTTAACCTATAGCTACAATACAGTCTTACTTATTTTTTTTGTTTCTTTATTTACTTTATTATTTGGAGTGACAGCAGCTTGGTTTACAGTCTTTTATGATTTTCATTTTAAAAAGCTTTTTTCTTATTTATTAATTCTTCCTATTGCCATTCCACCATATGCTGTGGCTTATTGTTACGCAGATATTACAGATAAAGGTGGAATAATTTCTCAGATTTTAGAATTTTTAAGTTTATCTCAATTTAACTTTTTAATACCATCTGTTAGATCAGTAACTGGAGCAATATTTATTTTAAGTATAACTTTATTTCCTTATGTGTACTTGATAGCTAAATTTTCACTTTCTAACAACTCTAGAAAAATTATTGAAGCAGCAGCTAACTTAGGTATAAATAGAAAAAGGTTATTTTTTAATTGTGCTTTACCACTATGCAAACCAGCAATAATTGCAGGATTAGCTTTAGTTATGATGGAGTCTATGGCTGACTTTGGTGTAGTACATTATTTGGGTGTTGACAGTTTATCAGTAGGAATATACAAATCATGGTTTGGACTGGGAGACTTTAATAGCGCTGCTAGGCTGGCAACTATTTTATTCATTTTGGCTTTTATAGTATTGTTTACAGAAAATTTATTTAGGAAAAAAAATGAGGGAAGATTTTTTTCTTTTGATCTCTCTAATCAAGATATAAAAATTTTTTCTAATAAACCTAAAGTGCCATTTTTAATTATACTGACTCTAATTATTATTACATTTTTAATCCCTTTATCCTGGCTTATTTCAAATTCTATAAGTCTAGTTATTAAAGAAAGCAACTTATTATTACTTTTTTTCAAGGCCTCTTTAAATTCTATTTTTTTAGCATTTGTCGGAAGTATTATTATTACATCATTTGCTGCAATAATTTGTTTTACTCAAAGAATTTATGGAGGTTTTTTAAATTTTTTTTTAAATCTAGCCAAAATCGGATATGCGTCTCCAGGTATAGTAATTGCTTTAGGAGTAATAACTCCTATTGTTTATTTTGATAAAAAAATCATTCAATTTTTAGAAATATTGCAATTTAATAATGTTGGACTAATAATTTCTGGATCTTTTTTCGTTCTCATTTTTGCTTATTTAACGAGATTTTTAGCGGTTGCCTTTAATCCTATAGAAGCAGCGTATCAAAAGGTTAACAGAAAATTAGATTTTGCTGCAATTAATTTAGGTGCCAAACGAAACGAATTATTTTTTAAAATTCATATTCCAATGTTAACTGTAAGTTTTTTGATTTCCTTTCTTTTAGTTTTTATAGATATACTTAAAGAATTACCTGCAACTTTAATATTAAGACCTTTTAACTTTAATACATTGTCTATACTAACCTTTGAATATGCGAGTTCTGAGCAATTAAAAATGGCAGCTATATCTTCATTATTAATTATGATTTTTGCTACTATACCATTAATTTTTATTCATTTAATCTTTAGAAGAAAGAAATTATGAAAGAAAATTTTTTAGAAATTAAAAATATTGACTATAAAGTTGGAATAAAAAAAATATTGGATAATATTTCTTTTTCTCTCAAAAAAGGAGAAATCATTAGTATAATTGGACCTTCAGGATCAGGAAAGACTACCATATTAAAGGCTATTTCCGGCTTAATTAATCTAACAGAAGGTAATATAACCTTTTTAAATGAGTTACTTTCATCAAAAAAAAAACTTGTTCCGACTGGAAAAAGAAAAATTGGCTTAATGTTTCAGGAAGATGTGCTATTTCCACATTATAATGTATATAAGAATATAGAATTTGGTATTCAAAATAAGAGTTCAAATTATAGAAAAAAGTTAATGTTTAAATTACTGCAAGAATTTAAACTAAAACATGTAGCTGAATTATATCCTGATAAGCTTTCAGGGGGAGAGAAGCAAAGAGTTGCTCTTGCCAGGATATTAATAACAAAACCAAAAATATTATTAATGGATGAGCCCTTTTCAAGCTTAGACTATAACTTAGGAAAAGAAATTGCTGAATTTACTATAAAACTTTTAAGACAAAATAAAATATCAGTAGTTTTTGTTACTCATGATATTAAATCAGCTCTTAGGGTAAGCGATAAGATAATTTTAATTAACAAAGGTAAAATAATTCAAAATGATACGCCACAAAATATTTACAATAAGCCTATAGATCAGTTTGTTGCTGAATTTGTAGGGGATATTAACAGATTTTCAGTTATAGCTAAAAAGCAAGGAAAAATAATGACACCATTTGGAACGCTTAATTGTTTACAATGCAAAGAAAGTTTTGAAAAATGCGGAAAGAAAAAGCATTTCTGTTTTATAAGACCAGAAGATATAAAATTCAGCAAACAGGGTCTGAAATGCAAAGTTTTAGAAAAAGCATTTTTAGGAGATAGTTGGGAATACAAAGTAAGTATTAATAAAAAACTTCCATCATTTAAAATTAGAACAGATAAAAGTGATATTAAAAAAAATACACTTGTTAGACTAAAAATTAATACTAAGAAAATATTAGTCTTCTCAAAATAAAAAATTCATTGCTGTAATGTAAATAATTATATAAATTCAAAGAAAGGAGATAATAATGGGAATAAGTATTTGGCAAATAGTTTTAGTTTTAGTGATAATCGTAATATTATTTGGAGCTGGTAAAATTCCAAGAGTAATGGGAGATATTGCTAAAGGTATAAAGAGTTTTAAAGCAGGTATGAAGGAAGGTGAAGAAACTGAAGAAATTGATAGTGACCTATCTTCAGAAGAAAAAAAGAAAAAGCCAAAGAATAAAAAAACTAATTAGTAAATAATTTAAATAATTTCTTATGAAGTTGTTGATATTTTTGAAAGGCATATTTTTAGCATTTTAATTTGTCTGAAGTTTTAATATATTTGGGCCTGGGCTATTTTTAAATATTGCATGATAAATGAGTGAAAACGTATCTAAAAAAGAAGATGATATAGAAGCATCAAAAGCACCATTAATAACTCACTTAATTGAATTAAGAGATAGACTTAAGTGGGCTGTATTATTTTTCTTCTTATCTTTCTGTATCTGTTATTATTTTGCTAATTCTATATATGACTTTCTTGTTGATCCTCTTTATCAAATTTATATAAAAAACGGTATAGAGAACCCAAGAATGATATACACAGCCTTAACAGAAGCATTCTTTACATATCTTAAAGTATCTTTTTACGGAGCGCTTTTTATATCTTTTCCAATTCTTGCAATGCAAATTTATAAATTTGCTGCTCCTGGTTTATATAAAAATGAAAAGAGTGCTTTTCTTCCTTTTCTTATAGCTACTCCATTGTTGTTTGCGTCAGGAGCAGCACTAGTTTATTATTTTATTTTTCCATTGGCATGGAATTTTTTTCTGGGATTTCAGACCTCTACAGCAGAAGCTGGAATGGCAATTGAGCTAGAAGCTAAAGTTAATGAATATTTATCTTTAGTTTTAAAACTAATGTTTGCTTTTGGATTAGCATTTCAAATACCTGTAGCACTGACCTTACTAGCAAGGGCTGGTCTTGTAAACAGTAGTCAACTAAAAAAAAGAAGAAAGTATGCTATAGTAATAGCCTTTGTAGTGGCTGCAATATTAACACCACCTGACCTAATAAGCCAAATAGGGCTAGGTATTCCTATAATTGTACTATTTGAAATATCTATTCTTTTAGCAGTATTTTTTGAAAATAAAAAAGTAAAAACTAAAAATAAGTCAAAAGCAAAAAAGAAGTTATTTGGAGAAACTGATTTTAATGAGTAAGAATTAAATGCACGATATTAATTTTATAAGGAAATATAAAAATGAATTTATCAAATCTATGGATAAAAGATTTATAAAAATTAATATTGAAGAAATTTTAGATCTGGATAAAAAAAAAAGAAACTTTACTTTTGAATTACAGGAATTACAAAATCAAAGGAATGTATTATCAAAATCAATTCCTGAAATAAAAAATAATGTACAAGAAGCTGCTAAAGTTATAAGCAAAGTTAATAATATTAAAGAAGATATTAAAAACACAGAGAAAAAGCTTTTAAAAGCATCTGTAAAATTAGAAGAAATTTTGTTAAATCTACCCAACTCTCCTTCCTCTGATATTCCTGTAGGAAGAGACGATAGTTTTAATAAAGTAGTTTTTCAATCAAAAGAAATTAATAAAAAAGAAACTGGTCTTCCACATGATGAAATAGGAAATAATTTGGATATGATGGATTTTGAAAGTGCATCTAAAATTTCTGGATCTAGGTTTGTCATACTAAAATCAAAATTAGCTAGGTTAGAAAGGGCTCTATGTAATTTTATGTTAGATTTGCATATTAATGAGCACGGATATGAAGAAATTAGCACTCCACACTTGACTAAAGATACTGCATTGTTAGGAACAGGACAGCTTCCTAAGTTTGAAGAAGATTTATTTTCTGTATCTAGCAATAAGTGGTTAATACCTACTGCAGAAGTTACTTTAACAAATATAAATAAAGGAAAAATATTGTTAGACAATAAACTTCCTATAAGGTACGTAGCACTTACCAATTGTTTTAGATCTGAGGCTGGGGCAGCAGGAAAAGATACTAAAGGTATGATAAGATTACATGAATTTAAAAAAGTTGAACTTGTGTCACTAGTATCTAAAGAAGACTCTTATCAGGAATTGGAAAGATTAACTAAATGTGCTAG
Source organism: Candidatus Pelagibacterales bacterium (assembly GCA_002715505.1). Classification (GTDB taxonomy): domain Bacteria; phylum Pseudomonadota; class Alphaproteobacteria; order TMED109; family TMED109; genus JAYYAX01. Next base: position 24,292 of record PAZF01000009.1, read on the forward strand.
TAAGGTACTAGAATTATTAGAAATACCTTACAGAGTAACGCTTTTGTCATCTGGAGATATGGGGTTTTCAGCATCTAAAACTTACGATATTGAAGTCTGGTTGCCAAGCCAAAAAAAATATAGGGAAGTTTCTAGCTGTTCAAATTGTGAAGACTTTCAGGCTCGAAGAATTAATATAAAATATAAAAATAATAATAATGAAAAATTATTTATTCATACACTTAACGGATCAGGAGTGGCAGTAGGTAGAGCGCTTGTAGCCATATTAGAAAACTATCAAATAAATGAAAATACTATAAAGATACCTAATGTTCTAATTAAATACATGGATGGCATTAATAAAATTGAGATTTAGATGAATAATAATGATTTGATATTCATTACAAATGATGATGGTTGTAAAGCCAAAGGAATTAAAATATTAAATGATGTAGCAAAAATATTAAGTAATAATATTTGGTCTTTTGCTCCAGCAATTAACAATTCTGGGAAAAGCCATTCTATAACTATTAATAAAAATATCAAAATAGAGGCTTTAACTAATCAAACATTCAAAGTTGAAGGGACACCAGTTGATTGTGTAGTATTTGGAATAAAATATTTATTAAAAAAAAAAATTAAACCTAAAATAATCTTGTCAGGAATAAATTATGGTCAAAATTTAGGTTTAGACCTTATATATTCAGGAACAGTCGCAGCTGCAAGAGAAGGAAGCATTCAAAATATAAAATCATTTTCAATATCCATAGAAAAAAATTCTAAACCCACTCATTGGAATACGGTTAAATACTACTTACCTAAAATAATTAAAAACATTAAAGCTTTAAATTTTAATAATAATATTTATTACAATATTAATTTTCCAAATGTAGAAATAAAAAAAATAAAAGGCTGTAAAATAGTTAAAGCAGGAAAAAGGAAACCTGGAGAAATATTAACTATTACTAAATTAAAAAAAAAATCCTTTTTTTTAAAGATACCTTCTGAAAGAAAAATTCATAAATCTGCAGTAATTAATGAAGACGAGTATGAAATGAATAAAAAATTTATTACTGTGACATACCATTCATATTTTAGCTCTTCTGAAAATAATATATCAAAAAAATTAAGCAGTTCTCTTAGGAAAATAGTTGAAAAATAGAGAAGTACTTATAAAAATTCTTTTAATGTTAAGAAGCAATGGAATTAATAATGAAAAAGTACTTTTATCTATAGAGAAAATACCACCGCATTATTTTTTGCATTTACTAGGTAACTACAAGTCTTTAGATTATATTAATTTTGAAGAGTTGGCAAGATTATCAAAAATTTTACAAGAGGCATTAAACTACAAAAAAAGACTAAGTAATGTTCTAATATTGGATTTTAAGCTAGGGTGGTATTTTTCAATTTCATCACTTTTGGCAAAAAGAATATACGGCTTATGTTCTGATAAAAAAAAAATTGAGAAAACAGAAAAAGTTTTCAAAAAACTCGGTTTATCTAATATTTTTATTAAAAAAAGTTCTCATTATTTAGATTGGAAGCACGTAGCACCTTTCGATCTTATAGTAGCTTTCAAAAGCAACAATATCATACCTAGCAAATACTTAGACCTTCTATCCAATGAAGGTCTATTGTTTTTTACTAAAGAAAATATAGGTAAAGTTAGTATAATTAAGTGTAGTAAAAATAAAAAAATAGAGAAATTAAAAGTTAAAGAATTTTCTTTAGATGAAAATATTATTTTATGAAATACAAAAAAAATATTAAATTTATAATTATTGTAATTATTACAATTTTAATAACTGGTTGCGGAAAACAATTAACCTTTCCAAAAATAGAGGAGGGTATTTTCTCTGATAGACAAAAAAAAGCCTATGGGGAAAAAAGATTAAAAATTACTACTGGAGATACCCTGAAAAGTATTTCTGATAAATATAAAGTATCAATAAGAGAAATAATAAAATTTAATAATCTTAAAAAACCATATATTTTAAAGCCAGGTAAAACATTATCTATTCCTAAACCAGTAAGATATAAAATAAATAAAGGAGACTCTTTATTTAAAATTGCTAAATGTTCTAGAATTAATATTGAAGATATAGTGCAAAGAAATAACAATCTTCAAGAAAGAAGACTCATAGTAGGAAAATTTATAAATTTGCCATATTTTGCTAAAATTGAATATTGTAAGAATATTAAAAGAAAGAGTAATTCTAAGTCTAAAAAAAGTAATTATAATAAAAAGCTTTTTAAGTGGCCTGTGATAGGAAGAGTAATTGCAACATTTGGCATCAAAAATTCGGGTAGAAGAAATGATGGAATAAATATTAAAGCCCCGCCCGGTAGTCCAGTTAGGGCTGCGAAATCAGGAAAAGTTATATATAGAGGAAATGAACTCCCTGCCTGGGGAAACCTAATTTTAGTTAAACACAATAATGGTTGGACTACAGCCTATGCTCACTTAGATAAATTTTATGTTAAAATAGGAACAAATCTGAATGAAGGAGACATTCTGGGGTCTGTAGGAAAGACTGGAAATGTAGATGATTACCAGCTACATTTTCAAGTGAGAAAAAATTCTAAACCACGAGACCCTTTAAAATATTTATTTAAATAAACTTTTTATTCATTTAACAATAAAAATTTAACAAAGTTTAAAGCTTCCCTTCCAGAATAGGATCCTCTTAATACTGACCACTCAACTGCCTTTTTTTTTATTATTTCTGTTTTCAACTTTAATTTTAATTGCTTTGCATAAAAAAGAACAATTTTGATGTATTCCTCTTGACTAAAACTGTGAAACCCTAACCATATTCCAAATCTATCGGATAAAGAAATAAGATTTTCATTTGTATCTTTGTTATGAGTATCATTTAAGTTATCATGAAAATTATTTCTTACAAGATGTCTGTAATTTGAAGTTACGTAGTAAATAATATTAGTGTTGCTCCTTAAACTACCTTCTAATGTATTTTTAAATAATATAAATTTATCATCATTGCACTCAAAGGAAAAGTCATCACAAAATATTATTATTTTTTTTCTATCTCTATCTATTAGTCTTAAAATTTTTGGAATACATTCTATTTGAAAAAATTTGATTTCTATCATAGAAAAAGAAAATTTTTTTATAAGTAAATCATATATAGACAAAACTAAAGAGGATTTGCCAGTACCTCTCGCTCCCCACAGTAATACGCTATTGGCTGGCTTTCCATTTAAAAATTGTATCGTATTATTGACTAAGGTTTTTTTTTTTCCATCCAAAAAGAGTAAACTATTACTGCTATTTTCATTTTTATTTTTAATTTTATAAAATTGATTATCTTCATTGCTCCATTCTAAAAGTCCTGAATTAATAGCTTTTGCTCGGAAAAGTCTGGGTTTACTTATTATTTTAAAATTTTTATTAATTTTATTTAGATAATTAAGCATGTCAGATAGAATTTTTTTTTTTCATTATAAAATTATATAATTGATTTATAAGAGTATCTGAACTAGATTAAAATGCAATAACTGGCTATTTGTTAAGGAGTTTTGTATGATAGTAAATTTAGCATATGCCCAAACATCTCAAGCATCTGGAGGGCAAGGTTTTATAATTCAACTTTTACCATTAATATTAATTTTTGTGGTTTTTTATTTTCTTTTAATAAGACCTCAACAAAAAAGAGTAAAACAGCATAAAGAAATGGTCTCTTCTCTCAAAGTAGGAAATCAAATTATAACCTCTGGAGGAATGTTGGCTAAAATTGTTAAAGTAGACGATGATAATATTGTTACTATATCAATTTCAGATGGAGTTAACGTAAAAGTTAAAAGAGAGACAATATCAGAAGTTTTGGCAGATAGTCCCGTTAACAAATAAAAATATGAAAAATCTAAATACTAAATTCTTAGTAACTATATCTATAGTGTTTTTTAGCTTTTTTTTTGCTATCCCAGCTTTATTCCAAAATTATAAAATCCTCCCTAAATTTATAGATACTAAATCTATACGTCTAGGACTAGACCTACAAGGAGGATCTCAGCTTTTACTGCAAATAGAGACAAGGGAAGCATTGAGAGAAAAACTACTTAATCTATCTGAAGATGTTAGAGTAAAACTTGAAGATAATAAAATTTTAACTGATGATATTTCTGTAATAAATAATGAAGTAAAAATCACTTTAAATGTTAAAAATGAAGCAGAAAAAGCATTAAAAATAATTAATGATTTTGAATCAGTAAAAGTTGAAAATGAGAATTTTTTAATAAAGTTAAATTTTGATGAAAAATATATTAATGAGTTTTATAGCTCATTAGTAATACAATCTCTAGAAATTATAAGAAAGAGAATAGATGAAATAGGAACGAATGAACCAATCATACAAATACAGGGAAATCAAAGAATTCTTGTGCAACTTCCTGGATTAAAAGATCCAGATAGAATAAAAGCTTTGCTAGGAAAAACAGCAAAAATGAATTTTAGGCTTGTTGACGAAAAAAATATGCAATTGGTTAATGAGAAAAAGTATTTTGTGGGATCAGAAATTGTAAAAGATTCAGATACTGAAATAAGATATGTTATTAAAAAAAGAGTAGGTGTAAGCGGGGATAATTTAAAAGATGCAAGTGCGTCAGTAGATCAGTTTAATAGACCAGTAGTTTCATTAGTATTTGACAGTATTGGGTCTAGGAAATTTGCTGATTTAACAAGCAAACATGTGGGTAAAAGATTTGCAATTGTGTTAGACAATAAAGTAATTTCTGCTCCGGTAATTCAAGAACCAATTCCCACTGGAAATGCTCAAATTTCTGGAAACTTTACTTTTGAAACTGCTAATGATTTAGCTATCTTATTAAGAGCCGGTTCTTTGCCAGCTCCTATCAGTATAGCTGAAGAACGCACAGTTGGCCCTAGCCTAGGAAAAGATTCAATAAAAGCAGGATCAACATCACTAATAATAGCTTTTGTTTTAGTTCTGGTTTATATGTTCTTAATTTATGGAAAGGTTGCGCTAATTGCAAATACAGTTTTAATTATTAACATACTTTTTCTATTTTCATGGTTAGTCCTATTAGAAGCAACTCTCACCTTGCCAGGAATTGCTGGCATTGCACTAACAGTAGGAATGGCAGTGGATGCAAATGTTCTTATTTTTGAAAGAATAAGAGAAGAGCAAGTTTTAGGAAGGTCAAAAATAAATGCTATAGATACAGGTTTTTCACAGGCATTTAGAGCAATATTAGATGCCAATATTACTACTTTGATTGCTGCTTTTATTCTATTTTTTATGGGGTCTGGACCAATAAAAGGTTTTTCAATAACTTTAGGACTTGGAGTTTTTAGTACAATTATTTGTACAATGATAGTAAGTAGATTGTTAATTAATTACTTTTACATTAGTAATAAAAATAGGGAGCTCAAGTTATAATATGTTGATTAGATTAATTAAGAAAACTCCAGATATAAACTTTTTAGGAAGTAGAAAACTTTTTTTTATAACCTCTGGAATTTTATCTTTAGTATCAGTATTTTTTTTAGTATTTAAAGGATTAAATTTTGGAATTGATTTTAAGGGTGGACTATTAATTGAAACTTCCTTTGCTAAGGATATTGAAATTAACTTGATAAGAAAAAAGCTAGGTGAAATTGTTCCTGGTGACTTTTCTATACAAAGCCTAGATAATTCAAAAAATAACTATCTTATAAAAATTGAAACTTTAAATACTAATAGAAAAAATAACCAAGAGCTTATTGTAAAAATAAAGGAAACTTTGAATAAGGAATATTTAAATGTTGACTATAGACGTCTTGAATATGTTGGTCCTACGGTTAGCAAAGAGCTAATTAAAGCTGGAATTTTTTCTATTTTGATAGCAATTAGCGCCATGCTTGTTTATATTTGGTTTAGATTTGAATTACCTTTTGCAATAGGAGCAGTGATAGCTCTTATACATGATATAATTCTTACCATTGGAATGTTCTCTATTACTTCTTTAGAGTTTAACTTAGCTACAGTAGCAGCACTGCTTCTGATAATAGGATATTCTATGAATGATACTGTAGTAGTTTACGATAGAATAAGAGAAAATTTAAAAAAATTTAGAAAAATTAGTATTATTTCATTGCTTAATAAATCAGTAAATGAAACTCTTTCAAGAACAATAAACACTACTGCGACTACTATTTTAGCATTATTGGCATTATTTATTTTTGGAGGTAATATTATAAAAGATTTTAGTTTTGCTATGATTTGGGGAATATTAATAGGGACATATTCTTCGATATTAATTGCAACTCCGGTCCTAGTTTTTTTAAATGTTAAAAGAAATCAACCCAAAGAGGAATAAATTATAATTTGCAAATAGAGTTTGAAAATTTATCTAATGAAAATTTTATTTCATCATTTGGCAAAGATTTCATAATAATAAAAAATAAAAAATATTTTAAAAATTTAATATTGATAGATACTTTGATTGATGTAAATGTTGGATCTAATTCTATATTTGCAGAAGATCTAGTTAGAAAAAAAATAGAAATAATCAGCAAGAATAGAATTGATTTTATATTATTTGGTATGGGAAAACAAATAGGAAGGTTACCTATTAAAACCATTAAGCTCTTAATAAAGAAAAAGATACCTTATGAAATAATGACTAGTGTTTCAGCATTTAAGACTTACAACATTCTGCTTTCACAAGGAAGAAGAACTTTAGCATTTTTAAAGCTAGAGACCTAAAGCACTTTTGAGGTAATGAGCCGTATAACTAATTTTTTTCTTTATTATTTCTTCTGGAGGTCCTTCAGCAATAATTTGTCCTCCCTTCTCTCCCCCATCAACACCTAAGTCTATAATCCAATCTGAACATTTTAAAATATCCAAATTATGCTCTATTACAATAATAGTATTTCCATTGTCAGTGAGCTCCTGTAAAATGTTTATTAATTTATTAACATCATCAAAATGAAGACCTGTCGTAGGTTCATCGAGTATGTAGAGAGTTTTTCCAGTTGCTTTTTTTGAAAGCTCTTTAGCTATTTTAATTCTTTGAGCTTCCCCTCCTGAAAGGGTTGTTGCTGATTGTCCAATCTTCATATAACCTAAACCAACTTTGCTAAGCATTTCTAACTTTGAAGCTATTGATGGAATGGCTTTAAAAACTTCTTTTGCTTCATCTACGGAAAGTTGTAAAACATCTGATATGCTTTTATCCTTATATTTTATTTCAAGAGTTTCATCATTAAATCTTCTCCCTTTACACTCTTCACATTTTACATAAACATCAGATAGAAAGTGCATTTCTACTTTTTTAAGGCCATCACCACCACATACCTCACATCTTCCTCCTTTTACGTTAAATGAAAATCTCCCAGATTTATAGCCTCTTTCTTTTGACTCAGGTAAAAGGGCAAACCATTCTCTTATAGGGGTGAAAGATCCTGTATATGTAACAGGGTTTGACCTTGGTGTTCTTCCTATTGGAGATTGTGTAATATTTACTACTTTATCTATAAAATGTCCTCCCTTAAAATCTTTATAATTTCCTTGTTTGAGTTTTGTTTTATAGATAAAATTATATAAAGCAGGGTATAGAGTATCAATGATAAGACTAGATTTTCCACTACCTGATACTCCAGAAATACAACAAAATAATCCTAATGGTATATTCAAATTTATTTTTTTTAAATTATTAGTTCTTACATCTGTAAAACTTAATAATTTATTGGAATTTTTTACTCTTCTTTTATTAGGTATTAAAATTAATTTTTTTCCAGACAAATACAAAGATGTAAGGCTGTTCTTATTATTTATAATATCTTTAAGTTTACCTTGGGCTACTACTTCTCCTCCATTCAATCCAGCAAATGGTCCTATATCAATAATATGGTCAGCTTGCCGAATAGCATCCTCATCGTGTTCTACAACTATTACTGAATTATTTAAGTCTCTGAGTCTTACTAAAGTTTTTAATAATCTTGCATTATCTTTTTGATGTAATCCAATTGATGGTTCGTCTAAAACATAAAGCACTCCAGTAAGACCAGATCCTATTTGTGATGCTAATCTGATTCTTTGACTTTCTCCACCAGACAATGTAGCAGATGATCTGGATAAAGATAAATAATCTAAACCAACATCACAAAGAAATGCTAGCCTATTTTTTATTTCTCTTAAAATTGGTTTAGCAATTATTTTATCATTTCCTGTTAATTTAGCATCTAGACTGGTAATCCAGCGAAGAAGATTTTCTATAGAATAATTTGTAATAATTCCAATATTCTTATCATCAATTTTTACTGATAGCGATTTTTCGTTTAGTCTTAAACCATTACAGGACTTACATTCTTTAGAAGAAATATATTTTTCGTATTCCTCTTTCATCCAAGAGTCTCTAATATATTTAAATTGATTTTCAAATAGGTGCATCAAGCCTCTAAATGGTTTGTAATTTCTGCTTCTAAATCTTCCAAAACTTCTTTCCTCAACTAGAATATCACTGGAGCCATACAACAAAATATTAATATCATTCTTTTTATTACTTTCAAAAGGTATACTTAAGTCAAGATCTGTATGTTCTATAACCTTTTTTAAGACCCTTTGATAATAATTATTAATTCCTCTCCTCCAAGGTAGAATTGCTCCATCCATTATAGATAATTTTTTATTAGGTATCAAAAGGTCTGGATCAAAAAAGTTTTTTTCTCCTAGTCCTTCACAGTTTTCACATGCACCAAAAGGACTATTAAAGGAAAACATTCTAGGTTCAATTTCCTCTATAGTAAATCCAGATATGGGACAAGAGAAATTTGCAGAAAATATTTCTATATTATTAGTATCTACATCTAAAATATAAACCAACCCACTAGATAAACTTAAGGCAAGTTCTATACTGTCAGCAAGTCTATTTGATAAATTATCTCCAGTAATTAGCCTGTCAATTACTAAATCAATATCATACTTAAAGTTTTTATTTAACTTAGGTAATTTATCGAACTCATATAGCTTTTTATTAACAAACAATCTTTGAAAACCTTTTTTTCTTAAATCAGCTAGTTCTTTTTTAAATTCACCTTTTTTTGACCTTACAATGGGTGACAAAATAAAAATTTTTTTATTTTTAGGAAGAGTTTTAACTTTTTTAATAATTTCTGATGAGGTCTGCTTAGTGATAGGCTTTCCTGTTGTTGGAGAATATGGAATACCTACCCTTGCATATAACAATCTAAGATAATCATAAATTTCTGTAATAGTTCCTACTGTAGACCTAGGATTTTTTGAAACTGTTTTCTGATCAATGGCAATTGCAGGCGACAAACCTTCTATTCTATCTAAATCAGGTTTATCCATCATTTGTAAAAATTGTCTAGCATATGCAGATAAGCTTTCTACATACTTTCTTTGTCCTTCTGCATAGATTGTTTCAAAAGCTAAAGTAGATTTACCGCTTCCTGAGACTCCAGTAATTACTACAATCTTATTTTTTGGTATTTCCAAAGAAATATTTTTAAGATTATTTTCTCTTGCACCTTTTATAATAATTTTATCTTTCATATCTTCTCAAGAAATTAAATTTTTTTAATATTAAAATAATATAGTAAATATATTGCCAATCTGGTATAAAATGTTTATGGCTTATAGTATTAATAAAGTAACCCTAGTAGGAAACGTTGGAAATGATCCAGAGGTAAAAACTTTTCAAAATGGTAATAAGGTAGTAAATCTCTCTCTAGCCACAAGTGAACGTTGGAAGGATAAAGAGTCAGGGGAAATTAAGTCAAATACAGAGTGGCATAGGATTGCAATTTTCAACGTATTACTAGCAGATATAGCCGAAAAGTATATAAAAAAAGGAGCAAAAATATATCTAGAAGGTCAGTTACAAACAAGAAAATGGCAAGATAGTAATGGTGTAGATAAATACACAACTGAAGTAGTGGTTCAAAATTATAGAGGAGAGTTAGTTTTATTGGATAGATCAAATGATAATAACTCATTAGGTAATTATGAAGATCAAAATAAATCATCGAAATCTTCAAAAGAAACTTCTAATAAAGAAATTACAAATGAACTAGATTCTTTAGAAGATGATATTCCTTTCTAATATTTCAATTTATATTTAAGAGATAAAATTGTCAGACAATAATAATAATAATTCAGATGGAGAAGAAAAGCTGAACAACCTCTCTGAAGAAAAATTTCATAAAGACAGCGTAGTTATCGAAGATGAAATGAAAAAGTCCTATTTGGACTATGCCATGAGTGTTATTGTTAGTAGAGCATTACCTGATATTAGAGATGGGTTAAAGCCTGTACATAGGAGAATCTTGTTTAGTATGTACGATGGCAATTATGACTCGAATAAACCGCATAGAAAGTCTGCTAGAATAGTAGGTGAGGTAATGGGTAAGTTTCATCCTCATGGAGATAATGCTATATATGAAGCAATGGTCAGGCTAGCGCAAGATTTTTCTATGAGCCTTCCTTTGTTAGATGGACAAGGAAATTTTGGATCAATGGATGGAGATCCACCTGCCGCTATGAGATATACCGAAACAAGACTGGCAAAAGTTGCAGATACCCTTTTAGAGGACTTAGATAAAGATACTGTAAATTTTGTGGACAATTATGATACTACTTTAACAGAACCGGAAGTACTTCCCGCAAGATATCCAAATTTGCTAGTAAATGGTTCTGGAGGTATTGCGGTAGGAATGGCAACAAATATACCACCTCATAATTTAGGAGAGATAGTAGAAGCTTGTATTTCATTGTTAGATGATCCTGCAATTGATGATGAAAGTTTAAGAAAGATTGTTTTGGGACCTGACTTTCCAACCGGTGGAATTATAATAGGTGGATCTGGAATCAAAAACTCTTTTGATACTGGAAGAGGATCCGTAATTATAAGAGGAGTAACTAATATTGAAAATACCTCTAAGGATAGAACTGCCATAATAATAAAAGAGATTCCCTATCAAGTTAATAAGTCTAGGCTTGTTGAACAAATAGCCGATAGTGTAAGGGCTAAAAAGATTGAAGGCATATCGGACTTAAGAGATGAGTCAGACAAAGACGGAGTAAGGGTAGTTATCGAATTAAAGAGAGACGCTACACCGGAAGTAGTTTTAAATCAGCTTCATAAATATACATCCTTACAAACTAGTTTTGGAGCAAATGTTTTAGCACTTAAAAATGGCATGCCTACTCAATTAGGTACTAGAGAGATATTAGAGACGTTCATAAATTATAGAATTGAAGTCATAATAAAAAGAACTACTTTTGATTTAATTAAAGCTAAAGAAAAAGAGCATATTTTGCTTGGATTGGCAGTAGCTATTGAAAACATTGATGAAATGATAGATCTTATAAAAGAATCTAAAGACACCAATGATGCACTTAAAAAGATACTGGAGAAAAAATGGAACTTTCAGAGTTTAGCAAAATTATTAATGAAAAATGCCGATAAAAGACTCTCCGAAATAATTTCAAAATTTAGTTATTTATCATCTGAGCAAGCTAAAGCAATATTAGAGCTTAGACTGCAAAGATTAACAGGCTTGGAAAGAGAAAAAGTTGAAAAAGACCTTTTAGAAGAGGCAAGAAAAATATCAGACTATTTGTCAATATTGGCCTCAAAAACTAAAATTAAACAAATCATCAAAAAAGAATTAGAAGAAATTAAGAATAATTACGCTGTTGACAGAAGAACCAAAATTATTGAAAACTATGAAGAAAAAAACTTGGATGATTTAATTGAAAAAGAAGATGTAGTTTTGACTCTTACAAAATCAGGATATGTAAAAATTGTACCTGTCGACACCTACAGATCACAAAAAAGAGGAGGAAAAGGAAGAGCAGGAATGACTACAAAAGACGATGATTTTGTAGAAAAAGTACTTACAATTAACAGTCATGATATAGTTCTATTTTTTACTAATAAAGGAATAGTTCATCAAATTAAGGTTTATAAATTACCTAAAGGGTCACCTCAATCAAAAGGAAGGCCTTTAGTTAACCTTATTCCACTCTCTGAAAATGAATTAACTACTGCAATGTTAGTCTTGCCAAATAAAGAAAGCGAAAAAACCCTGATATTTGTTACAAAGTTTGGAAATGTGAGAAGAAATAAAGTAAGTGATTTTATTAATATTAAGGCAAATGGAAAAAGAGCGATGAAACTTGATAACAATGATAAATTAATACAGGTTTTGTTAGCAGGAGATAAAAATGATGTTATTTTATCTACATCTAAAGGCAAATGTGTAAGGTTCAATGTAAATGATGTAAGAGTTTTCAGTGGCAGGACTTCTATGGGAGTAAGAGGCATAAAGCTACAAAATAATGATAGAATAATTTCAGCATCTATACTTAATTCTGTAGATATAAATACTGATGAAAGAGAAGAATATTTAAAATATGTAAGTTCATTAAGAAGAAAAGAAAAGAAAAAAATAGATATTAAAAAAGATAGATTAGAATTATTAAATTCTAAGCAAGAGTTTTTATTATCTGTAACTGAAAATGGTTATGGGAAAAGATCTTCGTCATATGAATATAGAAAAACAAAAAGGGGTGGGCAAGGAATAATTAATATTGAAACGTCAGAGAGAAATGGAGGAGTAGTAGCCTCCTTCCCAGTAGAAGAGGATGAAGAGGTTATAATGGTAACTAATAGAGGAAAACTAATCAGATTATTAGTAAAAGGAATTAGAATTGCTGGAAGAGTAACTCAAGGAGTCACTTTATTAAATACAGAAAAATCAGAAAAGGTCGTATCTGTTACTACAGTAAAAAAAAATGAAGTAGAATAATTATGTTGAAAAAAAAATAGGACTTTATCCAGGTTCTTTTGACCCTGTCACAAATGGTCACCTAGATATAATTTTTAGAGCACATAAGCTTGTTGATCAATTGGTAATAGGAGTTGCGACTAATCAAAAAAAAAATCATTTATTTTCTATGAGTAAAAGAAAAGAATTAATTTTACATGAGATAAAGAAAAGTAATTTTAATATAAAGAATTTTAAAGTGGTTGTGTTTGATGGTTTGCTCATGAACTTCGCAAAATCTATTAAAGCTAACATTATTATCCGAGGGCTTAGGGCTGTTTCAGACTTTGATTACGAGTTTCAAATGACAGGGATGAATGCTAGACTAGATTCTAACATTGAAACAGTTTTTTTAATGGCTAGTGAAAAGCATCAGTTTATATCATCAAGGTTTGTTAAAGAAATTTATTTTCTTAATGGAGAAGTAAAATCTTTTATTCCTAAAAGTGTATTAGTTGAACTTAAAAAAATAAAAAAATAACTATAGCCAAATGATTATAGATGATTTTGATTATAATCTTCCTAAGGAATTAATAGCCCAAAGACCTGCTTCACCAAGATCTTCCTCTAAGTTATTGGTTACTGAAAAAAACTTAATTACATCATTTAATAAACTGTATACCTTTTTAGATAAAAATGATGTTTTAATTATTAATAATACTAAAGTTATTCCCGCTGTAATAATAGGTAAATATGAAGGTAAAAAAATCAAGATCACTTTGCATACTAAGCTTTCTACTAGAACTTGGATAGCATTTGCCAAGCCAGCTAAATTACTAGAAGCTGGCAGTATATTAAGTTTTAGAGACGATGTATCTGCGAAGGTTTTAAATAAAAATGAAGCTCATGTAGAGTTAAATTTTAATTTAAGTATGAAGGGTTTTAATTCTTTTTTGAATAGATATGGGGAATTACCTATACCTCCTTACATAAAAACTAAAAGTACAAAAATAAAAAATGAAAAATATTATCAAAGTATTTTTTCTAAAAATTTTGGTGCTTATGCAAGTCCTACAGCCAGCCTACATTTTGATGATTTATTGTTAAGAAATATAAAAAAAAAAAAAATTGATATTATTGAAATTACCTTACATGTTGGTGCAGGAACCTTCTTGCCATTAAATAACAAAATAGTAGAGAAAAACAAATTGCATAAAGAAAAGGGATATATTAGTGCAGAAAGTGCTAAAAAAATATCTGATGCTTTAGAAAATAAAAAAAATATAGTTGCCTTAGGAACAACAGTCTTAAGACTCTTAGAAGATTGTTTTCTTAAATATTCAGACATTCAAAGCTACAATGAAGAAACAGAATTATTTATTTATCCTGGATTTAAATTTAACGTGGTAAATAAGCTCATAACAAATTTCCATTTACCAAAATCTAGTTTATTTCTTTTGGTTTGTGCTTTTGGAGGAAAGAAAAATATCTTAAAATGCTATAATAAAGCAGTAGAAAAAAAAATGAGATTTTTTAGTTATGGAGATGGAATGATAATTAATAGATATGATAAAATTTGAAATAAGTAATACCTTTAATAAGGCTAGGGCGGGAATAATAAAAACTAAATACGGAAAAATTGAAACTCCAGTATTTATGCCAGTAGGAACTTTAGGAACTGTTAAGGGTATTGAAAAAAGTGTGCTCGAAAAATATGGTTTTGATATCTTACTGGCTAATACTTATCATCTTATGCTAAGACCAGGAATGAATGTTATTAAAAAGTTTGGTAGTTTAAATAAATTCATGTCTTGGAAAAAAAGTATACTTACTGACTCAGGTGGATTTCAAATAATGTCTTTAGGTAAGAACGTAAAAGTAGATGATGAAGGTGTAACTTTTAGGTCACATTTAGATGGAAGTTTAGTCAGATTAAACGCAGAAAAGTCTATAGAAATTCAAAATTTATTAGGTTCAACTATTACAATGAGTTTTGATGAATGTATTCCCCATCCATATTCTTACTTAGAAACAGAATTATCTCTTAAACGCTCTACAGATTGGACAATGCGATCTCTAAAAGCATTCCAACAAAGACAGGGGTATGGAATATTTGGTATAATTCAAGGAGGAATGCATAAAGAATTACGAAAAAAATCATCTTTAGAATTATCAAATATGGGATTTGACGGTTATGCATTGGGAGGATTAGCAGTAGGTGAGGGACATGAATTAATGTCTAGTATTACTGACTACTGTACTTCTTTTTTGCCAGTTGAAAAACCCAGGTATTTAATGGGTGTAGGATATCCTAAAGACATATTACAAGCAGTAAAAAATGGAATTGATATGTTTGACTGCGTTTTGCCTACTAGATCAGGAAGAACAGGTTTGGCCTTTTCTACACAAGGTTTTATAAAAATTAGAAATTCAATATATAGCAAGGATCCCAATCCATTGGATGAAAACTGCAATTGTGAAATATGTACAAATTATTCTAAAGCATATTTGCATCATTTAGTAAAGTCTTCCGAGATTTTAGGAAGTGTTTTTATAACTCAACATAACTTATTTTTTTATATGAAGTTAATGAAGAAAATTAGACAATCAATAATTGAAGGTAATTTGGACAAATTAAAAGTTTAGCTTGAAATAATATTCAAATAATAATATAGATAGTATTTTATAAGAGCCCGTAGCTCAGCGGTAGAGCATTCGCCTTTTAAGCGAGGGGCCCTGGGTTCGAATCCCAGCGGGCTCACCAATCTTATGTTTAAAGATACCTTAACTTAATAAGTTATAATTATAATCTTCAATTATTACTTGTTCCCATGGGGATAGAATAAAGTTTTTTATTTTACTAGATAAAATTAACAATACTAATATAATTTGTTAAATAATTGTCGTTTATATAAATAGTTAGGTTTTTTGTGTTAAAAGTTTCTTATTTTTTTATATTTATATTAATTTTTTTTCATTTTAAAAATATTCTTAAATCTGAAAATATTAATGTTTGCATTAAAAATGCCGTATCTAAGGATATTGAACTAAATAAAATACTCACACTGTGCAGAGAGAATATAAAAAATATTGATATTTATAAAAATAATTATTCAGATAATGCTACAGAAAAAACTTCAAATTTTATTTCTACTAATAGAGCTGATGAAATAATATATGAAATGATAAAGAAAGGAGATTTGAATAAAGCAGCAAGACTCGCAGAAAGAATCGAGTCAGAAAAAACTAAAAGAATAAAAGCAAAAGCTGAAGCTGAAGCATTGAGGGCTCCACAAATAATATCTAGCTTTAGCAAAGAGTCTGGCTTAGATAAAGATGAAACAAATATAAGAAGTGTCCTTAGTTTAGGTAATAATCCTATTACTACATCATCTGCAGGATCTAAAATTATACAAATCACTACTCCAAGCACGCATGGTGCTATACCAGGACAATATGTTACTATTAGTAATGTAGATGCTTCAATTGACGGGATTGCTGCTAGTGAATTAAATACAAGGCATGTTATCTCTAGTGTGCCTTCTGTTTCTACTTTTACAATATCGGTACTTTCTAACGCTTCTCAAGGATCTGTATCCGGTGGAGGGACTAATATTATTGCAACTTTTGAAAATTAAACTCTTTTTATTATAATAACGATATAATCATCTTTCTTTTCAATTTTTATTAATTTCAGTCCAGTATTCTTGCAAAGATCCCTAAAATCTTCGGGTGCTGTTGGATCATTGCATTTAAATTGAAAGTTTTTCTCTTTAGGATAGTTTTTTAATTCTTTAAATGCCTTTAATACAGGGATTGGACATTTTAAGCCTATGAAATCAAACTCTTTCATTAATCATTTTGATAAGGATAAAACTCCAAGTTAGAGTTTTTCTTTATGCTACTCTGGTTACTCTTTAGTCTTATTAAACCATTGCTCCAAGTAATAGAGCTTAATATTCCTGCGCCTTGTTTGTTAAATTTATTTACATACATTTTCCCATCCTTAATAAAAGTTTTTCCTCTCAAGAACTCTTCTCTTCCAATTTTCTTTTTCATACTAAAATTAGATTTAACTAAATAGTATTCAGGTTTATAAGATAAGTTATCATTGAGAAAATTTAAAAGTTTTTTCCCAAATAAAAAAAAAATTACAAAACAAGCCACAGGATTTCCAGGTAATATTAATATAGGCTTATTTTTTTTTAACATCCCAAACCCAAAGGGTCTTCCGGGTTTTATTGACACTTTCCAAAAATTAATTGCACCTATTTCTTTAATTATTTTTACCACATAATCTTTGCTCCCTGATGATGCCCCACCTGAAATTATTATTAAATCACTTTTATTTTTTAAAGAGTTTAGCTTTTGTTTAATTTTTTTATAATTATCCCTAACTATTCCGAAATCTAATACATTAATATAATTATTTCTAAGTAGTGAGAGCAGTGTGTATCTGTTAATGTCATAAATTTGATGTGATAATTTATTTTTTCCGGGTTCTATTATTTCATTTCCATTAGATAAAATTCCAACTTTTATTTTTCTTATTACCTTGATTTTATTTATTCCAAGTGAGGATAACATTCCAATATCTTGCGCTTTTAAAAAGTGACCTTTAGAAAATACTTTCTGATTTTTTTTAATATCTTCTCCTTTTTTTCTGATATTCATCCATTTGAGTATATTTTTTTTCTTTAAATAGATAATTTTTTCATTTATGACAAAGTCCTCTTCCATTATTACAACGTCAAAACCCTTAGGAATATGGGCTCCTGTTGAAATTTTTACTATATTTTTATATAAACTTACATCTTTAAGCTTTTCTCCAGCATTTAACTCAGAGTCTACTTTAAATTTTTTATATATATTAGTTTTTAAGACTTTATTTTTGAATAGAAATCCATCTACAGCTGAGTTATTTTCTGGTGGAATGTCAATGCGGGAATATACATCCTCAGCTAAGAACCTTCCTAAAGCTTGATTAATATGAATTAGTTCTTTTTTCTTAATCGGGATAATAGCTGACTTAAGCAACTTTTCTATTTTATTAAATTTGTACATACTCAGTTTTTATAATTTAATATAAAATTCCCTACACCTTTGATATCATTTAAATCAAGTATTGGTATATTTTTTTTTATTTTTAAATTTTTTGAAGTAGTTGCAACTGCAATAAAACTATCATAATCATTGCAAAGTAATGGTTTTTTTATTTTTTTTCTAAATACCTCTATCTTATTGATTTTATTGAACTTCCATCCTTCTACAATTACTATGTCTATATTTTTTTTAACAAGCATTAATAGTTCTTCTAACGAAGCCTCTTCTTCTTCAACCTTATTGATAGTAGCCCATTGTTTGGAGGATGATATAATTACTTTGCTTGCACCTGCTTCATAAAACTTATATGAGTCTTTTCCTTTTTGATCAATTTTAAAAGAACTGTGAGCGTGTTTTATTGTACAAACCTTTAAACTATGATCATGAACAAAAAATCTAATTAATTTTTCTATTAATGTAGTTTTTCCTGAACCGCTCCATCCTGATATTCCTATAATGTAAGTCAAATTATTTATTTTATTTTGAATATATCTTTTGTAACTATCATATAAACTATTTTAAAAATTATAAACTAATCTTTTCCCTATTATTTCAACATTTTTAAAGAATTTTATATTTTACTCTCTATATAAATAACATAGTTAAAAATATTTTCAGTAATTACTTTTAATATTTTTGATCATATGTAAAAATAAAAAAAAATTTTAGTAAATACACATGCAAAACATCAATAAAAAAGCTCCTGGAAGAAGAAATAAAATATTCTTTAATAAAGGTAGACAAGTTGACAAAACAGCACTTGTAGAAATTAAAGATTTATTAAGTGGTTATTTTCCTCTTAAAAAAGATATGTTAATCGAATACTTGCATATACTTAATGATAAATATAATGGGTTATTTCCAAGGCACTTAAAAGCATTATCAGAGTTATCCAAATTAAGTATGTCTGAAATTTATGAAGTGGCTAGTTTTTATGCTCATTTTCATCTAATTAACGAAGATAGTGATAAAGTTCCGGATGTTACAATTAAAGTTTGTGATAGTATTACCTGCACGATGTATGATTCTGAAAAATTATATCATACAACTAAACTTAAGTATAAAAACTTTAGAGTAGAAAAAGCTCCATGTATGGGAAGATGTAATTATGCACCTATTGTTGAAGTTAATCACAACCATATTCTAAATGCTGATAATGATAAAATATCTAAAGCAATAACAGAAAAAAATTTTTCATATAAAAATGATAATTATATTACATTTGAAGAGTATGTAAATGGAGGGGGATACGAACTCTATCATAAAATTAAGTCTGGTGAAGTAACTTTTGAAAAAATGACAGAAGTTTTTTCTAAGGCTGGATTAAGAGGGTTAGGAGGAGCAGGTTTTCCAGCATACAAAAAATGGCAATTTGTCAGATCTTATAAGGCACCCAGACTTATGTGTATCAACGCAGATGAAGGAGAACCAGGGACGTTTAAGGATAGATTTTATCTTAATAAAGATCCTCACAGGTTTTTAGAAGGGACACTAATAGGAGCTAAACTTGTAGACGCTGAAAAATGTTATATTTATATTAGGGATGAGTATTACGGTCTTATTAAATTAATTGAAAAACAAATAGAAATTTTAGAAAATAATAATATTGTTTCTAAAGGTCATTTAGAAGTAAGACGAGGAGCGGGAGCTTACATTTGCGGAGAAGAATCCGCTTTAATAGAGTCAGTAGAAGGAAAAAGAGGCTTGCCAAGAAATAGGCCTCCTTACGTTGCAGAAGTAGGATTATTTGGAAGGCCAACTTTAGTTCACAATGTTGAAACTGTCTTTTGGATTAGAGAGATTTTTGAAAAGGGTGGAGAATGGTTTAGTTCCTATGGAAGAAATGGAAGAAAGGGATTAAGAACATTTTCTGTTTCAGGCTTTGTAAAGAAGCCAGGAATTAAATTAACAGATGCTGGAATTACTGTAAAAGAATTAATCAACGAACATTGTGGGGGAATGTTAGATGGTCACAAATTTAAAGGATATTTGCCTGGGGGCGCTTCAGGAGGCATACTTCCAGCTGTTTTAGGGAATATACCACTAGACTTTGACACGCTTCAAGAGTATGATTGTTTTATAGGATCAGCAGCAATAGTAGTACTTTCAGATAAGGTTAACATGAAAGATATAGGTTTAAATTTGATGAAATTTTTTGAAGACGAGAGTTGTGGACAATGTACGCCATGCAGGAATGGAACATCTATGGCAGTTAAACTTATGAAAGAAAAAAGTTGGAATATCCCACTTTTAACCAAACTTTCTAAAACTATGAATAAAGCCTCGATATGTGGTTTAGGTCAAGCAGCTCCAAATCCTTTGCAATCTATTATTAAACATTTTAATAAAGACGTTGTTTAGAATGATTAAGTTTAAACTTAATGGAAAAGAAATATCAGCTAAAGAAGATGAGAGCATTTGGACGGCTGCAAAGCGAAATAAAATAGAAATTCCTCATCTATGTCATGCTGATGAGGTTGGATACGATCCTGACGGTAATTGCAGAGCTTGCGTGGTTCAAATTGATAAAGAGAGGACTCTAGCAGCTTCATGTATAAGGAAACCTGTTGAAGGCATGGAAGTAAATTCTATTAGTAGTGATGTAAAAAACACTCAAAAAATGATATTTGAACTTTTAGCTGCAGACCAGCCTTGCAAAGATAATCATCCTGATCCAAAATCTAAATTCTGGAATTGGAGTCAAAAATTAGAAGTTGATGAAAATCAATTTCCTAAGAACAAGACTATAAAAAAAGATATATCTCATCCTTCTATGCATGTAAATTTAGAAGCTTGTATTAATTGCAACCTTTGTGTGAGAGCATGCAGAGAGGTTCAATCTAATGACGTAATAGGTATGGCCTACAGAGGACATAAGTCTAAAGTAATTTTTGATTTTGATGATGATATGGGTTCTTCCTCATGTGTAGGTTGTGGTGAATGTGTCCAAGCTTGTCCGACTGGAGCTCTCATGGAAAAAAGCCTTTTAAATGAAAGAGGATCTAGAGAAGTTTTTCCAGATAAAACAGTTAATAGCTTATGTCCTTATTGTGGAGTAGGTTGTCAGACCAAAGTATTTGTTAAAAATAATAAAATTGTACAAGTTGATGGAAGAGATGGGCCTGCAAATAATCAAAAATTATGCGTTAAAGGTAGATTTGGTTTTGATTATATTCATGATGACGGAAGACTTACAAGGCCTTTAATAAGAAGGGCAGGAGTTGAGAAGAAGAAAATTAATGATTATTCTAAACTGAAAGTTAATGATTATTTTAGAGAGGCTACTTGGGAAGAAGTTATAAATCTTTCTGCTAGTAAACTTAAACAAATAAAAAATAATTTTGGATCGTCATCAATATGCGGTTTTGGTTCTGCTAAGGGTTCAAATGAAGAAGCATATCTTTTTCAAAAGTTAATTAGGACTGCTTTTAAAACCAATAACGTTGATCATTGTACTAGATTGTGCCATGCATCTTCTGTAGCAGCATTAATGGAGTGTGTAGGATCAGGTGCAGTATCTGCTCCTTTTACAGCAGTTAAAGATGCAGATTGTATGATAATTATAGGAGCTAGGCCAACTACAAATCATCCAGTAGCTGCTACTTATTTCAAAAGAGCGGCAAAGGACGGAAAAAAGCTCATTATAATGGATCCAAGAAAACAAGATTTGTCTAGGCATGCATACAGACATCTCCAGTTTAAACCTGGAAAGGATGTAGCTTTACTCAATTCAATGATTTATACCATAATAGAAGAAAAACTTTATGATGAGCAATATATAGCTTCTATGACAGAGGGTTTCAAATCACTTAAAGAAAATATAAAAAAATTTAAGCCAGAAGATATGGAAAAAGTTTGTGATATTAAGGCTGCTGATATCAGAGATACGGCCAGGGTTTATGCAAAATCTGAGAGATCCATAATATTTTGGGGTATGGGAGTATCACAACACATACATGGAACAGACAATTCAAGATGTCTAATAACACTTGCATTAATTACAGGTCACATAGGAAGACCTGGAACAGGACTGCATCCTTTAAGAGGGCAAAACAATGTACAAGGTGCTTCTGATGCAGGGCTTATACCTATGGTATTTCCGGATTATAAGTCTGTTGAAGATGAAGATATCCATAATAATATGGAAGCTTTTTGGGAAACGCAACTTGATGATAAAAAAGGGTTAACTGTAGTGGAAATTATAGACAGTGTCTGTAAAGGAAAAATAAAAGGAATGTATGTAATGGGAGAAAACCCAGTTATGTCAGACCCTGATCAAAACCATACAATTGAAGGTATGACTAAACTAGATACTTTAGTAGTTCAAGATATTTTTATGACAGAAACTGCTTGGTATGCTGATATAATTCTTCCAGCATCAGCACATGCTGAAAAAAATGGAACTTTTACAAACACTAACAGACAAGTCCAGATGGGTAGAAAAGTTGTGGATGCTCCCGGTGATGCTAGAGAGGATTTGGATATTATAGTTGATCTAGCCAATGCATTGGGGCTTGATTGGAAATATAAGCATGCTTCTGACGTTTTCAAAGAGATGTCAGAGATAATGCCTTCTCTTAAAAACATTACGTGGGATAGAGTTGATGCAGAGGATTCTGTTACCTATCCATGTGAAGCTAAAGATCAGCCAGGTAGTGAAATAGTATTTTCACAGAAATTTCCTACCACTTCGGGTCTAGGAAAGATAGTTCCTACAAATATAATTTCACCAGATGAGCTTCCAGATCAAGAATTTCCATTTGTTTTAACTACGGGGCGCTTGTTAGAACATTGGCATACTGGAGCGATGACAAGAAGGTCTGTTACTTTAGATAAAATAGAGCCTCAAGCTGTAGTAAGTATGAATAGTCATGACATGGATTATCTTAAATTACAACCTGGAAATAAAGTAAAAGTTCAAACTAGACGAGGTTCAATTATGTTAAGTGTTAGGCAAGATAGAGAGTTGCCTAAAGGAATGATTTTTATACCTTTTTGCTTCTCAGAAGCAGCTGCTAATAAGCTAACTAATCCACAATTAGATCCATATGGAAAAATCCCTGAATTTAAATATTGTGCTGCAAAAGTAGAAATCAATAATTAACTCTAGCATTATTTTAACTTAAAGATTATTATAAACTACCTAAAGGAGAAAAAAAATGACTGATTCAAAAAGTTCTAATGGTTTCTTTTCTTTTCTACTAAAAGATAGGATTGTTGCCTCAAAAGATTTTAATCGTTGGAGAATTCCTCCAGCCTCTATTGCAATACATTTATGTATCGGATCTGTATATGCCTGGAGTATCTTTAATCCTGCTCTGATCAAGGAGTTAGGAGTTGTATCAAGTTCTGCTGATGATTGGAGTTTAAGCGCAGTGGTTTGGATATTTTCAGTTGCGATAGTAAGTCTTGGCTTAGCAGCTGCAATTGCAGGTAAGTGGCTAGAAGATGTTGGCCCCAGATGTGTAGGTGTAACTGCTGCCACTTTATGGGGAGGAGGTTTTATAATAGGAAGTTTAGGTATTTATACTCATCAACTTTGGCTAGTTTACTTAGGTTATGGAGTTTTTGGTGGATGTGGTTTGGGATTAGGTTACGTATCTCCAGTTTCTACTTTGATTAGATGGTTTCCAGATAGAAGAGGAATGGCCACTGGTATGGCAATTATGGGATTTGGAGGAGGAGCAATGATAGGAGCCCCCTTAAAGAAATTTTTATTAGACTATTTTGCTAGGGCTCCAGAGTTTTTAGGGCCGGAAAATGCTTTAAATTTAATAACAGAGGGAGGAAGAAGATTTGTAGAAGTTGCAGGAGAAAAAGTAGAAGTTATAGTAGCCTCTGCTGCAGAAGCAGCACAGATGGCTGTTCCTGGTGATGCTGGAGTATATGTTGTTGGAACAGGAAATACAGGTGCTACAGGAGCATTTTTAACTTTGGGAATTGTTTATTTTATAATTATGATAATTGCTTCTTTTCAGTACAGAGTTCCTGCGGAAGGATGGGCACCAAAGGGATATACACCACCTACGCCGGAGGAGTCTGCATCTAAAATGAAAACACTAGATAATGTTCATATTAACCAAGCCATTAAAACACCTCAATTTTATCAATTATGGATAGTTTTATGTTTTAATGTTTCTGCTGGAATAGGAGTTATAGGTGTGGCAAAAACTATGATGTCTGAAATATTTGGTTCCGCTCCTAGTGGATCAGAACTAGCAAGCATAGTCACGGCAACGTTTGCAGGAACATATGTTTTAATGATTAGTGTTTTTAATATGTGTGGAAGAATTATATGGGCTTCTTTATCAGACTATATTGGAAGAAAGAATACTTATCATTGTTTCTTTGTAATAGGTACTTTGCTTTATCTATCAATACCCTTTACTGCTAGTGCGGTCAGTGTAAATCCTTCAGTTATGTACTTAGTAATGTTTTATGCAGCAACTATGATAATTTTTACTATGTATGGAGGAGGTTTTGCTACTATCCCTGCATATCTAGCAGATATGTTTGGTACGATGCACGTTGGTGGTATTCATGGAAGACTTTTAACTGCATGGAGCACAGCAGGTGTATTAGGACCATTTGCAATAACATATTTAAGAAATATGTCAGTCACTGACTCAATTAATAACCTTGTTTCAAAAGTGGACCCCAATTTATTTTTAGATAAATTTGGTGCTCCTATAGAGAAATTGGATGAATTGGTAAAAGCCAAAACAGTAACAGTTTCTAGGCTTATGGAAATAGTGCCAGAAGGAACTGTGGACCCTACGCCTAGCTTATATAACACAACTATGTATGCTATGGCGGCCCTTTTAGTAATAGCTTTTTTCTCTAATTTGCTTATTAGACCTGTGAACTCTAAACATCACGTGCAAAATACACATCCAGGTTTTTTAAAGTAGACATTTTTGTGAGGAATTATTAAAAAAGTAAAACCAAATACTAATAATTCCTCACTAATTAAAAAAATTAGTGTATTCAATGAAGCTGGAAATACTGCTGAAACCTTTGCAATCGTTGAAAAGCCTCTTGCAATTTATTTGAATAATACTCATGTAGTAACAGCTATGACGATTGGTGATTATCCAGAATATTTAGCTTTAGGATTTTTGGCAAATCAAAATATTTTAAGTATTTCTCACAATGATATACCAAAAGTTGAATATTACGACGATATTGAAACAGTCGTAGTGAGAACAAAGAAAAAATCTAATTTTGAAATTAAAGAAAAAGAAAAAATTAAAACTTCAGGATGTGCTAATGGAACTATTTTTGGAAACTTATTAGAGAATTTTGAAAAATATAAAATTTTGAATAGTTCTTTAATAACTTCAAAACAAATATTTGATTTATATAAAAAAATAAACTCGTTACCTTCTTTATATTTAAAATCTGGAGCTATTCATGGATGTTTATTATGTACAATTAATGAACCTTTAGCATTTTTTGAAGATGTAGGGAGGCATAATGCAATTGATAAATTAGCAGGTTATATGATTAAAGAGAATATTCACCCACATGATAAAGTTCTTTATACAACTGGAAGGCTTACAAGTGAAATGGTAATTAAGACAGTGATGATGAAGTTGCCTATTATAGCTTCTAGATCAGGATTTACTGCATGGGGAGTTGATTTAGCAAGAAAATCTAATATTACTATGATCGGAAGACTTAGGGGAAGAACTTATACAGTTTTATCTGGAAATGAAAGAATAATAAAATAAACATGCTTGATAACAAAGAAATAAAATGTGTAATTTTAGCGGGGGGAAAAGGAAGTAGACTTGATGGTAAAGGAAAATTTTCTCAAATTCTTTGTAATAAAACATTATTAGAACATGTTCTTTTTAGGTTATCTGGTCAAACTGATAATATAGCTATCAATTTTCGTGATAGTAAATCTAGCTTTTATAAAGATTATTCTTTAGTTTTAGATGAATTTAAAGAAAATATAGGTCCTTTAGCTGGAATCCATGCAGCATTATCTGATTCTATTAAAAATAAAAAAAAAGGAACTCAATTAGTAGTAACAGTTCCAGTGGACACACCATTTTTACCTCTAGATTTGATAGCTAAATTTAAAAATAAAATTAAATCTTCACTAGCTGACGTTGTAGTTGCATGTTCAGGAAATAGACATCATCCTACCATTGCTATTTGGAGAGTATCTGTAATAAAAAAATTAGAATTATGCATTAAAAATAAAGTTAGAAAAATTGATATGTTTACTAAAAACTTAGAAAGGGCATATTTAAGTTGGGATGTAAGAAATTATGACCCATTCTTTAATGTAAATGACCTCAAGGATTTAAATTATGCTGAAAGTATGATAAGAAAAAATATTATTTCTTAAGCGGTCGTGGCGGAATGGTATACGCGCAACGTTGAGGTCGTTGTGGAGGAAACTCCTTGGAGGTTCAAGTCCTCTCGACCGCACCACTTTATCTTTCAAATATAAATCTTTCCTCATTATTTTAATTTAAATTGCAAGCATAACTTTAGTACTTTATTACAAAAATGCAATAAAATTGCATCTATTATCATAATGAAAAAAAAATGTTAAAATTTTTTTTAAAAGAAGGAGTAATATATGAAAATTTTATACAAAGTTTATCTATTAAGCTTTTCATTAGTAGTTTCAATGTTTATAACTAAATACGTTTTGGCTGATGGCCACGGAAATTGTAAGCATTCGAAGTGGGGAGCTGATGATGAAATTGGAGCCGCTAATTATGTTAGTGAAAAAAGAACAAAATTAGCTGCAAAGCTTGTTAAGCAAGGAAAATCACATCCATTAGGAATCGCAATTAGTAGCAAAACACCTGCTTTTCCTCCAAGAACTTTATCTCTTACTGTATTTGCACCTAACCAGAGTGCTGGAGCAGATTTAAAAGGAGCTTTGGGTTATCATATGACATATGCTGATGATATCTTAAATACTTGGGTAGGAATCGGATCTCAAATAGATGGTTTAGGTCATTTAGGAGAAAATAATATGCTTTATAATTGTAATAAAGCAGGGGATGTTATAAAGACAACAGGTTTAACTAAACTTGGAGTAGATAAGATACCTCCAATGATAGCTCGTGCAGTAATAATTGATATGACTAAACATTTTGGAGTAGATCATATGGATGCTGGACAAGCAATTACTCCCGATGACATTAAAGTTGCTATGAAAGATCAGGGCATTTCCGTTAATGAAGGGGACATCATACTTTTTTATACAGGATGGACCGATGCTAAACTTAAAGATGATCCAAAAGCATGGGTGTCTGGTGAACCAGGAACTGATAATGCAGCAATGGAATATTTGATGAGTTTTAATCCTATGGCAGTAGGAGCTGATACTTGGGGTATAGATAATGTACCACCATCCAAAGGAGACAAGGTCTTTTATGGTCATGTGACTGCTCTTCAAAATAATGGTGTTTATTTACTTGAAACAATGAATACAGGAAAACTTGTAAATGAAGGTGTAAAAGAATTTATGTTTGTATTAGGACAAGCGAGAGTAGAAGGAACTGTACAAATGATAATCAACCCAGTTGCTATTTACTAAATAAATTAAGAAACCCTTATATTTATTTAAATGTAAGGGTTTTTTATTTTAGAAAATTTAGTTGATCTTGCTTTTTTTTTTTAGTATTTTTGCATATAAGAGGCGTTTATTAATAATTATATAAATTTAGATCCGCGTCTTGGTCTGAATAGAAAGTGATGAAAAATGGCGAAAGGTGAAGTTAGGTGGTTTAATTATAAAAAAGGATACGGTTTTCTTTCCCAAGAAGGAAAAGAAGACAGTGATATCTTTGTTCATATTTCTGCAGTAAAGGATTCTAATGTTAAGAGATTAGAAAAAGGACAAATTGTAGAATATGAGATCCAAGAACAAGACAATGGTAAAAGTGCTGCTGCTAATATAAAAATTTTGCAAGAAGCTCCAGAAGAAGCTAAAGAAGAAAAATAACTAAGCATTTACTTTAGATTGCTAATCATTAATTAAATACTATAGTACTGTTCTTGTTTATTATTATACGGTGTTGTATGTGCCATTTAATTGCTCTAGTCAATACTACATTTTCTATATCTCTTCCCATAGATACAAAATCCTGAAGACTTTTCGTGTGGTCTACTCTACCAACATCCTGTTCAATAATTTGTCCTTCATCTAGTTCATCTGTAACATAATGGGCAGTAGCTCCTATTATTTTTACACCCTTCTTA
The DNA here is from genome assembly GCA_002715505.1 of Candidatus Pelagibacterales bacterium. Lineage (GTDB taxonomy): Bacteria > Pseudomonadota > Alphaproteobacteria > TMED109 > TMED109 > JAYYAX01. The sequence goes on from PAZF01000009.1 coordinate 52,373, forward strand.
TATGCTTGATGATAAGGCCTAGCTCCTTTAAAGCTAGGAAGAAAAGAATGATGAATGTTAATTATTTTACCCTGAAGTTTTTTACATAGGTTAGGAGATAGTACTTGCATATATCTAGCCAAGACTATTAAATCAATTTTATATTTTTTTATTATAGTATATAGCGCTTTTTCTTTATTCAATTTATTATTTTTGCTTATGGGCATATATTCATATTTTATACCATAATGTTCTACAATTTCTTTCATATCAGTATGATTAGATACAATACAAGGAATATTTACATTCAAATTATTAGTTTTCCATTGAAATAAGATATGATTTAGGCAATGTCCAAATTTAGACACCATTATTAAAATATTTTGTTTTTTAGTATTATTATAAAAAGAAAAATTCATTTTAAATTTCTTGGAAATAGATGAAAATTTTTTTTCTATTAAATTTATACCATTTGTTTCTATAGTATTATCTATGCTTTTAAAATGTACCCTCATAAAAAAATTATTATTTCTAGTATCTCTAAATTGTGAGCTTTCTAATATATTAAATTTATTTTTAAACAGGAAATTTGAAACTGATGAAATAATACCAGGCTTATCTTTACAATTAATTTTTAAAATATAGTTTTTCATATAACTATTAATATGTTTAAATTTTTAAATTGCTAGAAAAAAGTTCAGGGGAGTTTATTTTTTTCCAAGGTTTATATTTTTTCATAATTATATTAAAAAAGTCCAAATTAGTAATTTTATCTAGCCATCTATTAACAGCAGTTAGTTTAGGATTACTTTTAAACCATTCTAGATCAGCAGTTCTAAACTGTCTGACAAGCGGGAAAATGGAAATATCTAAAATGCTAATTCTATTTTCGAATAAATAAGTATTTTTTTTTGTATATAAAGTATTTTCAATTTCTAATAAATAGCTTTCAGCTAAATTTCTATGTATGTATTTCCCCTTAAAATGATTATCTTTTTCATATCTAGAGCTATATTTATATCTATCTAGGTGATATTTAAATTTATTATCTATTTTAGATATTAAATCTAGAGTTTCTTTTTTTTTCTTTATATAAGGGTTTAGTAAATTTAATTTATCATTATATTCTAATGCCCAAATAATAATTTCCATACTTTCATCTAAAACTTTATTATTTAAAACCAAAACTGGAACAGTACCTTTTTTCGATACTTCTATCATCTCTTTAGGCTTATCATTAAGTTTTATTTCCCTAATTTCAAATTTGGTATTACTGAAGTATAATGCTGCTCTTGCTCTTATAGCAAAAGGACATCTTCTAAATGTATATAATATAGGGGTTGAAACTATTTTAATTCTCTCTTTTTATTTTAATTTGATTATTTCTCATTCTATATTTCTTTTTTTGCTCTTCTGTTTTAATATCATAGCATAAATGACAAGCTTCTCCCTCAACATATTCATTTCTTTTTTTATCTATTTCTTTTAAAGGCATGCGACAAGCATGACAAATAAAATATGAACCCTTTCTTAAATTCTTATTCAGGCTAACCCTATTATCAAAAACAAAACACTCTCCTTTCCAAAGTTTAGACTTTCTATTACCCTCCAAGTATTTTAATATACCACCATGAAGTTGGTAAACATTTTTTTTTCCTAAATTAAGTAAAAATGAACTTGCTTTTTCACATCTAATTCCACCTGTACAAAACATTGCCACATTCTTTTTTTCTATATTTTTAATATTCATTAACTCTTTCTCAAGCCATTTTAATAAACCTGTAAAATCATTGCACTTAGGATTAAGGGCTTTATTAAAAGTTCCTATATTGACTTCGTAATTATTTCTCATATCAACCAATATTGTATTGGGGTCACTTATTAATAGATCCCAATTCTCTGGTTCAACATATTTACCTGTTAATTTATTCAGGTTTATTTTTTTAGACATTCTTGTGGTTAATATTTCTTTTTTTATTTTAATTTTAAATTTTCTAAATATATGTCCTGTATTCTCAATCTTTTTAAGCTCACTTATATTGAAATTAATCAAAATTTGAAGTTCTTTTATTACATATGCAAATTTATTGGAAACTAAAGAAATATTAATATTTATACCCTCTGGTGCTATTAAAATTATACCCTTTACGTCTATATTATAAAATATTTTTAGTAACTTATTTTTAAAGTTAAATATTTTTTTTATTTCAAAAAATTTATAAAGTGATATTACAGTATATGTAACTTTTTTCATTAAAGATAAATAATTAATTAGAATATTATGAAGATAACAAAAATAAAAAAAACTGAAACAAAAAACCTTTTTCAAAGATGTAGAACCTATTTCTTAACTGGTATTGCTGTAACTGCGCCTATTGGTATTACAATATACGTATCAATTATTTTTATAAATTTTATTGACAGAAATGTTAAGGATCTTGTTCCTGTTGCTTATAACCCGGACACTTATTTACCCTTTAATATACCGGGAACTGGTTTAATAGTAGCGATACTTTCCTTGATAATCATAGGATTTTTTACAGCAAGCTTTTTTGGAAAATTTTTTGTGCGTCTTGGAGAGAAAGTAATTAACAGACTTCCTGTCTTTAGAAGTATCTATAATGCTTTAAAACAAGTTTTTCAAACAGTTTTGGGAGCATCATCAAAGGCTTTTAGAGAAGTAGTTTTAATAGAATACCCTAGGAAAGGAATATGGGCTGTTGCATTTATTACAGCAGAGACATCAGGAGAAATAGGAATAAAATTAAAAAGTAACTTTGTAAATGTTTTTCTACCTACTACTCCTAATCCTACTTCAGGTTTCTTATTAATGGTTCCAGCAAAAGACTTGATTAAACTAAATATGAACATTGAGCAAGGTATGAAGCTTGTAATTTCAGGAGGTATTATTACACCTGAAATTAAGAATAAATTGAAAAAAAAAATGTCTAAAGCAACTATCCGGCAGAAAGTAAATTAGTAGCATCGTTTTTTTTGAATAATTTTAAGAAATTAATCAAGATTTTTCCTCTTTCAGTTTCTAGCCTCGGATCTGCCTTTATTATACTCCTAGCTTCATTAATTGCTAGTTCTGAGAGTTTAATATGATTTTCGTAATTAAAAAATTTAAATTCTTCTGCTCCATACTGCCTGGTACCTAATATTTCTCCTGCTCCTCTAAGTTGCAAATCTTTTTCAGCTATCTTAAATCCATCCTGTGATTCTTTTAATATAGAAAGTCTTTCTAAAGCTATATCTGAGAGGTTGTTTTTATAGAGCAAAACACATATACCTTCATTTTCTCCTCTACCTACTCTGCCTCTTAGTTGATGTATTTGTGCTAAACCAAAGGTATTTGCATTGTCAATAACAATTATATTTGCATCTGGGATATCAATCCCTACTTCTATTACTACAGTAGATATTATCAAGTTAAGATGTCCTTTCCTAAATTTATCTAATACAAAAGATTTCTCACTTGAGCTCATTTTTCCGTGAAGCATAGCACTTTTTTTAAATATTTTATTTAGTTTTGCATATCTTTGCTCTACATTTGCGTCACTCTCAGTTTTTTCGTCTTCAATTCTTGGACATACCCAAAATACTTTTTTTCCTAATGATATTCTTTGATTTAAAAATGATATTACTTGATCAATATTTTCTTCACTTTTCAATATAGTCTTAGTTTTAGAATTAAAAGGTTTCATGTGTATTGTACTTACAGATATATCACCTAGAACTGTTAACATCATTGTTCTAGGAATAGGGGTAGCAGTTAATAATAACATATCAACTTTATCACCTTTTTTACTAAGTTTAATTCGTTGCTCTACTCCAAATCTATGTTGTTCATCTATAATTGCAAATGATAAATTCTTGAATTTAACATCTGCTTGCAATAAAGCATGTGTGCCTATAACTAATTTGATAGTTCCATTTGATAGATCTTTTTTTATATTTTGTTTATTTAATGTAGAGGCAAAAAGTAAAGCAGTATTAATATTTTCTGTACTAAAAATTTTACTGAAAAAATTATAATGCTGTTTTGCCAATAGTTCTGTAGGGGCTAAAAGTACTACCTGGTACCCTGATTTTAAAACATAATATGCAGACATTATTGCTACCGCGGTTTTACCACACCCTACATCGCCTTGAAGTAACCTTAGAGTTCTCTTCTTTGATTTAATATCTTCAATTATTTCATTAGCACAATTTACCTGATCCTTAGTTAATTTAAAGGGAAGTAATTTTTTTACATAATCTATTACTTCTTTAGTATTGATATTAAAATTATTACTATGTAATTTATTAAGATTGTGTCTTAAAATAGCCAGTGAAAGTTGATATGAAAATATTTCATCATAAGCCAATCTTATAATAAAAGGTGAGTTAACAGACAATGCATTTTCTGTTTTTGGGTTATGAATATTGACAATGCTTTCTTTGAAGCTTGGAGTTTTTTTATAAAACTTTAATAATTTTATATTCCATTCTTTCAATTCTGATATAGAAGCAAACGTATTTAATATAATTGAATGAATAGTTTCAGATTTTAAATTTTTTCTTTGTTTGTATACTATTTGATGAAGCCTATTATCAATCAAGGAATTTCTATTAATAATTTCTGGATGAGATAATTGATATTTATTTTTATAAAATTCAATTTTGCCTTTTACCAACATCTTTTGATCTTCCGGATAGATCTTTTTAAGATAACCAGTAAATCTAGAGAAAAAAATTAAAAATATTTTTTCATCATTAAATAGAGTTAATATTCTATAAGGTATTTTTTTATTAAAATAGTTCTGATAATGCTTTACAACTTTAATCTCAATAATTACATCTTCATTATTTTTTACATTATTTAAATTACTGCATAGTTTTGCAGATAGTAATTTTTTTGGTTTAAACATAATTAAATCGATAATTTTTTTACCAATATGCTTTTCAATTAATGATAAGTGTTTTTCCTTGGGAAGAATACTTGCTATTTCGGAAAGTAAAAAATCTATGGAAGAATTTTGCATATTCATACTTATATATGGTAAAACAAAAAAATGAAAAAGTATAAAAATAAACTTAGATATAGATCATGGCACAGAGGGACTAAAGAGGCGGATTTATTTCTAGGGAAATTTTTTGATAATTATATTAATAAAATGTCCCAAGAGGACTTAATTAAGTATGAAGAATTTCTAGATGAGTTTAATGATAACGATATATTACTTATAATACAAGGACATAAAAATTGGTCAACAAAGTTACCTACAAGAATAGTAAAATTATTACAAGAGTTTATAAAAAATGAAAATTTTAGATAATTTAAAAAATATATCTACTATAAGATACTTTTCTAATGTAAATAAGGGAGTTCGGCCCTTTCTCCTTAATGAAATTAAAAATATTTATTCAAAAAAAAATGTTTTAGTTGTTTTGGATAATAATAATGAAATTAATCACTATTATTATTTATTTAAAAATTTTTTTAATTTAAATAATATTCTAAAGTTTCCATCTTGGGATAGTATTCCATATGAAGAAGTCTCACCTAGTCAAAATATTTTAAATGACAGGTTTCAGTCTTTTAACAAGTTTCAAAATAAAAATAGTATAGAGGATTCTTTTCTTTTATTAACTAACTTAGATGCATTTATACAGTTAATTCCAAATAAATCTTATCTTATAAATAACTATTTTAGCATTAAATTAAATGAGAACTTAAGTTTGGAGGAATTGAACTCTAAATTATATAACGAAGGCTATGAAAGGGTCAGTGTAGTACTTGAGCCTTTAGAATATGCCGTGAGAGGAGGCATTATTGATGTTTGGCCTGTAGGTGATGCTTATCCTGTAAGAATTGATTTTTATGGTAATAATATAGAAAATATAAAAGCATTTAATCCCATATCTCAAATTACAATTAAGGAATTAGAAGGAGCAATTATATCTGGTTCAATTGAGTCTCCTAAAAGCAAAACATTAAATAAAATTTTCATAGAAAATTATAGAAATCTTTTTGGTCCATCAGTGAATAAGAATTTATTTGTACATAAACTTAAAAATAATATCAAAGCTGATGGAATAGAAAACTGGTTGCCTCTTTTTTATCCAGGCAATCTTTGTAGTATTACAAAATTTTTTAATATAGAAGTTGTAATAGCAGATAATAATTTTTTAGAAAAATCCCAAGATAAGCTTAATAATATTTTTAATCTATATGAAGAAAAAAAAAAGTTGATAGAGAAAGAAAGTGAAGTTGTCAATTCTCCTTTACACCCTAATACTTTTTATTTATCTAGTCAAAATTTAGAAGACATATATAAAAATAGTTTTTTTAAAGAGCTAGGCTACTTATATGTAGATTCAAAAAAACCTGTTTATGAGATTAATTGTAAGGAAAATTTAGAGTTTCATAATCTAAATTTAACTAACGAAGTAATAATTCAGAAATTAAAAGAAATCATTAATGATCTTCACCAGCAAAAAAAGATTATTATTACATATTCTCACAAAGATGAAAAAGATAAAGCTCTAAATTTATTACACAACCTAGATATTACTAATTACAGGGATAATAAAAAAAATATAAATGAATGTTTAGATAATTTTGAGATTATAGATTTAATTCTATTTCCTTTGCTTGAAGGTTTTGAGTTATCTTTATTAAAGATTATTACCTTGAGTGAAATCTTTAAAACTAAAAGTCATTTAAAACCAAAAAAAATTAGAAATAACTTAATTGATATAGCACAGCTTCATTTCAACGATTTAGTAGTTCATTTTTTACATGGTGTTGGTCGATATTTAGGTCTAAAGACAATAAAAATAAACAATAGTCCTCATGATTGCTTAATAATTGAATATTTAGAAAAATCAAAATTATATGTTCCTGTTGAAGACATAAGACTAATATCAAAATTTGGAGATTCAAGAGAAAATATTATTTTGGATAGATTAGGAGCTAGCAGTTGGCTCAAAAGAAAATCAAATGTTAAAGAAAAAATTAGAGATTTGGCTAATACTTTAATTACAGTTGCTGCAAAAAGGGCTTCATTAAAAGGAATTAAATTTGAAATTGACTATAATAAACTAGCAACTTTTTCTAAGAGCTTTATCTTTAATGAAACCGATGATCAATTAGCAACCTTAGATGAAGTATATAGAGATCTAGGATCTGGAAAACTAATGGATAGACTTGTTTGTGGGGACGTAGGATTTGGAAAAACTGAAATTGCTTTAAGAGCTTCCTTTATAGTTACTGATAACAATTTTTCAGTTTTATTAGTAGCTCCTACTACATTATTAGCAAGACAACATTTTATTACATTCAAAAAGCGCTTCAAAGAATATGCTCGTGTTGATCTATTAGATAGGAATATTAATTCTTCAAGAAAAAAAGATATTATAAAAGAATTTACTAATAAAGATATTAAAATACTTGTTACTACTCATGCAATATTTTCAATTAATCTGAATAAAGTAGATATAGGTTTAGTTATTATAGATGAAGAGCAGAGATTTGGTGTATCACATAAAGAAAAAATAAAAAAAATTAAATCTAATGTGCATTTGCTTACCCTAACAGCAACACCCATACCAAGAACATTACATATGTCCTTGCTAGGCATTAAAGATCTAAGTTTAATTAAAACTCCTCCTGTAGACAGAAAGTCTATAAATACTAAAGTAATAAAATTTGAAAGCACTATTATCAAGCATGCTATCTTTAATGAAAAAAAAAGATCAGGTCAAATATATTTAATAGTGCCAAAAGTAAAATATATTCCTGAGATAAGAAAAAAAATAATATCTATTTATCCTAATTTAAGATTAGGGATAGCACATGGAAAATTATCCTCAAAAGAATTAGAGCTAGCAATGAATAATTTCTATAACTATAAAATAGATCTTTTAATAGCCACAACAATAGTAGAGGCTGGCTTAGATATACCTAGAGCAAATACACTAATTGTTTATAAATCTGACTACTTTGGATTAGCACAACTTCACCAATTAAGAGGAAGAATTGGAAGAGGTGCAAAAAAGGCATATGCCTATTTTACATTAGAAAATAATAATATATCTTCTAATGCTATGAGAAGGCTGAAGGCATTACAAACTATGGATGCTTTAGGAGCAGGAATGCAACTAGCAAATTATGATTTAGATATAAGGGGTGCGGGTAATTTGTTGGGAGAAGAGCAATCTGGGCAAATTATACAGGTAGGTATTGAAATGTATCAAAGGTTATTGAAAGAATGTATTAATGATTTAAAAGGGATAGAAAGCCTAAGTAATGCTGAAGAAATAGAGGTTTCTATAAAACTACCTATATTAATTCCAGAAAAGTATATACCTGACTTATCTTTAAGACTATCTCTTTATAGAAGAGTCGGAGAATTTCAAGATTTAGAAGAACTAAATATGTTTAGAGAAGAAATGATAAATAGATTTGGTATTATACCAGAAGAGTTTTGCAACTACTTAGACGTAATGTCATTAAAACTTTTAGCTGGAAAATGCAGTATTTCTAAAATTTACGTTCTATCTAAATATTTTCAAATTACTTTTGATAAAAAAAGAAGAAATTACTCAGAAACTTTTATAAATTGGATTACTGAAAATAAAAATCGTATTCTTTTAAAAGACAGTCATGTTATTAAAATTAATCACAATTTAGAAGATCCAAAAAAACAGCTAGTCAATATTATTGATTTAGTAAAAACTATGGTAGTATTATTAAAAAAGTAAAGGTGAACTATGGATTTAAATTTATCAGATGAGGATAAAAATTTTAGAAAAGAGGTAAAAGACTTTATTAAAAAAAATCTATCTTCAGAACAGCAAAAAAAAATTAAGAATGGTGGAAGTTATACAAAAGATGAAACTATTAAATGGCAGAGGGCACTATTCAAAAATAACTGGTTTGCAAATAATTGGCCAAAAACCTATGGAGGTTGCGAATGGAGTCCAATGAAAAGATACATATTTGATCAAGAAACGGCCTATGCTTATACTCCACAAATAGTTCCTTTTGGTGTTACTATGGTGGGGCCAGTAATAATTGAGTTTGGAACAGAGTTACAAAAAAAAAGTTTTTTGCCAAAAATTCTTAATTCAGAGCACTGGTGGTGTCAGGGTTATTCAGAACCTGGATCTGGATCTGATTTAGCTTCGTTGAAAACTAAAGCTATTTCTGAAGGAAATAATTATATAATTAATGGAACCAAAACTTGGACAACCCTTGCGCAACATGCTGATTGGATGTTTTGCTTAGTAAGAACTGATAATACCTCTAAACCACAAGAAGGAATTTCTTTTATTCTAATTGATATGAAATCTAAGGGAATAACAGTTGATCCTATTATTACATTAGATGAAAGTCATGAGGTTAATACAGTCTATTTAGAAGATGTAGTGGTTCCAAAAGATAATTTAATTTATCAGGAAAATAAAGGTTGGACGGTTGCTAAGTATCTCCTCAGTCATGAAAGAACAAGTATAGCTCAAGTTGCAAGATCAAAAAGCGCAATAAAAAAATTAAAAATGATAGCTTCTCATGAAGTTTTTGATAATAGTCCTCTGATTGATAATACTAGATTTAGAGACAAATTAACTGAACTTGAAATGGATCTTCATTCTCTAGAATATACAGAAATAAGAATTCTTTCAGAAGAAGCTAAAGGTTCTTCTCCAGGACCAGAAGCTTCTTTTTTAAAAATAAGAGGATCAGAATTACAACAAAAAATAAGTGAGCTTACTCTAGAGGCTGTAGGAGCTTTTGGACTAATTAAATCAAATAGCTATAATCAGGATAATAGCAATGAATACTTTCCTGGTGCCGAATATGCCAATAATGTTGGAGCAGAGTATCTTAACCTTAGAAAGACAACTATATATGGTGGCTCTAATGAAATACAGAAAAATATTCTTTCTAAAATGGTATTAGGTTTGTAATGAACCTAACTTTCTCAGAAGAACAAGTTCTTATCAAAGAAAATGCACAGAAATTTCTTAACCTACATTATTCTTTTGAAAAAAGAAGAGAAATTATTGAAGAAAGTGGGGGATTTTATTTTAAACACTGGAAGGATTTTGCAGAATTGGGTTGGTTAGGCTTGGCATTTCCAGAAAAAGTTGGTGGTTACGGTGGAAATATTAGTAATTTAATGATTCTTATGGAGTGTCTAGGATCTAACTTAACCTTAGAGCCATTTACTTTCAATAATCTAATCATAGGAAAGCTTTTTCAAGAAATTCAATCGGATAAAACTAATAACTTTTTAGAGGAAATTATTACAGGTAAAAAATTATATTCTTTCTTATTTTCACCAACGGAAAATTATAAAAATAATATTTTAAATAACTTAAAAATAGTAAATGAAAATGGAAAAGTATTTTTAAAGGGAAGTTGCAACTGTGTATTTGGAATTGAAAAATTTGATTATATTTTAGTGCCAGTTTTATCAGATAATAATATACTTTTATATCTTTTATCTCAAAAAAGAAATGGCTATGAAATAAGAAATTTTGAAACTATTGATAACATGAAATGTTCTAACATTGATTTTAACTCATTAGAATTGAACAAAGATGAGATAATTTTTAAGATGAGTAAAGCAGATTTTTTTGAAATATTTGATTATATATATGATTTAGCAACTTTATCTACATGTTCACAAGCTCTAGGTATTATAGATAGGATGTATGATCTAACCTTAGACTATTGCAAAACTAGGAAACAGTTTGGAAAAAGTATAGGTTCTTTTCAAGTAATACAGCACAGACTAGTTGATATGCATATAACTAAAGAGGAAATGAGGTCTTTAAATTATATGGCTCAAGTAAAATTTGATGACAAAATAGAAATTAGAAAAAAAAATATTTCTCTAAATAAAATATTCTTAGGTTCTAGAGCTAAGAATATGGCTCAAGAATGTATTCAACTTCACGGGGGAATGGGCGTAGCAAAAGAAATGAGTATAGGACATTACTTTTCTAAGATTACATCATTTTGTACATTATTTGGTAGCATTGATTATCATAAAGAAAGATATGCTGCTAATGATTTTCAATAAAAATGCCATTCTATATTAATTTAAAAATCATAATTGCTGTTATCTTGATTTTAGCATTAATAGTGTGCTTATTTTTCTTTTTTGCAATTTTTGCAATAATAATGCTACCAATTATTATTTTAGTTTATATATTTAGAAAACGCATTTTAAAAACAATAATCGTAAAAAACTTTACCTCCAGTACTCATGGTTTTGAAAATGAGACATATCGTAGCAATCCTTATGAAAGCGATAATGATTTTATAGAAGTAGATTATGAAAAAAAAAATGAAAAAGACGTAGATAACTAATTTTCAGAAAATTTTTCATAATAAATATTTTTTTTTAAAGCATTTAATTTTAGTACATGCCTATATGTTGCATCTACAAATTTATCAGATCCTGATATAAGAACTTTATGAGTAGACAAATCTTTAAAAATTTTCTGTAGGTTATCATTAACTCTTCCATTTAAAAATATATTATTCGGTAATTTTTTTTCTCTAGTTAATGTAATCTTAAATGAAAAGTTTTTATATTTTTGTCTTAGTTTAAAAAGTGTACTCATTTCTAATATTTCGTCCCTGTTTCTTACTGATAAATAAATTAAGGCATTAAGTGTATGATTTTTATTTAGTAAATCTTTTACTATAGATAGTATGGGAGAAATTCCTGTGCCTCCAGCGATTCCTATTACAGGATCATCTTTCTTTATTTTATACTGAAAGGTAGCATAAGGGCCTTTTAATTTTAGCAAGTCTCCTGGCTTAATTTTATTATGAATAATTTTACTTAAGCCATTTCTATTATGATTTACTATTAAAAAGCTCACTATATTACTTTCAAGATTTAGGGAATTATTAGGTGAGTTTATTATCGAATATTTTCTACATAATTTATTATTCTCATAAGTTAAATCCATATGTGACCCTGGATAGAATTTAAAGTTAAGCTTGGGAGGAACAAAGAGACTTAATTTTTTAACCATCGGTGTTACTGATTTATTTTCCACAACTTGTAAAAGTAATTCTTTTGGAATTATTTTGAAGTTATTTCTATTCTTTTCCTTCAGAATTTTTAATTCATCTGAAGTATATTCTATTATAACTTCTTTAGAGTTTGGAAAAGATTGACATAATAAAATAGAGTTATTTTTAGAAATTAATTCACTATTTTTATTTGATATTGTACCCTTTGTTAATTTTGACGCACATGATCCGCATGCTCCTGATTTGCATCCATGAGGTAATATAATATTTGATGCAATAGCAGAGTCTAAAATACTATAATTATTATTTTTAGCATTAAATTTAATATTAGAATCTTTTATAGAGATTAAATATTTTTTTTCCATTTTATAGAACATCCCATGCTTGAATACTGCACTTCTTCTAATATATTTCCTTTAATTTTTTTTTTTAAAAGAATTTACTAACTCTTTTTTACGTGATATTTCATTTTTAGATTGGTATCTTAAATTATCTAATCTTCCTCTATAAAATAGTTTTTTATTTTTATCAAAACAATAGAAATCTGGAGTGCATACGGCATTGTATTTTTTTGCAATCTCTTGATTTTGGTCATAAAGGTAATGAAAGCTAAAGTTAAATTTTTCAGAAAATTTAATCATATTTTCATATGAGTCTTCCGGATAATTATCTGCATCATTAGGCATTATCGCAACAGTCCCCACACCAAGCTCTTCTAATTCATTGAAGTCATTCACCATTCTACCAATAATATCTTTTACATAAGGACAATGATTACATATAAAGGCTATAACTAACCCATTTTTCTTAAGTAAATCCTTATCAGTTACCATACTACCTGATACTGAGAGCAAACTAAATGGATGCATTTTCCAACCTTTATTGACAATTTTACTATTTAAAAGCATATTATTTAATTATAACTTATTATTATAAAAAAAATATTTTTTTGAATATCTTGACAAAATAATCATAATAATTATTTCCATTATATATGCAACAAATGATAAAAATAAAAAGTCTATGTAAAAGTTTTGGAAGCTTTTCAGCTGTTAATAATATTACTTTTGACTTAAATAAAGGCGATATTTTAGGATTTTTAGGTCCAAATGGCGCCGGGAAAACCACAACAATGAGAATGTTAACAGGCTTTCTAAAGCCCTCGAGTGGAGATGTTATAATTAATAATCGTAATATGAAAGATAATCCAGAAATCTGCAAAAGTTTTATAGGGTATGTCCCCGAAGGAGCTCCTTTATATGAAGAGATGACAGCAATAGATTTTTTAAAATTTACAGCTAAAATTAGAAAAATTAGAAAAGAAAATCTAGAAAAAACTCTAGAAAACGTAATAAACTTACTAAATCTTAAAAAAATATTATTTAAAAAAATTGATACTTTATCTAAGGGATTTAAGAGAAGAGTTGGTTTGGCGCAAGCAATAATACACAACCCAGAAATTTTAATATTAGATGAGCCTACAGATGGACTTGATCCAAATCAAAAAAATGAGGTTAGAAGTTTAATTAGAAAGTTAGGTAAAGAGAAGGCCATAATTATATCTACGCATATTCTTGAGGAAGTTAATGCTATTTGCAATAGGGCAATGATAATTTCCGACGGAAGACTTTTGCTAGACGATAAGCCAAATGAAATATTAAAAAAATCAACTTCCTATAAAAGCATTTATATTGCTATAGAAGAAAAAAATTCCTTTGATTTAAAAAACGAGATTCTCAATAAAAAAATATCAAAAGATGTAAGTGTTAGAAACAATCAGTGTGTTATAAAAACAAACAATTCAAAATCCGTAAAAAGCAATTTAGATGAGTTTATTAAAAAAAATAAATTTACCTTAAAACATTATTCAATTGGAAAAGGAAGTTTAGAAGAAGTATTTAGAAGGCTTACAAGTGATGAGTAACTTTTTTTATTCTTCTTATCTCATATTTCAAAGAGAAATTTTAAGTTATTTTTCTACACCTATAGCATACGTTTTTATTGCAATTTTCTTATTATTATCTAGTTTATTTACTTTCTATTTAGGAAATTTTTTTGAATTGGGTCAAGCCAACTTGTCTAGCTTTTTTGAATGGCACCCTTGGTTATATCTTTTTTTGATACCATCTGTAACAATGAGATTATGGGCAGAAGAAAAGAAAACTGGAACTATTGAGCTTATAACAACATTACCTATAAGTTCATCATCTATAGTAATAGGTAAGTTTTTTGCTTCCTGGGTATTCTCTTCTATTGCTTTATTATTATCTTTTCCTCTTTGGATTACAGTTAATTACTTAGGAGAACCAGATAATGGAGTAATATTAGCTAGTTATATAGGTAGCATATTAATGGCAGGTGCGTATCTTTCTATAGGTAGTTGTATTTCAGCATTAACGAATAACCAAGTTATTGCTTTTGTCGTAGCTGCAACCATCAGTTTTTTATTTACTGTAAGCGGCCTTCCTATAGTATTAGACTTTTTTTCCACCTGGTCAGGTCAAATTTTAACGGATACTATTGCCTCATTTAGTTTTCTAACTAATTATTCTGATATTACAAGAGGTTTGATTGATTTGAGAAGCTTAATTTATTTCATTACTCTTATTTGTTTGTTTCTATACACAAATATTTTAATAATTACTAATGTGAGGGATTAATGAGGATTAAAAAAGAATTATTTAATAATTCAGTAATATTAAACTTTTTTGTAAGTTTAATAATATTTATTTCTATAAATATTATTGCCTCTAGAATTATTGTTAATAAAAAAATAGATTTAACTGAAGATAATCTTTTTACACTTTCTAGCAATACAAAAAATATTCTCAAGAATTTAAATGAACAGATAAAAATACAATTTTTTTTTTCAGATTCTTTAAGTAAAGATATACCTCAAATTAGAGACTTTGAACGGAGAGTAAGAGAACTAATGAGTTCTTACACCAAACTTTCAAAAAATATTAAGCTTGAAATTTTTGATCCTATGCCATTTACGGAGCTTGAAGATTTAGCAACTTCTTATGGAATACAAGGCTTGCAACTTAATCAAGAAGGAGAAAGGTTTTACTTTGGTGCAGTATTAACAAATTCAGTCGATGACATGGTAGTAATACCCTTCTTCGAGATAGCTAGAGAAAGATTTTTGGAATATGATCTCACTAAATCAATTTTTAATCTTGCTAATACTGAAAAGACTGTTATTGGATTAATTTCAAGCCTTCCATTTGCAGGGGGTTTATCAAATAATCCTGAAGGACCAGGCTATCAAAATCCTTTTTATCTTTATGAAAATATATCAGAATTTTATGAAATTTTTAATGTTACAGAAAATTTGGAAAAAATACCTGATAATATTGACCAACTTCTTGTAATTCATCCGAAAAATTTATCAGATAACCTTCTTTATCAAATAGATCAATTTGTATTGTCTGGTAAAGGAGCAACTTTTTTCATAGATCCTTTTTCAGAATATGAAATAACAAATCAACCTTTAAATAACGAAGCCACTAATATTCCTAAATCAGACTTAAATAGATTATTTAAAGAGTGGGGTTTGGAAGTTCAACCAGGCATGGTAGTTGGCGATATAATAAATGGAAGAAAAGTAAGTTTAGGGGATGCTAATAACGAAAAAATACTTACTTACATTTTATGGCTTGCCCTGCAGGGAGATTTATTATCCCATGAAGATATTATTACAGAAAATTTAGATTATGTATTCTTCAAATCAGCAGGTTCAATTAAAAATCTTAATAAAAGCAATGATATAGAGTTCACTCCGTTAGTTTCCACTTCCTTAAATTCTATGTTAGTTGAAAGGTTTAAAATGCAGTTTAGAGCTGATCCAGAAGCACTTTTAAAAGAATTTGTATCCGAAAATAAAAGTTTTGTTTTATCTGCAAGAGTAAAGGGATCATTCAAGTCAGCTTTTTCGCAGGAGGAATTAGTAGAACTTAAGATTGATACTAAGAAACACATTAAAAAAAGTAATACCTCTAATATCATTGTTTTCTCTGATACTGATTTACTTTCGGATATTACATGGTTAACTAGACAAGACATGTTTGGCAGAAGTAATATTATACCTACCGCAGATAATGGTAGACTTGTAATGAATGCTATAGAGTCTATGAGTGGCGGAGAGAATCTAATTGGACTTAGAGGAAGGGGTGTTTCTAACAGACCTTTTTTAGCAGTAGAAGATTTACAAAAAAATGCTGAGCTTTTATTAAAAGAAAAAGAAGACTCACTAAAGCTGCAGCTTGAAGAAACAGAAGCCAAACTAAAAGATTTAAAAAATGATAATTTTAATGAAGAAAATATATCCATAGAGCAAACTCAAACTATTAACGATTTCAATAAAGAAATTTTTAATATTCGTAAAGATTTGAGAGAAGTTCAAAGAGAGCTGGGAGAAAATATTAAAAAATTAGAGGCAAATTTAAAGTTAATTAATATCTGGTTGATGCCCTTTTTAGTTCTTCTAGTTTTTTATATTTTTAAATATTTTACTTTAAGAAGACAAAAGAGTTATTACTCTAAACTTTAAGCTGGATAAGCAAATGAACAAAAGATCCATATTAAAAATATTTGTTATAATGCTTGTTTTAGCTTCAGCAGTTTTTATAACTTTTTCAAAAAAATATAACACCAAAGGAAATATTAAAAAATCGTTCCCGAATATAATTAAAGATTACAATAAAATAAATGAAATTAGTTTTGAAAATAAACTTGAAAAATATTCTCTTATAAAAAAAAATAATGAGTGGTATCTAAAAAACTACTATAATTATCCTGTAGATAAAAAAAAAATAAATAGTTTTTTTTTGAATCTCTACGATAGTAATTTTTTAGACACAAAAGAAACTGATTTAAAAAACTATTATAAATTAGGCGTTAGCTACCCGCTTCATAATGAATATGAAGCAAATAGAATTAAGATTTTTTCTATAAATAATAATATTTTATATGACTTTATATTAGGAAAAAGTTCTAGTAGGAAAACAGACTATAATGTTAACTATTTTAGAAACTCTAATCAAAAATTAGTATATTTATTAAAAAATGATTTAAATATTCCTAAAAAAGAATTTTCTTGGATTGATACTGATTTATTTAAAATAGACAGATTGAGAATTAAAGAAGTTTCTATAAAGGATATGATTTCTAAGAGCTTTTTAAAAATTTATAGAGATTCTTATGGTGATAATGAATATAAATTTTATGATATGCCTAAAGGATATAAGCTTATTAATAATTACTCTGTTAATTCATT
Source organism: Candidatus Pelagibacterales bacterium (assembly GCA_002715505.1). Classification (GTDB taxonomy): domain Bacteria; phylum Pseudomonadota; class Alphaproteobacteria; order TMED109; family TMED109; genus JAYYAX01. Next base: position 69,676 of record PAZF01000009.1, read on the forward strand.
AGCCGCGGTATTTGAGGGTCTTGAAATATTAGATGCAATTCCTTATGTCACAGACCCAAGTAATAGGTCGCTAAAAGTCCTTAAAAATATTAAAGCTTCTACATTTGACGGGCTACTTCTAAACTTTCAATTAATAAAAATTAAAAATGATATATATGTAAGAGTTAGGGTAAAGAGTGATATAAAAACTAGGAAAGAATTAAACTTAGATGATAGAAAAAAAATAATAGGGATTCCTAGCATGAAAAAATTCAAAGAGGTAGAAGAAGAAGAAATTAATATGAAGTTCGGGGAAAATTGGTTATATAAGTTTGATGAATTTAGTACAGAGCAATTTAATAAAAGCGTTAAAAACTTTATAGAGAAAAAATCAGAATAATCAGGATTTTATAAGGGAAAAGTATTTTTTATTTTTATTTAATATTTTTTTAGCCCCTTTTAATTCAGATATTTCTAAAATAAAAAGACATTCTAATAAGTTGCAATTAAACCTTTCTAATAATTCTATTGCGGCAAAGGCGGTACCTCCGGTTGCTAATACATCATCGACTAAAATTATATTATCATTTTTATCAATAGCATCAATGTGAATCTCCATGATATCTGTACCATACTCAAGACTATATGATTGATTATAAGTTTTATATGGAAGTTTGTTAGGCTTTCTAATAGGGACAAACCCGCAACCTAACTTAGTAGCTAAACTAGAACCAAAAATAAAGCCTCTGGCTTCAATTCCCACTACTTTACTAATATTATTATTCTTATGTCTAATGTGGAGTTGGTTAAGAGTTTCCGAGAACGCGGTTTTATCTTTTAATAGAGTAGTGATATCTTTATAAAGTATTCCTTTTTTAGGAAAGTCTGGTATATCTCTTATATAATTATTTAAATCCATATGAAAACTTTACTTTGCGTTTTATTATTTATATTAAAATATAATCTATATTCAAATGAATTAATAGATGTTATCGGGCATAATAAATTTTATAAAACTAAAGGGGATGAAACCTTAATTGATATTGCTAGATCAAATAATTTAGCTTTTCCAGAAATTATGTCTGCAAATGAAGGTTTAGATGACCCATGGTTAGTTGAAGCAGAAAAACACATACTTTTACCAAATAAGCATTTATTGCCAAATGTAAAAAGAGAAGGAATTGTTGTAAATAAAGGTGATTTAAGGCTTTATTATTTTTCTAAAGATAAAAATATATATACTTATCCAATAGGAATCGGAAGAGGGGACTGGGAAACTCCTGTAGGGAATGCTGTTGTGACAGGAAAGAAAAAATATCCTTATTGGACTGTTCCTAAGTCAATTTTAGAAGAAGAGCCTCATTGGCCTAAAGTTGTAAAACCTGGGCCTAAGAATCCTTTAGGAACAAGAGCTATTTATTTATCTATGTCTGGATATCTTTTGCATGGAACTAACAAACCTTGGGGTGTAGGAATGAAAGTAAGTCACGGTTGCATTAGATTATACCCAGAAAGTGTAGAAGAACTTTATGAAATTGTAAAACAGGGAGAAAATGTAAATATAATTGATCAGCCAGTAAAGTCAGGTTGGGATGGTAATACCTTGTATTTAGAAGTTCATTCGATGCATCCATATGGGCTGGAAGATAAACAGTTGATAGAGAATAATTTAAGACTACTACCTCAAGCAACAGAAAGTTTGCAAAAAACAGCAAATCATCATGTAATAAAGATTGATTGGAAAAAAGTTGTTAATATAGTTAAAAAAGCTTCTGGATTTCCAGAAGCTGTTTTAACTAATAATGAAAACTAACTATTTTCTAGAAATAGTTTTGAACATACGATCTATTTTGTCATTAAGAGCTCTTAATGCTGATCTATTTTGTTCTGTCATTGCCTCTGCTCTTTGAGCGGTTTTTGAAGCTGCATCAGCTTTACCTGCTGCTGCATCAGCTTTACCTGCTGCACTATCTGCTGCTGCTTTAGCTTCAGCAATGGCAGCTTCCACACTAGAACTTTTTTGTGCTTCACAGCCTGCTAAAATTAATACAACTGCAATAAATGGCAAAATTAATAATTTTTTAAACATAGATAACTCCAACTATTTATAATAATAGCTTATTTATAGTTAACTATATGCATAATGTAAAGAGTTAAAAAGGGTATTATACCATTTTGAGAGCATAAACAATTGCAGCTACCATATTTCTTGCTCTTGCTTTATTTTTATAGGATATGTCAAATGCGGTGCCGTGGTCTACTGAGGTCCTAATAAAAGGGACACCTAGAGTAACATTTACAGATTGGTCAAAATAAATTAGCTTTACTGGTATATGTCCTTGATCATGATAATTTGCAATCACAAGATCATATTTTTTTTCCATTGCATTTCTAAAAATTATATCTGAGGATATAGGTCCTACAATATCAATATTTACTGCTTTAGCTCTTGATATTGCTGGTTTTAGTACTTTTATCTCTTCTTTTCCTAAAATACCATTTTCTCCTGCATGAGGATTTATCCCACATATTGCTAATTTTGGAGATTTTTTACCTAACTTAACTAAATGGTTGTATCCGATTTGAATTGCATCAAAAACTCTATCTTCATTTATTGCTTTTAAAGCATTTAGTAATGACATATGACATGTAACATGAAGAGTAGAAAATTTTCTGTTTGCTAACATTAAGTATGGTGTTTCAACGTTAAATAAATGGGCAAACAGTCCTGTATGTCCATCAAAATTATAACCAGCCATATTTAATGATTTTTTTGAAATAGGCGCTGTAACTATTGCAGAAATAGATTTTTGTTTAAATAGATCGGCGCTTTTACATATTGCTTGATAAGCTACTTCTCCTCCTGCTAGTGAGGGTTTATTTTCGAACTTTATTTCTTCTTCAATATTAATAAATTCCTCAATTAAGTTGAAATTAGATTTAATTCTCGAAATAGAACATGCTTTTTCAAAAGATTTTTTATTTCCAATTACAATAAATTTGTAGGGAAGGTTTTTCCTGCAAAAGAAATCTAAAGCTTTAGCAGAAATTTCAGATCCTATTCCACAAGGGTCTCCTAATGTTATGCCAATTGTTTTCATATCTTAAATAAAATTATATTTACTTTTTATATAAGTTCTATATAAATTAATTTTAGTCCCCATCGTCTAGCGGTCTAGGACGCCGCCCTTTCACGGCGGAAACACGGGTTCGATTCCCGTTGGGGACGCCAGCAAATTTTGTAAAATTTGAAATATTTAGATTTTTTTGTATTAATCTCTCTTTGAGGCAATAGACTATGAATTGTAAAACTCTGTGTGTTTTTTNAATAAAAATTAAGCTTTATTTTCATGTTTAAACTCTGGATCTATTGGAACTTTTATTCCATTTAAAAGATGATTTGTCCTGCCTGCAAGTGATACAATTGCTAGAAACTCAGCATATTGAGCATCATTCATTCCTTTAGAACGAGCAGCAGCTGTATGTGAATGTATACAGTACTCACAGCTATTAGCGATAGAAACAGCAGTATAGATAAGTTCTTTAGTCATTGGATCAAGATTACTAGGTCTTGCCATTATAGTTTTAACGTCACGCCAAGTAGTTTCAAGTAGGTTAATATCAAAAGCAAGATAGCGCCATAAATTATTTATAAAATTGCTACCACGCGTGGCGCGAATATCTTCAAATATAGCTTTTATACGTTTATTATCTTCGGGGTTTTGAGGTGGTAATATAGTTGACATCAGATAACCTTTCTTTAGTAATAGTAATAAAAATAAATTAAGTATATATTAAATTTAGTATAATTAATTGTGTTAATAGAGTATTAACTTATTAAAAAAATGAATAGAAAATATAAAGGACAATGTCATTGTAATACTATAAGATTTGATTTTTTTTGCGATGAAAGCGTAGTTTTACTAGAATGCAATTGTTCTATATGTCTTCCTTACAGATATCTTCACTTGATTGTTGAAAATGAAAAATTTAATTTAAAGTGTAATGCTAATAAATTAATATCATACAAATTTAAAACAAAGGTAGCAGACCACCTTTTTTGTATGAATTGTGGAATAAAAAGTTTTTATAAACCAGCCTCTCATCCAAATAGTGTAAGTATTAATTATTACAGTATAATTAAACCTCCTAAAATAAAAAAAATATTACTTTTTGATGGAAAAAATTGGGAGCAAGCAGTCAAAGACTTAGAGAAAAGTAATTAATTTTAATAATAACTCAAGACTTGATTCATAAAAAATAATAAATATAGGATTCTAATTATTAGAAAAGTAAATTTAGTTGAGAATGATTCTTATTGCAAATAGTTCTTATTTGCATTATCTTTAAATACTTTTTAACTTTATTTTTAGGGAGATATTTATGGAAGCTCTTAATTTAGATTATGACTTAAATAAAAATGTAGAAAACTTTATAGTAACCAATCAAGCTAAACGACTTTTTATAAATGGAGATTGGGTAGACTCCAAATCAGGAAAAACCTTTGATGTGGAAGATCCAGCAACCGGAAAAAGAATAGCTACCTGTGCTGCAGGAGATGAGAATGATGTAGATTTAGCTGTTAAGGCAGCTAGAAAAGCTTTTGAAACTGGTAGTTGGTCAAAAATGGCACCTAATGAAAAAGGAAAAATCTTATGGAAATTATCAGATATTATTGAAGAGCATGCTGAAGAATTAGCTCAACTAGAAGCTCTAGATAATGGTAAATCTGTAGTTGTTGCAGGTGTAGCAGATGTTCCTTTAGCAGTAGATTTGTTTCGCTATATGGCAGGAATGGCAACAAAACTAGAAGGTCAGACAATACCTGGTTCATTTCTAGTAAACAATATGCTTACTCCAGGTGCACAGTTTCATTCATATACACTGAGAGAACCTATTGGTGTTGTTGGACAAATAATACCATGGAATTTTCCATTATTAATGGCATCTTGGAAGATTGCACCAGCACTAGCTGCAGGATGTACAGTAGTGTTAAAGCCAGCTGAACAAACACCTTTGTCTGCACTAAGGCTAACTGAGATAATTAACGATTCTGGTCTTTTGCCGGAAGGTGTATTGAATGTAATTACTGGTTTAGGCGAAGAGGCTGGAGCTCCAATTGCTTCACACCCAGATATTGATAAAGTTGCATTTACTGGTTCAACTGAAGTTGGAAAACTTATCACAAAGGCTTCTGCTGGAAATTTAAAGAANGTAACTTTAGAGNTNGGNGGAAAATCTCCTGCNATAGTTTTTCCTGATGCTGATATTGANNCNGCTATTCAAGGNGTAGCNAGNGGNATATTCTTCAATCACGGTCAAACATGTTGTGCNGGNTCAAGNTTATTTGCTCANGAAAANGTNTATGANAAAGTAACTGAAGGTGTAGCTGAAATAGCAAAAANNATTAAAGTTGGNCCNGGNATGAANGATAAAGATGGTTCNCAAATGGGNCCNTTAGTATCAANTGANCAATATGAAAAAGTTGTTGGATATATGGANTCAGGNAAANANGACGGAGCAGAGTGNNTAGTTGGNGGAACNCATGANAATTCNAANGGNGGTCATTTTGTACANCCNACTGTTTTTTCAAAAACTAATGCAGANATGAAATTTGTTNAAGAAGAAATATTTGGACCTGTTTTAACAACTCAAAAAATTACTGATGATGATTTAAATAGCATAGCATCTGAGGCTAATAATACTGAATTTGGACTGGCAGCAAGCGTATGGTCTAAAGACATTAGTACGGCTCATAAAATGGCTGCAAAAATTAAGTCTGGAACGGTTTGGATAAATTGTCATAACGTTTTTGATTCAGCACTTCCTTTTGGTGGATATAAGCAATCCGGAAATGGAAGAGAAATGGGTTTTGAGTGTATGGATAATTATCTCGAAACTAAAGCTGTTACAGTTAGTCTTTAAATAATAAAAACTAGCAATTTTCATTAAAACTGGTACTTTTTGATAAAGTACCAGTTATTTTTTGATTTAAAATTATAGTTTAGGAGGATAAATGGCTATTTATTGCATTAAAATAAAATATACAAAAGAAGCTATAAAAGGAATGATTGAAGAAGGTGTAGATAGAGCAGATGCGATGAGAAATTTAAGTGAAGCATTAGGAGGAAAACTAATTAGCTTTTATGGTATGGTGGGCCAACATTACCATGTTATGGCAATTACAGAAGTACCAGAGTATGCTAATTTAAGCGCAGGAATTGTAACTGCAATGATGGCAAATACACTAGAAGATTATAAAGTAATACCTCTATATGAAAGCTCAGATATAACCAAAGTCTCTGAAATGTACAAACAGGTAATGTCCGTTTATAAAAAGCCTGGGCATTAATTAACTAAAAAATTTTTACTAAATTTATTAAGTTCTTTGTTATTTACATTTACTTTTCATGCTACTAACTGTCATAAAGAAGGTGGACATAGTCATGATGAAGTAACAACTAATGGGCTTAGCATTAAAAGCTAAGGCCTGTAATCGATTAAGAAAATTAAGTATACTAATATATTTATTTTCATTAATAGTGTATTTAACAGACTTCTTTTTTGCATTTATTATTACTAAATTTATGTAATAATGATCTAGTTATATTTTAAAAACTTAATATGAAATTTATATTCTCAATATTATTGTTCTTTTTAACAAATCATCTTTTTTCTTTAGATTATATCCTTGAATTTCAGGCTAATATAAATATTTTAAAAGAATTTGATATTTCTAAAAAGGAAAAATTTAGAAGCTATGAATTAATTGGAACTTTTACAGATGAGTATGGCAATTATGGTAAATTGGAAGGTATAATAATATCTGATATTAAAGATAATAAGCTTATAAAACTCGAAGGAACAGCTAAAACTATATATTCGAATAATGAAGTTTTATATATAAAAGCATTTAGAAAAGAAAGTGACTTTGATGCTGGAGTGGCTACTATGGAAATTATAGGAGCATCTGATAAATTTAAAGCATTAATTGGCACTAAATGTAAACAAAGTGTTAGATATTTTAAAGATACTATATTTGGTCTACAGAAATGTAAAATTACCAAAGAACAAAGTGAAATATTAAAAAGTAATTAGAAATTATAAACTTTAGAGATATTTATACAGAGTTTTTTCTTAATAAAATATATTTTAATTACAGCAATAAGAGCTATTTTAGTTATAATAGCAATATATATGTAGTAATTCTGATTAATATTTTAGTGTTTATTGCAAATAAGTGGCATTTATTTTGCAGAGCATAAGATATAAAGTTAATTCTAAAATTTTTGCTTTTATGCCAAAAAATTCAATTTCAAATAACAGCATGGATAATACTAATCCGTTAGCAAGTCTAATATTAGATCTCGTAAAAGACTATGAGTTAGCAAAGTATGACGTAGCTGAAAGTAAAGCATTATCTATTACAAAAGAGTTTCCAAAACATCAACTTAGCTGGAAGGTTTTAGCAGCTGTTTCTTTAAAAAAAAATAATAATCAAGCAGCATTAAAAGCTAATAAAGAGGCTCTTAAATTAAATCCGAAGGACGATGAAGTATTAAATAATTTAGGTCTCACACTGCAAAAGTTAGGAGAATTTAGAGAAGCTGAAATTAATCTAAAGAAAGCAATATCACTAAAACCTAATTTTTATCAAGCATATTTTAATTTAGGTATTACCTTAAAGGCATTAGGCAAGTTAGAGGAAGCTGAAAAAAGTTATAAAGCTGCTTTAAAATTTCAACCAAATTATGCTCAAGCTTATTATAATTTAGGTAATCTATTAAAAGAAACAGGAAGATTAGAAGAAGCCGAAGCAAGCTTTAAGCAAGCGATAGCTTTGAAACCTGATTATGCTGAAGCTTATTTCAATTTGGGCAACACGAATAAAGATTTTGGTAGATTAGAAGAAGCTGAAGCAAGCTATAGGAAAGCGATAGAACTTACTAACGGGTTTACTGAAGCTTATAGAAAATTAGCTATAACTTTGAGAGAGTTAGGTAGAAATGAAGAAGCAACAGAGAGTGATAGATATGAAAAATTTTTAGGCACATCAAATATTAAAGCAAATAAATCAATAAAGTTATCTGAAAATTTACCACACACAACACCTAGTCCTATAGAGCACCCCATGCTTTATAGAGCTGGAATGGGTACTGAAAATGTTGGTGGGTTCTTGCGATCTATGGCACAAATGCTTCGTCCCAGAAATATATTAGAAATTGGAGCGGGCTACACTACACCATTTTTACTCGAAGCGCTTATAAATAATGAGAGAGTATACGATGATGGAAACTTGGATCCGTCTTACTTCAAGAATTATATATATGAACCAAAACTAGTTGTCATAGATAATATGTCTCTTGGTGAATTAAGTAATAAGCCAGGCATGAATGCAATCATTTCCTCAAAATATACAGATTTTTTGGAAGGGAGTTTTGAAGATAAGGCAAACATACTACGTAAAAAATATGAAGCTTTTGATTTTGTATGGTTTGACTGTGGAGGTGCCGCTGAATATAAAAAATTCATGAAGGAATACTGGGATATCTGTTCGAACTATATTTTTTTTCACTTCACTTATAGTAGTGGAAGACCAAACGAACTACATGATATTATTCTTAAAAACATGACAGGAAATCCGTATATTTTTGATATTATAGAACCTCATAAAAGCAGGCAAGGTAGTATCACTATGGTTAGAAAAAATGAAAATTTCAAATCATAACATAGATAATACTAATCCATCATCACTAGTAATATTAGATTTAATAAATCATTATAAGCTATCAAAGTATGATAAAGCAGAAAGCAAAGCATTATCTATCACAAAAGAGTTTCCAAAACATCAACTTAGTTGGAAGTTATTAGCAGCTGTTTTAATAAAAAAAAATAAGAGTCAAGAAGCATTAAAAGCGAATAAGGAGGCTCTTAAATTAAATCCTGAGGATGATGAAGTATTAAATAATTTAGGTCTCATACTCCAAAAGTTAGGGAAATTTAAAGAGGCAGAAGTTAATCTTAAAAAAGCAATATCACTAAAACCCAATTTTTCTCAAGCATATTTTAATTTAGGGATTACCTTAAAGGCATTAGGAAAATTTGAAGAAGCTGAAGAAAGTTATAAAGCCGCTTTAAAATTTCAACCAAATTATATACAAGCTTTTAATAATTTAGGTAATCTGTTAAAAGAAACAGGAAGGTTAGAAGAAGCAGAAGCAAGTTTTAAGCAAGCGATAGCTTTGAAACCTGACTATGCTGAAGCTCACAGCAACTTAGGCGTCACACTCCAAATATTAGGAAGATTAGAAGAAGCTGAAGCAAGTTTTAAAGAAGCAATAACTTTAAAGCCTGACCATTTCGAAGCCCATAGTAACTTGGGTGTAACACTCAAAAAAAAGGGTAGATTAGAAGAGGCTGAAGCAAGCTATAATCAGGCGATAGCTTTAAAGCCTGACTATGCTGAAGCATTGTATAATAGAAGTAATTTATTTTTTGATATAGCAAAGTACGAGAATGCTTTAAGGGATGCTGATGCATGTTCTTTAAAAGAATCTAAAGCTCTTTCTTTAATATCGCTATATGAATTGGGGCGTATAGGTGAAATTTTTAAAAGAATTGAAATTCAATCTAAAGTTGATGGAGAGGACATTAGTGTTGCAGCTTTTGCTGCATTTATTTCTGAAAAAGAGAAAAGGCCAACTGCATATAATTTTTGCCCTAATCCTTTAGACTTTGTACATGTTGCTAATCTGTCATCTCATGTAAATGACTCAGTTGAATACGTAGCAGAGATAATTGAAGAGCTGAATGAGATAGAAACTATTTGGGAGCCTTTTGGTAAATCGACTGTCAGTGGCTTCCAATCACTTGAAGGATTGAATTTATTTAAAAGTACAACTAGAAAAATAGTTCAACTTAAGTCTATTATTATTTCTGAACTTGAGGCATATTACCTAAAATTTAAGAATGAACCATGTTCTTATATTAGAAAATTTCCTTCTATAAAAAACCTTTTTGGGTGGAATGTAATTTTAAAGAAGGAAGGACATCAGAGCACACATATTCATCCTGGTGGATGGTTAAGTGGAGTAATTTATTTAAAGGTTGTACCATCTTTAGGAAAAGATGAAGGTGCTATTGAGTTCAGTTTAAATGGTAAACGTTACCAAGACATTAATTCTCCTAGTATAACATTTCAACCACAGGTAGGAGATATAGTTTTTTTTCCTTCATCCCTCCATCACAAGACTATTCCTTTCACAACAGGCATAGATAGAATTATTATTTCTTTCGACTTATTGCCAGAATCAACAAAAAACTAAGTTGTATAAAAATTTAGAGGTTTAGATTTTGGCTGTTAATTACACTCAACTATAATTCTATTTCTATCTCCTTGTAGTTGTCTTATTGAGAAAAAGAAAATAAAATGTATAATAATTAATATTGTATTGAATTTTTTATTTTAGGGAGGTAAAAATGAAAGCAACAAAAATGAATGCTAAAGCAATTAAAGCTAATAGAAAAAGAATATTTAAAATTGAGGCAGAGGTAATGACCAACAAAGCTAATGCTTATATTTCAAGATCGATGATAGAAGAAAATAGATTGATGATTTTAAGTAATTACTCAGCAGCTTTTATGGGGAATAGACAATTAGCCAATAGTAATACTGATGAAATATTTGAAAATAGAAAAACTATATTAGAAAATTATAGTGCTAAAAATGATGTTGAAGAAAACTTTATAAACGCACAAAAAAATAAGGCATCATTAGATTTTTTAAAGCATAGGTCAGATTTAAATACTGCTTTACTTAAAGTCAGTGAGGAAATGGCTAACGTAAACAGCAAGCTAGTTGAAATAAATAAGAAAATTATGGATGCTAATCAGTCAATTGTAGACTTTAATGCAGCACAAATTGCAGAAAATAAAAGCTTAATAAATGGTGCGTTAAAACCTCAAAAAGCAAAACCTGCAAGTAATGCTAAAATAATTAAAAGTAATAGTAGTTCTATGAAGCAACTTGAAAAGAATGTTAAAAATAATAGAAAAAGAATGACAGATTTATACAATAAATCAGAAAAAAATGCTGCCGCTCTTATGCAGAATAAAAGCGTTATTAAGCAAAGAAGAAATAATGCTTTAGGAAATAGAGCTAAAATTTTAGCTAATAAATCTTTAATTAAATTTTGATTATTGTTTCTTTTAAATATTAAATTTTAATGTTGTAAGGGTAAATATTAAATTTAAATGGTGCAAGGGATCTATATTCGTTTTTTAACACTATTATAAATCTTTTGCGCCAATACTGATAAATAGCTTGATAAATTTTGTTTATTATTCCCACTTAAGCAATTTGTTTTTTGAGAATTCTTTACAAATTACAAATTGACTTGCCTTGGGATTTCTTAAAAACTTTCCACTTCCATGAGAGCTTATTTTCATATTCTTATATTTTTTTATTGCTACTATAGTTAGATAGTTTTCGCATTGTTGCAGGGTATTAAAATATATATAATTTTTTTTTTCTAAACTTTCAAATTCAGGCATTATAGATGGAGGAACTCCATAAATAGATATAAAAAAAATCAAAAAAATTTTCACTCTATTATAAACTAATATTTGTTACAGAATGTTATTTGTAAAGAATTTAAAAATTTGTTTTAATTATGGGGTATTCAAGTTTCTTACATACAATAAATTTATTATTAAACTGATTAGTTAAATATTTTGATTTATTACTTTTCTCTATTTTCATAGTATTGAAGTCTTTTATGACCACTTTAGTAAGGTAGTTAACACAATCTTTATTATTTTTGAACGCTATAGGTAAAAACTCCGGAGGAGCACCTAAAAAAGTTGTAAAAACTATAATAACAAAATACCCCATATTAATTATAGCACTCCTTCTATTGCTTTTATTGCTGCTGTTGCGCACTGTTCATCTTGATCTGCAGTTGCACCACTTACTCCTATTGCTCCAATAAGTGCTCCGTCTTTTGTTTTTATGGGCAATCCGCCAGCAAAAGCTACGATGTCCTTAGAGTGAGCCAAACCAGGAATAATTCCAGATTTACCATCTTTTCCATACACTAATTCTTCTATCATTCGTGTAGGAAATGGAATTCCTGCTGAAGAGATAGCTTTTTTAGTAGCTATATCTATACTAAGAAGAAAAGCATTATTTTGCCTTCTAAATAGTACTAGATCACCACCATCATCTACTATTGCTATGTTGATAGGTGCGTAACCACTTTTTCTTTGATCAGCTTCACAAGCATCTGCCATTACTTTAGCTAATGCTAAGTTGATAGTAGGTTTCATTTTCACAGCATGGTCATCAGCAAAAACATTAAATGAAAAAGTTAGTAAAGTTAATAAACATAATATAAATCTAATCATTATAATCCTCTCTTATATATTAATAATAATAATCATTCTCATTGAGAATGATTCTCATTATGTAAGTTTATATAGTTTTGTAAAGCTTTTTTTTTAAAAAAGAAAAGAAAGTTTAATAATTATTTAAAGTTTATAAAGTTTTAATAAATATATATTTGAAGTTTTAAAAAATAATATTATATTAAATTGAGAATAGTTCTCATTATTAAGGAGTTTTTATGTTTAAATCTTTAAGTTTATTATTATTATTATTTTCTGTGAGTTTTAATTGCTTAGGTAAGAACAATATATTAGTTACTTATGCTAATATAGCCGAGGAGAAATACAATGACTCCTTGAATTTAGCTCAAGCTTTATTAAATGAAATCAATGTTTTTTTAGATAACCCTACATCAACCAATTTAGAAAAAGTAAAAAAGAGTTGGTTAAAAGCAAGAACAATTTATCAACAAACTGAAGTTTTTAGATTTGGAAATGCTTTGGTTGATGATTGGGAAGGAAAGGTAAATGCTTGGCCATTAGATGAGGGTTTAATTGATTACGTTGATACAACTAACTATTATCCTACTGAAAATGACTTTTCTAATTTTAATCTTATAGCTAATAAAAAACTCAAAGTGGAAGGGAATTTGATAGATGCTAATATTATAAATCCCGACTTATTAGAAAATAAAATACATGAGATAGGTGGTAATGAAGCAAATGTAGCAACTGGCTATCATGCTATTGAATTTTTACTATGGGGGCAGGACCTGAACGGCACTAATGCTGGAAAAGGTGAAAGGCCTCATACAGATTATAGTCTAGATAATTGTACTAATAAAAACTGTGATAGAAGAAGACAATATCTTTTAGCGGCTACTGAATTATTAGTTAAAGATTTAGAAGATATGAAAAACTTATGGGGCAGCAATGGAGAAGCTAGAGAAGATTTAATTAATAATTCTAATAAAGAAGGAATAACTAGAATTTTAACTGGAATGGGAAGCTTATCTTATGGTGAACTAGCTGGCGAAAGAATGAAGTTAGGGCTTATGCTTCATGATCCTGAGGAAGAGCATGATTGCTTTTCAGATAATACACATAATTCTCATTTTTACAATGTTATAGGTATAGAGAATATATATTTAGGCAATTACACAAACTTAAGAAATAAAACTGTTGAAGGAGAGAGCTTAAGTGATTTGGTTGCAAAAAAAGATAAGAATTTAGATAAAAAATTAAAAAAATCATTAAAAAATACAATTTTTCACATGCAAAAAATAGTTAATTCTGCTGAAAAAGGAATAACATATGATATGTTGATAGGAGAAGGAAATAAAAAAGGGAACGCTTTAATACAAAATGCAGTTAATGCGTTAGTTGAACAAAGCAAGAATATAGAAAAGGTAGCAAGTTTATTGCAAATAAATAATTTACAGGTAGAAGGATCTGATTCACTTGACAATCCTGAAGCTGTTTTTAATTAATAAGTATGAAGTTTTTTTTTTTTTTATTTGTTACATTTATATATATAGATATAGCTTTCAGCAGAAGTGATCTTAATAAAGATGAATTAAAAAGAGTAAATAGTGTAATAAAATTAGCTACTAAATTTGATAAGGCTGAAAGATCTGAGGCATTAACTGGAGGTGCAGGAACTGTAGATAAAGTAGGTAAAAATGCATATTCTCATCATTTCACTACTTTAAAGTTTGAAGATAGACAAAATTTTCTCATTGGAAATGCTTTTTTTCGTAAATTATGGATTGCAGCTCCGTCTTCGACAATTTCTTCTGATGGGTTAGGACCACTTTATAACGCAAGGGCTTGTCAATCGTGTCATATTAAAGATGGAAGAGGGCATCTCCCCATCACTGAAAAGCCACTTTCATTGGTAATGAAAGTAGGTAAATACAAAAAGTTAAACCTTCTTCCTAATGTTTCTTACGGTAAACAATTTCAATTTTTTGCTATTCCAGGAATGAGTTCAGAAGTAGAAGGAAAAATTATAAGAAGTAGTATAAATAGAAAGCTTAGTAAAGATTATAATTTAAATTATAAAACTATTGATTTTAATATAGAAACTTTTAATTATGGAAAAATTGATTTCAATAACTCTATTTCACTAAGAGTTTCTCCACAGGTATATGGTGTTGGTTTATTAGAAGCAATTGAAGATAGTGATATACTAAGTAAAAGTGACGAACATGATTTTAACAAAGATGGAGTATCAGGAATAGCTAGGATTGTCAAAGATGAATATGGTAACAATAGAATTGGAAGATTTGGTATTAGAGCTTCTACTTCCAATCTATTAGTGCAAAGTGGTGTAGCTTTCATGCATGATATGGGTATATCAAATCCGATAGGAAGAAATGCTTATGGAGATTGTACTAAAATACAGAAAAATTGTTTTAAGTTTACGACTGGCATAAACAAAAACAGTAAGACTGAAACTAGTAAAGAAATACTAGATAAAATAGTTTTTTATTTATCCAGTCTATCTCCTCCAAAGAGACGCGACGTAAATGACAAAGACGTCTTAAAAGGAAAAGAAATTTTCTACAATGCAAATTGTACTTCTTGTCATACTCCAAAATATGTTACTTCAAAAAATGCAAAGTTAGATTTTCTTAAATTTCAGCTAATTTGGCCTTACACGGATTTGCTTTTGCATGATATGGGAGAAGGTCTTGCCGATAAAAATCTTCAAATGGAGATTACAAACAGAGAATGGAAAACTCCACCCTTGTGGGGAATAGGATTGGCAAAGGAAGTAAATCCAAGAGCCACATTCTTACACGACGGTAGAGCAGATACAATTCTAGAAGCTATATTATGGCATGATGGAGAAGCAAAAAATTCTATTAATTACTTACTTAAGAATCATAAAAAAGAATTAGATAAATTAGTAAAGTTTGTAGAGTCATTGTGATAAGAAAGCTTACTCTTAGTTTTTTAATATCTTTAATTATTTTTATAAATTCTACTTTAGCAATGACCAATGAAGAGGATTTGGTATTAAATTATAATAAAAGAATTATAGATAACTACCTCTCTTTGTACAGAATTAGCGAAAATTTTATTAGTCATGCAGAATCTTATTGTAGCAAGAAAATAGAGATTAATGAATTAAGAAAAATCTATTTAAAAATTTTAGGGAAATGGACTAAGTTACAACATGTAAGATTTGGTCCTGTTAATGACTTTAACAATTATTCTAAAATACAATTCTGGCCAGATAAAAGGGGAGTAATAGGTAGACAGTTTAGTAGAGCATTAAAAAGTAAATCAAACGAATATGAGGATCCAGGAAGTTTAGGGTCAAAAAGCGTTGCTGTTCAAGGTTTGCCAATATTAGAGATTATTTTATTTGATAACATAGAAAATAATAAAGAATTAAGTAACTACAAATTCAAATGTAATTACATGTTGGCTATAATAAAAAATTTAAATTTTATTTTTGGTTACACTTATAATATCTGGATTTCAGATAGAGAAATTTTTGAATATGTTGAGAAAAAAAATTTTTTTCCAGAGTATTTTAATTCTATATTATCTCAGCTAGAATTTATTCATAATTATAAAATATATGATTTTAAAAATAAAAATATAAATTATAAAAAATTAGAATATTGGAGGTCCTCCTATTCATTGCAAAGTATTAAAAATAATTTAGAGGAAATTTACTATTTATATAATTTTCTTATTCTTCCAAAACTTAAAGAAAAAAACTCAAAAAATATTATATTGGTGGAAAATTTATTTTCAAAAATATTTTATAGATTAAAGGCAATAGATGAACCACTTTATTTATATATTGATAATGTAG
Source organism: Candidatus Pelagibacterales bacterium (assembly GCA_002715505.1). Classification (GTDB taxonomy): domain Bacteria; phylum Pseudomonadota; class Alphaproteobacteria; order TMED109; family TMED109; genus JAYYAX01. Next base: position 85,874 of record PAZF01000009.1, read on the forward strand.
AAAATCAAAAAGATTTAAATTTACTTAGAAGTAAAATTAAAATACTGCATACAACTTTACAGAATGATGTTTCTGAAGAGCTTTCAATTCAAATAGGTTTTAATAAAATGGATGGAGATTGATGAATAGGAGGCAGTTTATGATTTTAGCAACAATAAATTTTTTAAGTTTAAATAAGCAATTATTATCTTATGAAAGCAAATATGTAGGCCTTAAAATTTTTTCAGCTTTTAATAGGTTTAATAAAAGTTACTTCGGATGTTTTGATAGGAGTGGTAAAATTATTTTTGATGTCGAATTAAAAAATAGAGCGCATGATTACATAATTCTTCCTAAGTATAATAAAGTATGCTTGGTAGCAAGAAGACCGGAAAACTTTATTTTATTAATTGATCTAGAAAAAGGGTATGTTAAAAAAAAAATAATTTCTCCTTCAGAAAGACATTTTTACGGGCATATTTCCTATAGTGAAAAGGATAATCTGATATATGTCACAGAAAACCATTATAAATATAATGATGAAAGATCAGGGGCAATAGCTATTTATGACCCAAATAAAAATTTTAAAAGATTAGGAGAAATTCCAAGTTTTGGGATAGGACCTCATGAACTCAAAGTATCTTCCAATAATAAAATAGTTGTAGCTAACGGAGGTGTGCTTACTCATCCTGATTATCCTAGAATAAAATTAAATTTATCAGATATAGATTCAAATTTAGTAATTTTAGATCAAAGTTCAGCTAAATTAATTTCCAAATTTAATCTTAATAATAAATTTAAGCACAACAGCATAAGGCATATAGACTTAGATAAGAGTGATAATATTTATTTAGGATGTCAAAGCTATGTAAAAAATAAATTTGAGGATTTGGATTTAGTTTTTAAAATAAGTAATGCAAAGATTTATCCTCTTAAGATTCCAAGTTTTTTATTAAAAAATCTACATAATTATTCTGGAAGTATAAAAGTAAGTAATAATAAAAACAAAGTATATGCATCTTTTCCAAAAGGAAATTCCCTATTAATATGGAACCTATCCCGAGGAACATTTTTAGAAAAGAAACATGTTTTTGATGTTTGTGGTATTTCTATAGATGAAGTTAAAGAAAATGTTTATCTATCTAATGGAAAAGGTGATCTATTTTTAATTAATAAGCAAGATAAACTAATTAAAGAATATAGTAAAAATATAAACTTTGATAATCATCTCAGTATAACAGTTTCCTAATTCATTTAGACCCATAATCTTTGAAAACTTCTGCTACGCGTATTCTAAAAGAATTAAAAATTTTTTCTTTTCCTTTATTTTGTGATATTTGATGTTTTTTGTTCCTATGCCATTCCTCAACAGATTTTTTATCTTTCCAAGTAGATATTGAAACAAAGCTGTCTTTATTTTTTTTACTAGTATATCTTTCAGCGCTAACAAAGCCTTTAATTTTTACAATTTCTTTTTGTAACTTTTCTACTTCTTTAAAATATTCTTCAGACATTTTTGATTTGGTAGAAAATTGAAATACAACAATAACCATAATATTCTTTATAATTTTACAAAAATATTATAGCATAATGTAATGGCAATCGAAGTAAAATACACTAATATGTCTGAAAGGCAGAAACTTTTTAGAGATAAGTATAGAAAGCAAGTTCAGGGTTGGTATAGTGGATTTTTTCATGTAGCTATTATTTACACATTAGGTTTTTTGCTATTAAACTATTTTCATTTGAATTTAACTAATATATCTTTTATAGAATATATTATTATTCCCGTGACTTTTTTCTTTTGTAATTTTTTTGAATGGTTTCTACATAAGGAAATCATGCACAAGCCGAGAAACTTTCCTGGAGCTAGAGCAATTTATACTAGACATACATTGCAACACCATCAGTTTTTTACAGAAAAAGAAATGAGATTTGCTTCTTCAAACGATTATAGAGTTACTTTTTTCCCCCCTTATGCCTTAATTGTTTTTTCTATAATGGGAATAATTCCAGCACTAATTTTGTATTATATTTTTTCATCCAATGTAGCTTGGTTGTTTTTAATAACAACAACTTCAATGTATTTGGTGTATGAAACCATGCATTATTTTTGTCACATTGAAGATAATTTTATTATTAGAAACTTTCCATTTATTAATACCCTAAGAAGGCATCATGAGGCCCATCATAATCAAAAAATAATGGTAACAAAAAATATGAATCTTACTTTTCCAATTGCTGACTGGTTTTTTAATACCTCAGATGTTAAAAGAAATCTTTTAGGTACTTTACTTAATGGTTATAATAAAAAATATATTAAATAGTTAAACATCTAAATGCCAACTAAAATAAAGCTTATTTTAACTTTTTTAGTAGTAAGCATTTCAGCATTTATTTTTTATAAACATTATATTTTAAATCAACAAGTAAGAAGTATTATGATAGCTTTAATTTCAATAATAATGGTTTTTGGTATGTGGATTTTTCCTGAAGCAACTGGTAAAACTAAAGAAAAAAATGAAAAAAAATAAATTTTTTAGTAGAAGATCTTTGTTAAGTGGAAGTTTAATTGCTGGAGCATCTTCTTTATTGTTTTCATGTAAAGATACAAAAAATAACCTTCAATCTAATAGTAATAATAATGAAAAATCATATAACCTAAAAATGGTTACTACTTGGCCTAAGGATTTTCCTGGTTTAGGGACAAGTGCAAACAGATTAGCAAAAAAAATCAACATTGCAAGTCAAGGAAAAATTAATATAAAAGTTTATGGATCTGGAGAGTTAGTGCCTGCCTACGAAGCTTTTGATGCAGTAAGAAATGGTGTAGCTGATATGTGCCATGATTCTCCTTATTATTGGTTGTCTAAACATCCTGCAACGGTATTTTTCTCAACATTACCTTCAGGTTTGAATTCATATGAGCAAACATCATGGTTGCTTTATGGAGGAGGCTTGCAACTTTGGCAAGAATTATATGATAATTTTAATTTGATCTCTTTGCCATCTGGAAATGCAGGATTGCAAATGTTTGGATGGTTTAAAGAGGAGATAAAATCTTTAAATGACATTAAAGGTTTAAAGATTAGAATGTCTGGTATTCATGCAGAGGTTTTTAATAGAATAGGGGCTATTACAGTTAACATACCTGGTGGAGAAATTATGACATCTTTGCAAGCAGGAGTAGTTGATGGCGTGGAGTGGGGAGGACCATGGATGGATTTAGCTTTTGGTTTTCACAAAATAGTTCCTTATTGTTACGGACCAGGATTACATGAGCCAGGATTAAGTACCTCATTAACTATAAATAAATCTATATATAATAATATGCCAGAAAAATTAAAAAATATTATAAAACTATGTTGTTACTCAGAAATAGCTGAAAGTTTAGCTGAGTTTAATTATAGAAATGCTTTACTGTTCAAAGAATTATCAGAAAAATACAAAGTCAAGTTTAGATTATTGCCACAAGATTTAATTAAAGCTTGGGTGGAAAATAGCGAAGATGTAATAAGAGAAATTGCTGAAAAAGATAATATTTCTAAAAAAATATATGCAAGTTGGAATTTGCATAGAGAAAGGTCTAAAAATATCACTAAATATTATGATTTAGGATTTTTACAAGCAAGAAAAAATTATTCTATAAAACAATAAGCGATTAGATTTGTTTTCTTTTTTCTACAATGTTTTTAAACTTTTCTAATTCTTTTTCATCAACATTATATGAATGATCGTCATCAGGAAACTCTGCATTTTTAACTTCTGCAATAAATTCTTTTAGCCCAGAAACGGCAACTTCAGTTAATTTAGAATATCTTTTTGTAAACTTTGGTTTGAAGTCTGTAAATACTCCTAACAGGTCATAACCTAATAAAATTTGACCATCCGTTCCATTTCCAGCTCCAATTCCTATTGTAGGGATCTCAAGCTCTTTAGAAATTATTCTTGCTATTTCTGCAGGTACAGCTTCAAATTCTAACATAAAACAACCTGCATCCTGAATTGCTAGAGCGTCCTCTAAAATCTTTAAGGCAGCTTCAGATGTTTTACCTTGAATTTTAAACCCTCCAAACATTGCAACAGTGTGGGGAGTTAACCCTATGTGAGAAGCAGTTGGAATTCCTGAGTCAATTAACTTTTTAAGTATGTGAGCTTGACTTTTGCCTCCTTGAGGTTTTACTGCATCACAATTTGCTTCCTGCATAAATCTGGTAGCATTTTTCAATGCATTTTCATAAGTGTTATAACTTTGGTATGGCATACAACCTAATACAAAAGTATTTGGAGCTCCTCTTCTTATAGCTGAGGCGTGTAAAATCATCATATCCATAGTTGCTGGAATAGTATTAGAGTATCCATGGGCTGTCATAGCTAAACTATCACCCACAACAGCAACATCTACTCCTGCCATCTCTGCCCATTTAGCCGAGGTGTAATCAGTGACTGAAACATATACTAGTTTTTCTTTAGTGTTTTTTGTATCTTTGATATATTGAATAGAGATCTTATCTTTCATATAATAATTATAACAAACAACAAGAGAATTATCGATACATATATCTTACATTTACAATTCAAATAATATAATTAATGAATCATGTTAAATATTTTCGAAATCTCCATGCCTACCCTTTCCCTTAGAAAATCTATTTGCTCCCTTAATCCCTTCGTTTGTTAAGACTTTATCACTACTATTTTGCCATTCGTAGTAAAGTCCTTCTTTAATAGTCATATTGTTTTGTCTTAAAACAGAATTTTTATCGGCTTTAACACACTCTTGAGGAAATTTTGCAATTGTATGAGCAATTTCTTCAGATTTTTCTCTGCTATTTCCATCTTCAACAACATATTCACAAAGTCCAATCTCTTTACATTCCTTTGCCATTACCTTTCTTCCAGTTAAAATTATTTCCAAGGCTCTTCCTTGTCCAACAATTTTAGGAAGTCTTACAGTTCCTCCATCTAAAAGAGGAATTCCCCATCTTCTGCAATATACCCCTAGATAAGATGATTTTTCCATTACTCTAAAATCACACCATAGAGCTAACTCCATACCGCCAGCAACAGCGGGCCCTGATATTGCTCCTATTACAGGTTTAGTTAACTCTAATCTACTTGGTCCCATAGGGCCTCTTGGAATATCGCTTCCATTTGCGCTATTTATTCTTTTATTTGGTATATCTAAATCCTTTAAAGGTTTAAGACCCTTTAAAGATGATGCGTATTTTAAATCCCATCCAGCGCAAAATGATCCACCTTCACCCCAAAATACGGCTACAGATGCATCATTGCTGTTTTCAAATTCGATAAATGCTGAGTATAAAGCATCTGCACTATCAGGGTCCATTGCATTTCTTGCTTCTGGTCTAGAGTGAATTATTGTCCAAACTCTTTTATTTTTTTCTATTTTAACTGTCATAAATTAACCTTTTTGTAATAATAATACATTTATAATATAAATTACTAAAAAAAAATTGGAAATTAAGCAAAAGTTAATTGAAATAATTTTAAAAAGAGCTATCCTTATAACATGTAGTTTTTTTATTGGGAGGAGAACTAGATCATGAAAATCTTGACTATAGTATTACTTTTCTTTTCTGTAATAGGTTTATCTCAGCATTCTTTAGCAGGAGACCCTTTAGCTGGTGAGAAAAGGTATGGAGAATCATGCATTAACTGTCACGGCCCTGCAGGTAAAGGTGCTGCTAGCTATCCAAAAATATCTGGCAAAGAGATTTCATATGTGACTGCAATGTTGGAAACCTATAGAGAAGGAATTGAAGTTGGTCCTAACTCAAGCCTCATGATCATGATGGCTATGCCATTAACTGATGAAGAAATTGCTAATTTAGCGGCGTATCTTAAAGATGCGAAATATCAACCAACTATTAACAAATAGGGAGTTATTATGAAAATAATAAGTAAACTAAAATTGTTCGCTGCTGTTATTACATCTTTAATGATGTTAATAGGAGTTAACAGTTTTGCCTTAAAAGGCAATCATAAGGGCGTTCCTTCAATCGGATCTATGGTTATCATGTCTGGTTTGGAAAATCCTTGGGACCTTGCTTTCACGAAAGACATGAAAGCTATGTTCTTTACTGAAAAGTCTAAAGGACTTTCAGTTAATGTAGGTGGTACAACCCACAAACTAGTAGGTATTAAGGGGTCTTCTGGCTATGCTATGCAAGCTGACGATCTATTTACTTACGGTGGTCAAGAAGGAATGTTAGGTGTAGAGCTTGACAATAACTTTAAGAAGAACAGAACTCTTTATTTATATTCTACATCAAACAAATATCATGATGCTGGATGTAAAAAAGACAATTATGCTTCTTGTCATGGCAACATAGTAATGAAATTTACTGTTGCTAAGGACTTCAAAAGTGTATCTAACAGAGTTGACATAGTAAAAGACATTCAATTTAAGCCATTTAAGTCTGATCAGCCTTTTGGTGGACCAGGTGCACATAATGGTGGAAGAATTAGAATGGATTCTGATGGATATCTTTGGGTAGGTACTGGAGACAGACACATGGGTATTGGTCCTCAAGACAAAAATATGTTAGCTGGTAAAGTGCTAAGAATTGACGGCGACGGAAATGCACATCCAGGAAACAAGATTGATGGCGATAAGAGAATTTACTCATATGGACACAGAAATGTTCAAGGTATTGACTTCCGTCCAAGTGATGGAAGAGCTTTTACTGCTGAGCACGGACCATGGCACAATGATGAGATTACTGCTTTAGTTAACGGTGGTAATGGTGGATGGGATCCAGCTGAAAAAAGAGGCGGAAGAAGTGCATGTCCAGATAAGTACTGTGGTTATGAGCCAAACCAAAAAGAAGGTATGACTCCAGCAGTTCGTGCTGCATATACACCAATGAGTGATACACGTTTTAAAGACTTAATGCCACCAGCATGGAATAACAACGGTTATTCTCAAGGCACAGGTTCAGCTGCATTCTTAACAGGAAGCAACTGGGGTATCTATGAAGGTAGATTAGCTGCAGGTATCATGGGTATTGGTTTTGGTGGTACGCCATCAGGATTACGTATTGATATGTATGATATTTCTGATGATGGTTTATCTATCGGAAGTGTTATTCACATGCCTGTAGGAGTATCAGACAGATTTCGTGGCCTAAGAATGGGTTATGATAATGCTCTTTATGTTACTACTGACTCAGGTAATATTATGAAAGTATCTGCTGAGTAGTTTTTAGCAGTATTTCAATAATTAATACCCGCACTTCTTTAGTGCGGGTATTTTTTTTGACTTATAAATTAATTTAATTTACAGAATCTTTGATTTAGCTCTAATCCTTTTTTATATTTATTGCAACCCATTGTTCCTATATAGCAATCATTTAAAACAATTTCACTCACAGTTAATCTTTGATTAGATAGTCCTGAAATAAATGTGCTATAGTGACATGTAGGTAAGCTATCATCTGTACAAGCAAGATATTTACTATTAGGAATAAAAAATTCTATTGTATCATCTTTAATTTTAAATTTTTTAATTTCCGTCCATTGTCCACCATTGAAGCTATAGTATGGAGTTATATGTTTAGTATTTAAATTGGTAATTTTGTATGAATATTTGTTTTCACAATCTATTAATAGTTCAGATGAGGCAAACCTGGCAAAAAAAAAAAATATAAAAATTAATTTCACAAGCAAATTATATATATATAATAAAATTTCTCAACCAGAACCTTTATTAATTTTTAATGAACTTACTTAATAAAAATTATAATGATATTATATAAATAAATTTGTAATAATTAAAATAATGCTCTCACAAACTATTGACAATATTTCTATTAACACAAATGGTCCTATCATATTGGAAATTACTGACATTATTGAAAATTGGATAACTATTAATAAATGTTATAAAGGGATTTTACATTTATATATAATGCATACTAGTGCATCCCTACTAATACAAGAAAATGCAGATCCTAGTGTTTTGAAAGATCTCTTAGAATTTTATAAAAACCTAGCTCCTGTAGCAGATAATTATAAACATAAAACGGAAGGTCCTGATGATATGCCTGCGCATATAAAATCCTCTCTTACTAATACCTCTCTTACACTTAGTATTCAAAATGAAGGGCTAATTTTAGGAACCTGGCAAGGTATCTATTTGTTTGAGCATAGATGGAAAAGACATTTAAGAAAATTAAATCTCCACTACATAGGAGAAAAAAGTTGATTAATACTATTACGAATGATATTAAATAAATAAATTATGGAGGTATTATGAAGTTCATAAAAATTACATTATGTGCTATATTTTTTTTAGCATGCAACAAAAGTTTCACTGTAGAATACGGAACAGAAGAAGAGGCTGAAATGATGCTAAATAGAGCTGTAAATTTAATGAAGTTTGATGAAATGTATGCTTTAGAGCAAATGACAGAAGGCGGAGGAGGATTTATAATAAAAGATTTATATCCTTTTTGTGCTAATTCAAAAGGAATTCTAGTTGGTCATCCAGTAAACGTAGGTTTTAATGTGCTAGATTTTGTAGATAGTGACGGCAAGAATGTTGGTGAAGAGTTTTTTAAAATTGCAGAAAAAAACAAAATAAATAAAGTTTCCTATAAACTAGCAAGAATCACTACTGATGAAAAAAATGAATTAGAAAAGATAGCGTTAGTTACAAAAGTAAAAAAATACATTTGTGCGGTTGGTTTTTACAAGCAATAAGAAATATTTCTATAAAACATCAATTGAAGAACTTATTTTATTTAAAAGATCGCTAGCAATAATAGTATTTTTCTTTTCTAAAGCAATACTATTTGCCGCGTAGGTATGTATTTTAACTCCTAATAGCTCAGGGTTTTTACAACCTTGTGCTACTAAACCTCCTATAATTCCTGCTAAAACATCACCAGACCCAGCAGTGGCTAAAATACTATTAGCAAAATTATTTACATAAATTTTTTTATTTATAATTAAGGTGCCAGGTCCTTTTAATATCCATTTACCACCATATTTATTTTTTATGCTTTTAATAGCATTAAACCTATCCTGAAAACTTTTTCCTAGCAGCTTTTTTGCCTCTCCATGATGAGGGGTTCCTATTAACAATGACTTTCTTTTTTTTATAAAATTTTTAGACAGCCAGTTTATTCCATCTGCATCTAATACTATAGGAATGCTTTTTTTCCATAAAAAACTTAATATTTCACTTCCTCCATTTCCTAATCCGGGGCCAGCTATAATTACATTAATGCTTTGTAAAATTTTTAAAATATCAGATATTTTGGGAAAAACTCTTATTGCCTCATTTGGTATTCTACTAAAATTATTAGTACATATAAAAATCTTTCCACAGCCTGTTTTAAGTGCGGCTAAAGCAGATAGGTTTGCTGCACCGGGCATATTATCCCAGCCTCCTAAAATAAATACATTTCCAAATTTACCTTTATGCCCAGTCTTATCTCTTTTGAGCAATACTTTGCTATTTTTATTTATTAATATACATGATGTATTTTGAAGTTTATCTATTTTTTTTATTTCTAGATCAGTGTAACTTAATTTACCAGAATTTTTAATACCGTCTCCTGTATAGCAACCCATTTTTCTTGTTAATAACATCAGAGTATAGTCTGAAAAAATTGTATCAGCATAAGCAACGCCATTATTTGGGTTCAAACCAGAAGGCAAATCAATAGAGACTACTGTGTTTTTCTTAGATTCTAGTTTATTAATGAATTTTATAGCTTTTGATATGATTCCAGAAGGTTTTCTGGAAATACCTATTCCAAGAATACCGTCTACAATTAGAACTTTACTTTTAGTCTTTAAAAAATGGCTTTTATTGAAACTCTTTGTTTTTAAACCAATTTCTTTTGCTAGTGAAAATAGTTTTTTTGAATTATTTTTATGAATAGCTAAGCTTAAACAAGTTATTTTTTCATCGTTTAATTTGGCCTGAATTGCAAATGCTATTGCATCACCTCCATTATTGCCAGGGCCTGCTAGTACAATGATTTCATCATAATCAATATTATTATTTTTTACCATTTGATATAGTTTGTCTCCTGCACGCATCATTAGAAGCAAACTAGATATTCCATTTTTTTTGAGCGTAAACTCTACTTTTTTTGTTTCTAAATTATCATATAAAAAATTATTGGTCATGAACTGTAAGATAATTGAATCATCTCTTTAACTATTTTGCTTTTATTGCTTGCTAAGGTATCAATCAGGCTAAAATGATTGTCCTTTTTACAGCTAATTTCTTTGCAATTAAAACCATTCTGATTTAGAAAATTCATATAGTTGGTACTTTGCTCCTTCCATTTGATAGGTTCTTTGCCACCATAAGATATAATTGCAGGAGTTATTAGTTTCGGTTTTTTTCTTAAGGGATTATTATTTCTAGCTTCTTTGATGGATAATCCAATTTCTTTATTTATATTTAGTTTAACAACTATTTCTGTATCATAAATACCACTAATCAACACAACACCCTTTAGAAAGTTTTTATTAATACCATATTTTTTCCAGTTTACACTTAACATTAGGGATGCTAAGTGTGCTCCAGCTGAGTGGCCTGATAGTATAATATTTTCACTATTAGCATTAAACCTCTTAGCATTTCTATGTATCCAAACTATACATTCTATAATTTGATTTTTTATTTCAGAAAGTTTTACACTTGGACATAAACCGTAATTAATATTAAAAAAGCATATTTTTTTTTTTACAAAAGGCAAAGCCATATGTGTATGAAAAGATTTATCTAATGCTCTCCAATAACCTCCGTGAATAAAAATATGAATTGGTAAATTAAAATTATTATTATAATATACGTCTAGTGTTTGCAGGGCAGAGTTACCGTATCTTAAATTAATTTTTCCGAACAATTTTTTTTTAGCTAAAGCCGCTTTTTTTTTAGACTTTTCAAGATACATTTCAAAGTTTGGAACACTAAGTCTAGGGTTAAAACTTTTTTCAATTTCTTCAATATTATTTATCAAAAATAACTTCCGAGTTCTTTTGAATTTTTGCCCACAACATTTTTTTAATTTTAAATTTTTCAAAATCTCCTTGAAATTCTACTTTTTCAGGTTTTATAATACATTCTTCGTCAGAATACCATATTACTTTTTTGAAAATTTTTTCACTAGTTGAAAATTTAGTAACTAAAAAATCATTTCCAGTAGATTTTGAACATTTTTCTATTCCAGAAGATAATAAATTAAGAACATTCTTTTTGTTAATGCTTGCAGTAGCAATAGCTTTATCATTAATCAATGTAACTTTGTTTGATCCAATATAACTATTAAGATTATAAACTGACTTCATAACATTGTTTATAGTCTTATTAGGTCCATAAATACTAAAAATTATTAGTTTTTCCTTTTTTCTTTTTTCTGAAAAATCTATCCAAGCATAACTTCCACTGAGTGGAGAGAAGGCTTGCTTTTTTTTTGAATTAAAAATATTTATTCCACCTGTAATTGTAGATTTATTAAGAAGTTTTTTTGGTAATAAATCTTTTAATGTATTTTTATCCCATTCGACTCCTATTATAAGGTGATTTGTTTTTACTAATGAATGAGGTGCAGGGGGGATTGGTACTTTATTTAATGGAGGAGCTCCTGCTAATAAGTAATTAGTAAAGTTTAAAATTAGAAAAAAAACTATAAAAAATTTCATTTTCATCTTTATCATTATATCTTTTGATATTCTCCGTGTATATTCAAAAATTCATTTTTTTCTTTATAAAAGAATTTATTTTTAGAATTACTTAAAATTTCTAACATTTTAGGAACTTTGACTCTAAGATTTTTACATTTTTCAACTACTTTTTCTGGAACCAATATATCAAGTATTTCAAAAGGTCCTTTTTCCCAAGCAAAACCCCATTTCATTGCATTATCTATATTAACTATATCATCTGCAATTTCTGGTATTAAATCTGCGGCATAAAGCAAAGATGCCCCCATAACATTCCAAACAAACTGTCCTTCAATTGTATCTTTTAACATTACATCATAGCTAACATTAAAGTTTTCTCTTAGTGCCGGTTTCCAAATGTTATCTTCTAAGTCGTAAACTTCTTTTAATTTTTGATCTTCTATAGTTCTATTTATCCTGTAAAAACCTCCGCCTGTTTTTCTTCCTAATTGTCCTTTGTTGTATAAGTTAAGTTCTTCATCAGGCAAACTTACAAAGTCACGTCCTAGGTCATTTTTAGGTAAATTAAATTCTAGATTTTTACCTACTGAATACATTACATCAAGTCCTATTAAATCTATTAAACCATATAACCCAGTCGGGGGTAATCCAATAGGTTTAGATAATAGTGCATCCATCTTTTCAATAGAGATATTATTTTTTCTTGCATTTTTTCCTTCATGGAGTCCTTTAAACATAAAAAAACATCCAATTCTGTTTCCTATAAAATTGACTGTATCCTTTCCATAAACTACACCTTTTTCTAATGTATCTTTTAAAAATATACTTAGTTTTTGAATTACTTCTTTAGAGGTTTTTTCTCCAGGAATAAGTTCACATAGTTTCATGATTTTAACAGGGTTAAAGAAATGAGTAATACAGACACTTTTTAAAAAATCTTCATGCATTCCCTTAGTTATATCTTTTAATGGTATGCCAGAGGTATTAGAGCTCACTAGAGAACTCTTATTCATATAGTTTTCTATTTCATTAAATATTTTTCTTTTAATTTCAATTTTTTCTACTACAGCTTCACATATCCAATCATAATCAGAAATTTTGTGAAAGTCCTTTTCAAAAGTTCCAGTTGCTATATTTTCAATGTTACTTGGTTTTGACAACATCGGCTTTTTCTCATTTACAATCTTCATTTTACCTTTTTCAACAGTATCTTTGTCAATATCTAATAGAAGAACTTTACAGTCTCTATCAGCTGCCAATGCAGCAATCCCAGCTCCCATAGTACCAGAACCTAAAACTGCAACAGATTTAATATTACTCATAATAGCCTCTATTTTATTTATTTGTTCAATTTACATAAATTATGCTAATAGTCTATACTATCATTTAAAATAATTAACATAAAAAGCACTATAGTATTTATGTATTAGTAAAAAAAAAATAATGAAAAATTTTAAGATAAAAGTTGAGAATAAAAAAATAAATAACATTTTAAAACGGGTATCTAAGTTTAATTGGGATAAAGTACCAGATATTAACAATTGGGAATTAGGAGTAAATAAAAAAGAATTAAAAATTCTTTGTGATTACTGGTTAAAAGAATACAGTTGGAAAAGGGAAGAAAAAAAAATAAATAAATATAATCACTATAAAATAAAAATAAATGATTTAAGTCTTCATTTTATTTATAAAAAAGGAAAAAGCAGTAATTCTTTACCCTTATTAATTAGTCATGGATGGCCTGGCTCTTTCATAGAATTTAATAAAATTATAGGTCCTTTAACAAATCCAAAAAAGTATGGACTAAATGATGAAATTAGTTTTGACTTAGTTATTCCCTCAATTCCTGGTTTTGCTTTTTCTGAAGCTCCTCCAGAGCCTTTTGGTCCCAGAAAAATTGCATATTATTATAATATATTAATGACAAAAATATTAAATTATAAAAGCTACATTGCTCAAGGAGGAGATTGGGGTGGTGCTATATCTTCATGGTTAGCATATGATTATAATAATTTTTGCAAAGCAATTCNCTTAAATATAATGATTATGAGAGATAAGAATGGGACACAAACGGAAGAAGAAAGTTTATGGCAAAAAAATTTTAAAAAAGAGCAAGTTTTAGAAGAAGGGTATAGATCTCTTCAAGCAACTAAGCCTCAAACTTTAGCTTTTGCCATGAATGAAAATCCAGTTGGTGTTACGGCCTGGATATTAGAAAAATTTCATGGCTGGTCTGATTTAAAAAATAAAAGTGTTTTAGAGCTATATTCCAAAGATATGCTATTAACAAATATTATGATATACCTAATAACAAATTCATTTAGTACTGCATCATGGATTTATTTTGGTCGGAGAAAAGAGGGGGGCAGAATAATGAATATAGAAGGAAAAATTACTACGCCGACTGCCTGCGCATTGTTTCCTAAGGAGTTTTTATCTTGGCCTCCTAAAAGTTATGTAGAAAGATTATATAATATTTACCAGTGGAATGAGATGTCATCAGGAGGACATTTCGCAGCTATGGAAGAACCTGCTTTACTAGTAAACGACATAAGAGATTTTGGAAAAAAAATAAAAAATAAAATTATATAACAAATGCTTAGACCCTTACATTTGAGAAGATCATGGTTATTTGTAGGGGCTGCTAACGAAGAAGATATTCAAGCATCATTTGCAAGTAATGCAGACGTATGTATTTTAGATTTTGAGGACTTTTGTCCTCCTAACAAGAGATCTAAAGCAAGAAAAATGCTTCCGGAAATTTTAAAAAAGTGGAGTCAATTGGGAAAAGTAACAGCTGTAAGGATTAATCCTTTAGAAACAGAGGATGGAAAAAAAGATTTAGAAGCAACTATATTTAAAAATATAAATACAATACTTTTATCAAAAGTGGAAAATAAACAACAAGTAGATCTTTTTATAAAAGAAAAAATTAAATATGAAAAAAAAATAAAAAAAAAATATAATAGCATAGAATTTATTCCTAACATTGAGTCTGCGCTTGGTGTAGAAAATTTGAAAGATATTTTAAGTTCTAATTCCTGTGTAGGCGCACTTATTGCTTCTGAAGATATGGCTTTTTCTTTAGGGCTTAATGATAATAGGGAAAATAAAATGTTAGATTTTGTTAGGAAAAAGCTTCATCTAGCATGTAGAGCATATGGAAAACTCACTATTGATATGCCTTACACATGGGATAATTTAAGTGAATTAATAAATGAATTAAATCATATTAAGAAATTAGGTATAATTGCTAAAAGTACAATAAAAGCTAGTCATTGTAAGGTAATAAATAAGCATCTTACCCCCACTAAGGAAGAGGTAATACGTTGTAAAAAAATTGTAAATAAGTTTAATAAGGCATTAGAAAATAATAAAAATCAGATTTTTTACAATAATCATTATTTAGAATTACCTGCATTTTATTCAGCTAAAAGAATTATAAAAAGGCATAAAGAGCTTGGAGAATATGAAAAAATCAAACTTTAAAATAAAAATATTTAAATAGGGTTTTTTATGATTATTTTTTTGCTTCTATAATCATACTAGACTTAATATCCTTTTTTTTTATTTAATAAAACCTAATCTTTAACTACTACCTTTTTTAAAGTTACAACATGGATATACTCTAGGATATATTCCAGGTCTTTATTTTTCAGAACTTTCCTATTATTAAGACATAAATACCATAATCTCCTATTAATAAATATTATAATATTAGTTACTTGTTTCACCATTACTATTCTATTAAGAAAATAACTAAATCCTTAATAATTCAACAGGTGCCTTTGATTTTTTCCATTTATTAAAGCCTCCTTCTATATGGCACACATTTTTTAATCCCATATCCTGAAGTGTTTTTACGGCTAACGCAGATCTCCAAGCGCTTGCACAGTAGATAATAAAAAATTTTGATAGATCTAAACTTTTTTTATAGTAAGGACTTTCAGGATCTATCCAAAATTCTAACATACCCCTAGGACAGGATATTGCTCCTGGAATTTTCCCTTCATTTAATAGCTCTCTATAATCTCTAATATCTATAAATAAATAATTTCTATTATCTAATAGGTCTTTTGCTTTTGTTATAGTAATTGTTTTGATTTCACTGTTTGCTTCTTCAACCAATTTTTTTGAGCTTTTTATAATTTTTTGCATTTAATTATAAAACAATATTATTTCAATTAGAAAAAAACCGTTAAGTGCCATAAGAAAAAAGTAATAAAAACTTTTTTTTATTAATTTATTTATACCCTTTATTAATTATTTTTTTCTAGTTTAGCAGATTGTTCTTCTAAAACTTCTTTTAAAATATTTTTACGGGTATCAATGATATTGTTAACAAGGCCTTTTACTTCGGAGGGAATAAACCCTCGAGCCTCTAAGAATTTATCTTCATCTTCAAGAAATTCTTTATAAAGTTCTTTATCTCTTTCTAGCTTTTCATAAAGTTCAATAACATCTTTTTTAAATTTTTCATTTGTCATTTTCTTCCTCCATTTTACAATTCTTTAAATATATATATTTATTAATTAGTCCCTACCCATCTGTGTTCACTTAAACTACAGTTGTCTTCAATCCATTCTTTATACGTTAATTGCTTTCTTTTATCAATCTTAATACAAGAATACTTATGCTCATCTAAATTATTTATATTTTTTATACATTCAGTTTCAGTTAAAAAAGTTTCTCTTAAAAAACCTTTTTCCCAATCTAAAGGTTGTAAAACCCATACAATTAAAGCACACGTAAGCATTATGCGAGACTTTCTTCAAATTTATCATCAACATAACTAGATTGAATTTTTTTTCTCTTAATTACTAAAGGAGGGCATTTATGATCATTATAGTATAAAGATTGACAGTCTAAACAATAAAAGCATTCATTCATATTAATATTTCCTTTTATATCAATTGCATCAATTGGACAAGCATTAGAGCATAGCTTACATGGATTGCCACATTCATTTCTTCTTTTAAGAGGGTTTTTTATTCTGAGTTTTCCTCCCAGAACCATAAAAGCTCCAAGTGGACAAATAAATCTACAAAAGAACCTTTCTATAAAAAGACCCATTATTAATAGGCTTAGTGAATATAATATAAAATACCACTCTCTTTGAAATTTCATAGAAATTGAGGTTTTAAATGGCTCTATTTCAGATCCTAAATTTAAAAGATTAGTAGAGTAAAAACTTAAAAAAAGTAATAATAACAATAATATGTATTTGACATTTAAGGCATTTTTATTAATTCTTTCTGGTATTTTTATTTGGGGAACTTTTAAATATTGAGAAATTTTTCCTAGCAATTCTTGTAAACTGCCAAAAGGACATAACCATCCACAAAATAAACCTCTTCCCCAAAAAATAAAAGAAATTATTACATAAACCATTAATACTGTTAACAATGGATCAGAAAGTAGAACATTCCATGATGGTTTTGTAATTGGAGCAGCTAACCACATTAATACACTTATTATTGTAATTTGTCCTCCAGCTATCCATCCAAGCCATAATAAAATCCATGTTAAAAATAAATATCTAAAAATTTTTCTTCTGTTATCAAATTTTGATAAAGTCTTCATTTGTACAATAGCAAAAGTTAATATTAATAGTGTTAAAAACATTATAATTAAATTATTTTTTTGATTTTCCCAAGCTGAATGCCATATTGGTTTATCTTTATCTGCTAATTTTTTTAACCCATCTGGTTTTATAATATACTTATTGTTTAGTATGTAATTTACTAAATATTTTTTATTTTCATTAGGAACTTTACTTTCTAATAAAATTTCAAGACTCCAAGGTTTTACTGGGTCCAAACTATATTTGGATGGAATTCTGTATAATCCTGCTTCAGCAAAAAAAGGTTTATCCTCTCCATGAAGAAATCCGAGATTTCTAAAATTACTTTTTAATAATGGAATATATTTATCTTCTTGAACAATTGCTAGTCTTTTAAAACTTCCTTTAGCTATATGAGGCTCTCCATCTAATGGATACCTTCCGAGTGTTGCTATTACAATAGTAGTTTCATTAGGGTCTCTTCCAGCAATAAAAATATCATACCACTTGTCCCCTAAAAGATTTCTCCCTATTGTTGGTGTAACTACTGGTGCAAGATAAAGGTCCAAAGCTAAGTTTCTTTCTGTATCTTCATAGCCTTTTTTTACTTCCTTTTGTTTAGCAGCAACTGGAGTGTTTCCTGCAAATAATGCTTTGTACCTATAAATATCAGCAACTCCAGATCTATTAGTTACTTTAGGTTTGTTTATTCCATCTTTTCTCAAATCCTCCATTGTTAAAGTTAGCCTTGAAATAGAACCATCTGAAACGAGTTGAGTAAAAATAGTCTCTTTAAAGTTAACAATGTCAACTACTGGATTATCATTAAGTCTAATTCCTTTTGACAAAGCAATGATTCGTGCAGCTCTTAAAATTGCACCATTAAATAATACAGCACTAACCGTTGCAGAAGATATTCCATCTATAGATCCAACACCTTCGGTTCTAAGCAAATTTACCTTTGTTGGTACTCTTATATCTAAACCCTTATATTGTGAAGTAAATTTGGGCAGAATTAACTCTCCTTCGGGCGTATACATGCCTATGATAGGTTCGTTGTGTTTTAATACTTTTGCTCCAGCTAACTTCCCATCTAATTTTAAACTAACTAACATATCAAAGGTTTGAGAAGAATATCCTTTTGATGAAGTAATATCTTTGGTTACAAATAGGTATCCAACCAACTCACCTTTCTCAAAAACACTTACTGAAGGAGGGTCTCCCTCCAATGAACCAAGCTTAGATACATTAGGAAAAAATTCTTTTGCTATATCAATACTAACCCAATCAGGGTCAGTTACTCCCCATTTTCCATCTCTTAAGCTATCAATATATTTTTGAGTAAGACTTTTTTCTAGGTTACTAGTTTTTTTGCCGTCTTCAGAAAAACACGGATTTAATAAAATAAAAAAAATAAAAACAAATTCTAAAATTAAATATTTTAAAAATTCTAAAATAAATTCCTCCCTGAATTATAAAATATTGAAAATTACTGAATTTACAACACAAATAAAAATTTTTACAAAAATTTACTTTTTATATTTCTATTTTAATTATTATCGGTTATACTCAGAATATTATTAACTTAACACGGGGGGAATTATGAGCAGTTGGTTAAGCAATCGCGAACAAATGCTTGTTGAAGGTGCTGAAAAAAACAATTTGGATTTACCAGTACCTACTCAAATAGTATCAAACGGTGAATATCTACCACCTAAACAATCTGACATGCAGAAAAAAGTTGAAAAGAGAATGTTAGAGTTAGCTGATGAAAATGCTAAGTATTTAGGTTTATCAAGAAGACAATTTTTACAAACATCATGTGGTATGGCTACGGCCTTTTTAGCTATGAATGAAATTTATGGCGGGGGTGTTTTTGATGTAAGCAAAGCAGAAGCCAGAGATCCAGAGCTCACTTTAGCAAGAAATAATGAGTTAGCAGGACAATTTATCTTTGATGATCAAACGCACTTTTTAAGGGACGACTTCCCTCATGATGCTATATTAGGTCTTGGAGAATTTGCTGCAGAGCATTGGAATCCTAAGCTTAAAGAAGAAGGTTTGTCATTAACAAGATATAAATTTGAAAACTACATAGCCGAATTATGGTATAGAAGTGATACCAAAATGGCACTACTGTCAGGAGCTCCCTTTGATGATCCTACATGGTGGTTATTGGGTAATGATCAGATTGTTGCTGCACGAGATATGATTAATGATTTTGCAGGAACAACAAGAATGCTTGGTCACTCGGTTATAACCCCAGGTCAAGATGGATGGTTTGATGAAGCGGAAAGGGCAATGACAGAATTAAAGCCAAATTCATGGAAATCGTATACTATTGGTGATCCACTATCTCCTTCTAAATATCCTTGGAGATTAGATGATGAAAAACTAATGTATCCATTCTATGAAAAATCTCTTAAAAATGGTATTAATACAATATGTATTCATAAAGGTTTGCTTCCACCGGACTATGAGACTTCATTTAAAGGTGTTTGGAAGTATGCAACTGTCGATGATGTACCTAAGGCAGCAAAAGACTGGCCTGAAATGAATTTTGTAATATATCATTCAGCTTTAAGACCATTTTTAGAATTACCAGATCAGGCTTGGAAAGAGTTTGAAGAGAGTGGTGGCTATATAAAATGGGCATCTGATTTAGCAAGAATTCCTGAAGAGCATGGGGTATCTAATGTTTATGGTGAGTTAGGCTCCACATTTGCAAATTCAGCTGTAGCACATCCAAGATTTTGTGCAGCATTTATTGGAACTTTAGTTAAGGGACTAGGTGCTGATCATGTAGTTTGGGGAACTGATACAGTGTGGTATGGATCTCCTCAGTGGCAAATTGAAGCTATGAGAAGATTAGAAGTACCTGAGGATATGCAAAAAAAATATGGTTTACCTTCATTAGGTGGGCCTAATAGCTTAACAAAGCAGGCTATATTTGGATTAAATTCAGCAAGAATTTATGGCTTAAGTATGAATGAAGCTACAAATATGCCAGATTTACCAAACTTTTCAGAAGATAAGATTGCAGGTTTAGCTGAAAAATTCCGTGAAGCTGGTGGAGGACCTTCTAATAAAAGGTTCGGTTACACAAGAAAGGCTTAATTAGAGTATTTTTGTGTACTAATTTTAAAAAGCCTCGAAAGTAATTTCGGGGCTTTTTACTTAACAGTTTTTACTTAACAAATATTGATGGAGAAGTTATGAAAAAAATCATTAGTCTTTTAGTCTTTTTACTTATATCAAGCTCTTTTGCTGATGGACACGTTATCAAAGCAAATAAGTCAATGCTATATTTTGCGGGTCTATATCCAAGTTATTTATTATATCTTCAAGGAAATATACCGGATGATACTAAGCATTCATGGGTAGATAAGGATTATTGGGCAGTTTTGGAGATTGACAAAAGTAGTAAAAATCATGGTGGAGAGGCAGTTATTCTTAAACTTAAAAAAACGTCTAAAGCTAGTCCACAGCCAGAATGGTGTGTTACCCAAGGTGGAGACAAATGGGATGGAAAAGGGCCAGCCTGTTTAAAAACTAATAAGCCAAAAAGTATGAATCAATTAAGATTCAAAGTAAAGGTACAATATAAAGATACAAAAGAAAATCTTCCTAAAAAATATCAAAATCTTAATTTTGTACAATATGAAGTAGGCTATGATGAAAATGGAGTTTCCTTAAGCAAGCTACCAGGCAGGTTGCCTCCGCCAAATCATGAATTTGGTCCAGTAAAATTAACCATTTTCAAATAAACAATATTTTAAACTCCCGTAATGCTTTTTGCGGGAGTTTTTCTATGTTTGGCCATTTGAGCAAACAAATACTAAACATACTTTTAGTTTTACTTTTATTTTTTAATTTAGAAAACTTATTTTCTAAAGATGGTCCTACATTGCTTCAAAATAAAACAAAAAAAAAAGAAAAGCTTAGAGAAGAAGAACTTGTGACTAAAGACATTAAAATAAATGAATTAATGATTAATAAATTTATTAATATAGATTTAGTAAAAAGTATTTTTCCTGAAGCTACAAATTATGGAGAAGTTGATAAAAATAGTTTAGCAGTTCCTATATATAAAAATGATGAGGAAATAGGTTATTTGTTTGAGACGTTTGATGTAACTAGAGGATTAGGTTATTCAAGAAGACCATTTCACTTAGCTGTGGGACTAGATAAAAATGGAATTTTAAGAAATGTAAAACTCTTAAAACATGTAGAACCAATAGCTATATTAGGTAGGACAGATCAGGATTTTATAGAATATTTAAAACAATACAAAGATATTGATTTAAAATCAGGTATATCCTTAACATTAGAACTCACTGGTGCTGATATTGATGGAGATAGTGTGGCTATGAGAGAAACCGCAGGTGATATTGACACATTAACGCAGATAGATGGAATTTCTAGAACCACCACATCTTCTTTACTCTTTATGGATGCCATCATGAGAGGAGCGAGAAAAATAGCAAGACAAAAAAATATTTTGCTAGATGAAAATGATTTAGGAAATTTTGTAGATTTAGAACTTTATAAGCCTCAAACATGGAATAGTTTAATAGAAGATAAAAGCTTAGAAAAATTAAGTATTAAAGTTTTAGAAGCACAAGATAAATTTGATGAAATAAAATCAAATGCTCCTAGATCTTTAAGGTTTGTAAAATCAGATAGCGAGTTTACTAATATTTATTTTACGGCTATGTCCCCGGCAGGTATCGGAATAAATATTTTAGGAAGAAGATGGTTTGATCAATATATTTCTGCCGGAAGAAATGTAGATGACCAGGTGTTTTATATAGCTTTTGAAGGAGATTTATGGAGAAAATTGGAAAATCGAATATCAAATGTAATACAAAAAAAAAATATTATTATAAAGCAAAACAATAAGGAGATTTATATAACAGAAGACCTTTTTAAAGAATTGCCATTTAATCATGCCAAGAAAGGACCTAATATTGTCAGTCAAGGATTGTTATATTTTAGCTCTAAGTATAGATTAAATCCACACCAGCCATTTGAAATAATTTATAAATTAAATAATGATGACGGGCAAACCATTACGTTTTCTCTAAATTATTCGTTGCCTAAAAAATATTATTTAAAAAGTTTTGATAAAAAAATAATTAAAAATTCTAACAATATATCTTTGTTAGATATTTTTATTAAAAATAAGCTAGCTGCTATTTCTAGTATTATAACAATACTGGTAGTATCAGTAATATTTTTATTTTCTCAAACTTTTTCTAAAAACAAAAATTTATTTTCAGTTATTAGAGTTCTTATATTGGCATGGGTAAGTATTTTTATAGGATTTTATCTTGGAGGGCAAATTAGTATAATCCATTTGGTTAATTTGATAAAAAGCATATTCTTAGGAGGAGGTAGCCTAATTACTTTCTTTATAGAACCAATAATATTTTTGTTTGGTATTACTACAATAATTTCTTTATTTTTTGTTGGTAGGGCAATGTTTTGTGGTTGGTTATGTCCATTTGGCGCATTACAAGAATTAATTTCAACGGCTTCAAAAAAGCTAGGCATTAAACAATATATTTTAAAAGATAAAATTGATTTTTATTTTAGACAGGTAAAATATTTTCTATTAGCTTTTATATTAATCTTTAGTTTTATAGAATTAAATATAGCTAATATTCTTTACAGTATTGAGCCATTCAAAACTGCCATTACTTTAAGATTTATTGCTCCTAGTAAGGCTGTTGTATGGGCATTATTTTTATTAATAAGCTGTCTAATTGTAGAAAGATTTTTTTGTAGATACTTATGTCCTTTAGGAGCGGGATTAGGTATATTAGGAAAGTTTAGACAGATTAGTTTTCTTAAAAGAAGAAATGAGTGTGGAAATCCATGCATAGCCTGTAATAAAGTATGTCCCACAGGAGCAATAAAGCCTTCAGGAGAAATTGTTATGTCTGAATGTTTAGGATGTTTAGATTGTCAAGTAATGTATAATGATAATAAAAAATGCCCACCTTTAGTAGCGCTCTCAAAGCTAAAAGCTCAGAACTAAGCACTAACTAATATCTATAAAATTTTTATTTTCCTGAATTATTGTTTTTGTACCAAGTCTTTTAGATATTTTTTTAAGATTTTCTTTTTTCATTGATAATGAGGCTGTAGATAAGGCATCTGATAGCCAGGCTTCATTTGATATGACACTAACTGCTTTAAAATTATTAGAACTTGAACCTGTTTTGGTATTAAAAATATGATGATTTTTCATTGTGCTTTCAAAAATCGTTCCATATCCTCCAGACGTGGCAATTGCCTTATTAGAAAGACTAATTACTTCTTCAATATTTTTTCCTTTAATTAAAATATTCCATGGCCTTTTATTTTCATACATACCTGATGCATAACTTTCACCGAAATCAACCAACGTATTTGTAAATCCATTTTTAGCAAGCAACAAGGTTATTTGATCTGTAATCCAACCTTGAGCAATGCCATTTAGAGTAATGGAGGATTTATTGTTTAAATAAACTCTATTTTCTTCAACTATAACATTATTCCAATCGACTAATTTTAATGTCTCTTTAAGTTTGCTTTTTTCTATTGGTGAAACATTATTGTTTATAATAAAATGATTATAGTACAATTCCCAAAGTGGTTGTACAGTAATATCAAATAACCCATTAGTTTCTGCAGAAATAAACTTTGATTTTTTTATAACCTCAACAAGCTCAGGTGATGGGGCATCAATATATTTATTAGCATTTAAATAACTAATTTCTGATTTTCTGTTTTGTAAATTAAAAATATTTTCATATTTTGTAACCAATTTTTCTATTTCTGATATCAAATAGGTATTAAGCTTTTTATCGCTTGAGTGTATTTCTAATTTTGATGGAGCTCCAAGCATACTTCCTGACCAATAGGATTTATGAATATCTTTTTTATAAAGGCCAAATATTCCGTACCCTAAAGAACCTACCAAGGAAACACCTAGTATATTCAAGAATTTTCTCTTAGAAGAGGAATTTAAATAATCAAAATTTTTCATATATTAAATAATATAGTGTTAAAAAAAATTTGGCAAAGATTTTATAAACTTTTTGGAACTAATTATTTAGTATCATTTACTAAGTTATAATTATTTTTATTGCTAAAGATTATATAAATAGATATGGGAATGAATAAAAATTGCCCAAATATAGGTTTTTTTCCTTCTTTAGCATTAAAAATTTCAAAAGGGCCATACGAAAAAATATTGTCTCCCCATGCAAATATATGTTGGTAAACTATTACTAAAGAAATAACTAATGACATGATTCCCGCAATTTTTGTTACTAAATTAGAAAAAGGCAAGGAATAAAAGAGACCATAAAATAATGCGATTAGAACTCCTATTTCTCCCAAAGCTAATGCCCAGGAAAAGAAAAAAGGAAAGTTATTAAAAAAGGGTATTGATGAAACCATATTAACTAGTCCTTCTGAGTTTCCAGACAATAAACTTGACAGTTTTCCATAGCCATAGTTAAAGAAAATTAAACCGAAACTTAATTTTAAAAATGCATCACTTAAAAAGTAAAAAAAATAATTATTTTTAAACATGCTTGTTATTATAAATTAAAAAGTATAATTTTGGAATTAAATTTACAATATTCTAAGTATTTTCATTAGATAAAAATAATTTTAGCATCGGTGGAATTATTAGTAATGTCAAAATAGCAGACAAACTTAATCCTCCTATAACAACTGATCCTAGACCTCTGTAAAGTTCTGATCCAGCTCCAGGAAAAACTACTAATGGAAGCATTCCAAAAACACTAGTCAACGTAGACATAAAAATTGGTCTAATTCTGTTATTTGTCGCTTCTAATATTGCGCCATCAATAGAGAGCTTCCTATTTTTAATTAATTGTAATGTTCTGTGTACTAATAATATAGCATTATTTACCACTATACCACTTAGTATTACAAATCCTAGCATTGTTAACATATCAAGTGGTTGAAAAGTTTTTAAGTTTAAAAGAAATAGTCCTAGAACTCCACCAGCGGCTGCTGGAGGAACTGAAAGCATAATAATAAAAGGATATTTAAAACTTTCAAATAATATTGTCATCAACAAATAAACCATAACAATAGCTACAAAAAGATTAGTAGACATTGCTTTCCAGGTAGTAGTTAATTCATTTGCTGTACCAGAAATATCTAGTTTTACATCAGAAGGGATACCTGAGGTTTGAAGTTCCTTCACAACTTTTTTATTTATAATTTCAATAGCCTCTTCTAAAGCCATATTATCAGCAGGTTTAATTTGAAGAGTAATTGCCCTTTCTCCTTCTATATGTCGAATTTGAGTAGGTCCAGTTGTATAAATAATTTCTGATAAAGATGAAACAGGCACTATTTTTTTTTCTGGTGTTACAATAGGTATGTTGTTCACTCCTTGAGTTTCATTAATAAGATTAATTTCTCCCATAAGGGTAAGATCCATTCTTTTAGAGTTTATTAGCACTTCGTCTACTTTTAAGCCTGAATTAAATGCATCAATTCCCATTGCTAATTCTTTTGCCGAAATATTATTATCAGCTAATTTTATTCTATTTGGTTGAACTTGTATTTCGGGTGCTCCTAGTATTAGAGCTGGCTTTGGTCTCATCTGATGTCCTTTAGATCTTGGAAATTCTTGAAAAACTAAACCGGCAGCTCTTTGAGCAACTGAGGTAATATTTTCCAGATTTGGGCCTATTACATCAAGATCAATAGACCTTCCTCCGCCATAGCCCCTAGTAAATAAGCCTGGCTGTGTAAAAAAACCAAATGTTGCTGGTTCACCCATAAGTGATGAACTTAAAATAGGTATTAATTCTTTAACTCTAGTTTCTTCGACAGCACTAGCCCCAAACAAAGTTCTATCGCCAGCTCCTGCTACAAAAAAATAATTGTCTATTTTTGGGGGCTCATTTTTATTACTATTTGGACCTGTTTCACTAGACCACAAGTGCTTAACTTTACTTTCTACGTTTTCCGCAATTTCTGTTAGTGTATTAAGATTATAACCAGGGGGTGGGAGCATTATACCAAATACTAAGTTTCTATTTCCCTCAGGAAGATATTCTATTTTAGGGAGCATTTTATAAGATATAGAAAAAGTTGAGATTATAATTACACCAACTAAAATAAACGAGAATTTTCTAGAATTTATAGCAGTTGTAACATATCTAATGATAAGTTTTTGAACAAGTTCACCGGTTTTATTTATTAGTTTAATATTTAAAAAATTAGATTTATCTTTTTTTAAAATCCATCCTGTTAATGCTGGTAAGATAGTAACGGAAACCACCAAACTCATTAATACTGCAACAGATATAGCTACCGCAATATCTTGAAGAAGTTGACCTGCTTCTAATTGCATTATTAATATTGGGATAAAGACTAATACTGTAGTTAAAGCAGAAACCATTACAGCTTGCCAAACTTGAAGGGTTCCTTCTAAACAAGAAAATTTTAAATTTTCTCCTCTTTCTTTTAATCTGTATATGTTTTCTAATACTACTATTGCAGCATCAACCACCATTCCTACTGCAAATGCTATTCCTGCTAAAGAAATAACATTAATTGTTTTACCTAATAGTGCCATTGCAACAAATGCTGCAACAACAGATATAGGAATAGATACTGCAATAACTATTGTAGATCGCCAAGAATTTAAAAAAATTAATAAAACAATTATTGCTAATAGTCCTCCCATCCAAATATTCTGAGTCACTAAGTTTACAGCAGAATCTATATAAATAGTTTCATCATATACTTGCTGAATTTTAAGACCTAAATTAGGTAAAATATTTTCGTTCAAATCATGAATTGTATTTCTTACTTCCTCCATCACTTCTATTACATTAGCACCTGACTCTCTAACTGCATTAATAGCAATAGAGGATTCTCCTAAATATCTAATAACTGATCTTGGCTCCTTGAATGTAAACTCAACCTTAGCAATATCTGCAATAGTTACTCTGCCATATCTGCTTCTTTGATCTAAATCACTTATTAAGACTATTTCTTCTAGCTGTTTTATTGATTGTATTTCTCCCTCTGCTCTTACAATATATTTTCTTTTTCCTTCTTCTATATCACCAGCAGAGATAGAGGTATTTTCATTTCTTAAAATATCAACTATCTTAGGAACAGTTAATCCATAGAATGCCATTTTTTCAGGGTTTATTGTAATTCTTAATTCAGTAGCACTATTGCCATATGCTGTTGTCCTAGCGACTCCTGGGACTCTTTCCAAATTATCTTGTATTATATCTTCCACTATATCGCCATATGCTGCAATATTTTGATTATTTCCTTTTGTCTTTGTTACGATGAACCAGGCAATTGCATTATCATCTAATCCTGCCGTATCTAGAGTTGGTTCTCCAGCATCTTCTGGATAATCTTCAATTTGATTTAATTTATTAGAAACTAATAACAAGGATTTATCCATATTTGCACTCACATCAAATTCTAATGTCACTACTGCTCTTCCTTCTCTAGTACTTGCTGTGATTTTTTTTACTCCTTCTATTCCTTTTAAAGCTTCTTCTTGCCTGTTTACAATTTCTCTTTCCATCTCATATGGTGAAGCACCAAACCAGTATGTTGTTATGCTTATAACAGGCTTATTTACATCTGGAGCAATTTGAATTGGGATCCTATCTAAAGCAATAAATCCCATTACAATAGTCATAAATATTACTGAAACAATAGCAATAGGCCTTTCTAGTGATATTTTGGTAATATTCATAATTAATTAATCAACATTTTTATAATCAACTTCTTGACCTGGACGAAGTCTTTCATTGCCCTTAATAACTACTAATTCATTTACAGAAACACCACTATAAATTATGAATCTATTATCGACTGCTTCCCCTAACTTTAATGGTCTAATTTGAACTTTGTTTTCTTTTACTACGTAAGCAAGTGATATTCCTTCTCTTTTTAGAATAGCATCTTTATGGATAGTAAGTGCTTTTTTTCCTTCTCCTATAGGAATTTGTAAAGTAATATTTTCTCCAGAAAATAGATTCCGCGATTGATTAAGGTTGCTGAATGTTAAAAAAACTTTTACTGTTCTAGTTTTGGCATTTTCCTTTGCTCCTATAGCTCTTACAGTTGCTAAAATTTTTAAGTCATCAACGGTAATTGCAGTAACTTTATTTTTTATATTTATATTATTTGCCCTTAAAGTTGGGATTTCCACCAATATTTCTAAATCTTTCTTACTTACAAGATTAAACATTTTAGCCCCTACTGCAACTACTTCACCTTTTTCAACAAATTGCTCTTCTAGCACCCCATCATAAAGAGCTCTAATTTCTGATTTTTTTAAGTCTAACAAAGCCAGGTTTAGATTGTGTTTAGATGTTTCTAGATTGGCTAAGGCTTTTATTTCATTAGATTTATTAATTTCATTCAAGTATTTTAACTTATCAAATTTAGACTCATTAAATGCAGAACTTTTTTTTAATGTTTCCATTCTATTCAAATCTAAAAGATTTAAAGTAGTTTCAATCTTTGAATTATTATATTCTGCTTCATGAATTTTTACTGACTCTTTTGCTTTTTCATAGACTAATTTATATTTTTTGTAATCAATTTTTGAAATCAATTTTCCTTTAGTAATTAGATCACCTTCTTTAAAAAAAATTCTATCTACTGTTCCCGGCAATGGTGCCATCAATACTGTATCCTTATTAGAGACCACTGTGCCAATAAATGGAACTGTTTGATTTAAATTAGACTCTATAATTTTATCTACTTCTACTAATGTTTGTTGAGAATTTGTAATAAAACTAAAAGAAAAAAATAATAAAGTGAATGTAGCCTTTATAAAATAATTCATATTAAAAAATTAGTTTATAAAATTAATTTTTACAACGTTTATTTAAAGTTTATTTTTTTTTGACGTTTTACCAATTCCGGGATTAAAAGTATTAGTTGGATCTAGTTTTTTATAAAAATCTTTTAAATTTTTTTCTGCAATATATGAATGTCCTACATTATGTTCTGCAGGATATTTAGCACCAGCTTTTTTTAACTCTGATAATAATTTGGATTTTACTATATCGGGGTCCACTCCTTTATTTAAAGCATATTCTCTATGAAAGACATGACAGAAATAATGTCCAACATAAATAGGTTTATAGATTAGCTTTTTTAAATATTTAGGTAATGTTTCATTCCAATTCTTGTCATTTCTTCTTAAGGATATATCTAAAGCTAAAAGGTTGTTATTTGTTTTTGGATGTACTCTTGCAAAACGAACATTTGCTCCTGCAATAACAAACCTTGTTAAAGTTAACTTTTTCGACTCCTTTAGAGTGCAGTGTAAAAAGTTTGCTTTTGATTTTTTTTTAAATATTTCAGAAGCTAAAAATTTTATTTGACTGTATATAGAAGCATCAAACTTTACTATTAAATGATGTTCATATTTATCATTTATTTTATCAAACTTTTTTGACAAAGGATGAGGAATTATTTTTACAAAATATTGTAGAATATAATCAAGTGAGTAATTAGAAAAAAGTCTTGAATTGCTGAAAAATTTTTCAATTCTTGATTTAATTTTGTAAAAAATAGGCATTACTGATGTGCCTAAATAATAAATTAAAAGAAAGGCATCTTTTCCATACTTTTTAGAAACCTTGTATGCTTCTCGATGAATGTATTCTGCATAAATAGGAAGGTCTGTTACTTCTTGTAAAACTCTTCTTCTGAATAAAGTCAGGTCTTTTGGTGAGTTACTGCTTAAATAAAAAGTTACTTCATTTTTTTCTTTTTCAAATGTATCTAATCTAACTGCAAATACCGCTATTTTCCCAGCGCAGCCTGATGCCTGAAATAACCTTTTTTTGTCAGCATTAAATCTTGCAGGAGAATTAGCATTTACATCTTTTATTACTTTCTTGTAATCATAAGAAGAGGCTTTTTTTCTTGTTTTAAAATATTTATCTTTAGGAATATCTCCATTATCAATTTTTTTTAAAATTTGCTCAGGAGTTTTTCCGAGGTCTATACCAAGGTTGTTTATTAATTTTAATTCACCTTTATTATTTACCTGAGCAAATAGAGATAATTCAGTATATGCAGGGCCACGCTTAATTAAAGCACCTCCAGAATTATTACATATTCCTCCTACTATTGATGCTCCTATACATGACGATCCTATTTCAGAATGCGGAGCTCTATTGAATTTCCTTAATTTGTTCTCCAAACTATATAAAGTTGATCCTGGAAGGGCAACTATTTGTTCAGCTTTATTAATCAAATAAATATTATTTAATTTTAAAGTATTTATTATAAACAACTCTCTATCGTATTTTCCATTAGGAGTACTTCCTCCTGTTAAACTTGTATTAGAGGCTTGCATAAGAATTATTTTATTATTCTTTACTAATAGTTTTATAATTTTCCACATTTCTAAAAGGGTACTAGGAGTTATTACTCCTTTACATTCCCCGGATTGAGTTCTCCACCCATTTTTAAAAGGGGCCATTTCACTAGCAGATATTAGAAAATTATCTTTTCCAACAATTTCTACAATTCTATATATTAGCTGTTTTTTAATCACGTTATTATTTATTAAAAATATCAAAATATATGTAAATTTCTAGTATTATGATGTAAAATTAACTTATGAAAAAAGTATGTTTAATAATTGGTGCAGGTGCAGGTATAGGTGGAAACTGTGCAAAAGTTTTTTCAAAAAATGGTTATTTTTCATTCTTAACGAGAAGAACAGATCAAATTGGCTTGAATAAACTTGTTAAGAATATTCAAGAAGAAAATGGTGAGGCTGCAGGAGAGCTTTTAAATATAGTAGATGAAAAAAAATTAGAAGATCTTGTAGAAAATATTGAAAAAAATATAGGTTCAATTGAAGTAGCAATTTATAATTTGGGATCTCAAATTGGAAATAGAAGTCTAGCTGAAACAAAATATAAAACATTCGAATTAGGATGGAAAATGGCAACTTTTGGTTTGTTTAGATTAGCTAAAACACTTTTTCCTTTTATGCTTGAAAGAGAAAAAGGCACTTTAATTGTGACTTCTTCTACTGCAGCTGTAAGAGGAAATAGAGGGCAACACTCTCATTCTGCATCAATGGCTGGAAGACGAATGTTATG
Organism: Candidatus Pelagibacterales bacterium; assembly: GCA_002715505.1. Taxonomy (GTDB): domain Bacteria; phylum Pseudomonadota; class Alphaproteobacteria; order TMED109; family TMED109; genus JAYYAX01. Next base: position 117,245 of record PAZF01000009.1, read on the forward strand.
TCAAAGTCTTAATGATGAATTTTCTAAAAAAGGAATTCATATTATTCATTCTTTAATTGATGGTGCAGTTGATGCTCCAGATACATTAGGGAAAATGTTAGGAAAAGATAAATTTAATAAATTAAGGAGTGAAAAAGGTTTAGACAAGGATGGACTAATATTACCTAAAAAAATTGCAGAATGTTACTATTATTTATCTCAACAGCATAGATCAACTTGGACTAATGAAATTGATTTAAGATCTTTTTCTGACCAACCTTGGTGGAATACTTCAGGAGATCAGTATAATTTTTAAAATTTGTATTAATTAATTTAAATAAATTCATTCGTGTATTCTTTGGCAAGATTTTCATATATTTTTTGACCTTTTTTAAAAAATATTTTTTCTTCCTGATTTACATTTCTAAAAAATCTTGCAGGCTTTCCAGCAAAAATAGTGCTATCAGGTATTATGGTCCCTTCTTTTACATATGAATTTGCTCCTACAAATGAATTATTTCCTATAACACAATTTTTTTCTAAAATGGATCCCATACCTATAACTGCGTCATCATTAATTTCAGTTTTTCCGGATATTATTACATTATGTCCTACGGTAACTCTTTTACCTATTTTAATAATTTCACCTAAAGTATTAATAATAGAGTTATCTTGGATGTTAGAACCATTTCCTAAAAGTAATTTTCCATTTTTTTTAGTACTAAAAATTGCAACCGAATACCATATACTAGACTTTTGTCCCATTATTACTTTTTGCTTTACACTTGCGTCAAAGGCTACGAAGCAATTATTAGGGCAATCAACTATTTTTTTTTTAATATTATTAGAGATTAAAAAATTTCTGTAGTTAAAATCATTATAAAAAAAAGAGCTTTTTTCTTTAAGTAGTATGTCTCTTTTAAAATTTAAATAATCATTTTTATTTATTTTTTTTATAATTTTTGCTGGAGATCCACCAATTAAGCAATTTGAAGGGAATTTTTTACCTGGCGGAACTAATGAATTATTAGTAACAACAACATTATTTCCTAGACTTCCTTCATCCATTACAACTGAATTGCTTCCTATCAAAACATTATTTCCAAGTTGACACGCATGAATAATTGAATACTCATCTATAATACAATTATTACCAATTTCAGTTCCTTGAAGTTCTGATGCTACATGAATAGTAACTCTATTTTTTAAAAAACAATTTTTGCCAATGTAAATTTTTTTTACATCACCTCTTACAATTACATTTTCTCCTAGTTTAGTTGATTCTGATATAAATGTATTGCCTATAACTATAGAACTTGTTTTGCCTTCTACCTTTTTTTTTAAGCAGGGAATATAATTTAAATATTTTATTATTTTGAGTGCCATGTTAAAAAATATTATATTATTAGTGTAATTATGTTTAAAGATATTATAAAAGCTAATCAAAATATTAAAAAGTATTTAGTTAGAACTCCTACCAGATTTTCTAATAGTTTATCGACTTTGACTAGAAAAAATATTTATGTGAAATATGAAAATTTTCAACATACGGGGTCTTTTAAATACAGAGGTGCCTTAAATAAAATACTAAATTTAACTACTCAACAAAGAAAAAGGGGAGTAATTGCTATGTCTGCAGGTAATCATGCACAAGGTGTCTCCTTAGCGTGTAAGCTTCTCAAAAATAAGGCTATTATTGTTATGCCAAACAATACTCCTTTTGAAAAAATTAGAAGAAATATAGAACTAGGAGCTAAAGTAGAGATTTTTGGAGACAATGTTCTAGAGTCGGAGAAATATGTAGATAAACTAGTTAAAAAATTTGGCTATCATAAGATACATCCTTTTGATGATATAAATGTAATTTATGGACAAGGCACATTAATGTTAGAAATGCTAGAAGATTTTCCTATAATAGATACATTGTTAGTACCAATAGGAGGAGGAGGTCTTTTATCAGGCTGTTCAATTGTGGCTAAGCACATAAAAAAAAATATAAAAATTATTGGCATACAAACTGAAAACTTTCCGTCTTTCTACAATAGTTTTTATAATACAAATAAAACTTTTATGGCAAGTAGTGTAGCTGAAGGAATTGCAGTTAAAAAAGTAGGAAAGCTTAATTCTAAAATATTAAAAAAATACGTTGATAAATGTGTGCTGGTTAAGGAGAAAAAAATAGAAGAGGCAATATCCCATTTTTTAATGAGAGATAAGACTTTAGTAGAAGGAGCAGGAGCAGCTGGATTAGCGGCGATTTTAGAAGGAAAGATAACAAAATCAAGTAAAAATATAGGATTAATTGCTTGTGGAGGAAATCTTGACTCAAGAGTTTTATCTTCTTTATTAATGAGAGAGTTGGTAAGAAAGAAAAAAATATTAACTCTTTCTATTGATATGGAAGATAAGCCGGGACAATTAAATCAGATCTCTATTCTTTGTAGCCAAGAAAAAATTAATATTTTAGAAGTCGAGCATAGTAGATTTACATTGGATCTTTCAGTCCGTGCAGCAAGATTAAATATTACCTTAGAAACTAAAGATGAAGAACACGCTAAAATTATAATAAATAAAATTAAAAAGCTAGGATTTCAAGTAGAAGAAAAGAAAAAGAATTAATGTTATTATTTTTTTTTCCAAAATTTTTCTAAATTTTCTATAAGTTCTTTACTGAAATGGCAATATGCCTGATCATGAGAATAGTAAGACAAATATTCCCTGAATTGATCCAATGTTTCTTGGGAAAATCTTAAAGCCCTTTTGTTAAAAGTAGCTCCAATTACTCCTGAGTTATAATATGATTTAACAACTTTTAATAAGGTTTTATCAATTAATTTATAATTAATTATATCATTGCATATTTTCTTTCCATTGTTATCTGAAGATTTAATTTTTAATCCATTTTGAATTGCCTGCCTTGAAACTCTATCTCCAACAAACCTCCATAGTCTTAAATTAGCTGCCCCAGGAATAATACCTTCTTTTCTTGCGGGAAGAGTCATGTAAGAATTTCTGTCAGCTATTACATGGTCTAAGGTTAATAAAAATTGACAAGCTCCTCCAATTGCAAAAGTTTCTAAGGCGCCTATCCAAATTTTTTCTTTTGAGGGATAAAATATGTTATTTGTAACTTTATTTGATTGATTGAGGCCTCTGAAAACTTTATGCACAGCACCCATTTCTCTTATTAAATACCACATAAAAGATATTTTTCCTTGATATAAATGCGTAAGATTAATTCCGGAACCAAATATTCTTTTTTGTTTATATTTTTTATGATTTACTTTAGCGCCCCTTAAAACGCATATTTTGGAGTCATTACATAAAAGCGCCAAATCAATAGCTGCCTCTAAGGGATAAAGAGTTAACTCATCTTCAGCATTTAAATATTTAGGATTATTAAGAATTACTTCTGTGTAAAATTTATTTTTTTTTACTGATGCTTTTTCTAGGTTAACGTATCCTTTAGAGTTAAATGTCTCTAGATTTTCCAAAGCAAGTTTTGAGGGTTTAAGCATTGCCTCACATAGATGATTACCGTTTACACTATTAGATAAGATCGAAGATAAAAAAATTCCTTGATCTAACTCTATTCCAGTTTTATCTGATAGTTGTTTTTTTTTTCTGCTTTAATTTGATCTTTAGTAGGATTCAAATAAGGGATAATTTTATTTGCCTCGTATACTAGATCCTCAACTCTTATATAATTTAATCTCTTTTTTGTTGCTTTTTCATAAATGATATTAGAATAATCCGTTAAAAATATTTTTTTTGAAAGAGTAGAAATTAAATTTAGATCAGTAATTTTTTTTTTATCTTTATTATTAAGTTTTTTTTTGTTACTTAAATTTTTTACTAAATAGATGCAAGACTTCCAAAAAGAAGAGAATTTTTCTTTATCTTTTACAAAATTTTTAGATATAATTGGAGAAAAATTTTTAATTTTATTATCTGCAAAGTCTAAATTAAGTTTTGATACTTCTTCTTTATAATAATTTTTATTCATCTAATTTCTCAGGTTATAGCCTTTTACAAAAATAATTATAATAAATAAAATACAAATTAGTAAAATTATTAAAATAGTTATAATACTTGTCATAATACTTACATCAGAAATTTCATAAAAACTATATTTAAATCCACTTACTAAATAAAGAACTGGATTAAGCAATGATATATTCTGCCAAAACTCTGGAAGCATATTTATAGAATAAAAACTTCCTCCTAAAAAGACTAATGGGGTTACTATTATAAGAGGTATGAGTGTTAGTTTTTCAAAATTATCTGCCCATAGTCCAATTATAAATCCAAACATACTAAAGGTAATTGATGTAATTATTAAAAAAAATATCATTAATATAGGATGCGCAATATTTAGATCTATAAAAAAAGTAGAGGTAATAATAATTAAAGTTCCTAACAATATTGATTTACTAGCAGTAGCACCTACAAATCCTATTATCATTTCTATTCCTGAAATAGGAGCTGCCTGCAATTCAAATATTGTCCCATTAAATTTAGGAAAAAATGTGCTAAAAGAACCATTAGAAATACTTTGAGTTAACAAATTTAACATTAACAATCCAGGCACTATATACATTCCATAAGATACTCCATCAATTTCATTTATTCTTGATCCTATAGCTGCACCAAATATTATAAAGTATAAAGAGGTTGATATAATTGGAGAAATTATGCTCTGAAAAAGAGTTCTTTTTGTTCTTTCTATCTCATGAAAGTAAATTGCAAGGATTGCTTTAAAATTAATCACTTAGTGTTGCCTTTAATAAAATCAATGAAAATACTTTCTAAGGATCTTTTTTTAATATCAAACTCAAGAAAGCTAAGTTTGTTTTTTTTTATTAAGGAAATAATATCAAGTATATCATTTTTACTTTTATCTAAATTTATTTCTAGTTCTTTACCATTTTTATTTAATTTAGCAGAATAATTTTTTAAAAATATTGGCAACGATTTCAACTTTTTTGATAATTTTAAAACCAATTTTTTATTCCCTAGTTTAGCTAGAAGTTGCTTCTTTTCTTCAACAAGAATAATTCTCCCTTCATTGATAATACCAACTCTATCTGCGATTTCTTCTGCTTCTTCAATATAATGAGTAGTTAATATGATGGTTACTCCTTCTTCTTTTAGTTTATAAATTATCTCCCACATTTCTTGTCTTAATTCTACATCAACGCCTGCTGATGGTTCATCCAAAAATAAGATTTTTGGATTGTGAGATAAAGCCTTTGCTATTAAAACTCTTCTTTTCATGCCTCCAGATAATTGAATTAGGAGAGAATCTTTTTTTTCAAAAAGTTTAAGTTTTTTTAAAAGGTTATTTACTAATTCATAGTTATTTTTTTTTCCCCACAAGCCTCTAGAATAACAAACATTGCTAAATACAGTATCAAAGGCTTCTAAATGTAATTCCTGAGGAACAAGACCAATCATTGTTTTAATAAACTTTCTATTTTTTTTTAAATCTAAACCAGCAATATTAATTAATCCCGAAGAGTGATAGGCTAAACCACAAATAGTGTTTATAAGAGTTGATTTTCCTGCACCATTAGGTCCCAGAAGTGCAAATATTTCTCCTTTTTTTATATTTAGATTAACATCCTTAAGAGCATGGTAACTATTATTATAGAATTTATTTACTTTTTTAAGTGATATAAGATTAGTCATGAATTAGTCTTCTTCATTTCTTTCACGTTGTATATTTTCATACGATTTCTTTTCAGCATCGGGATCATATGCTGTAATACCAACTTCTGGTGCTTTCTTTGCCGGCAATGATCTAGCCGGAGCAGAGTAAATTAATGTTTTTCTTTCTTCTAAATTAGATATAAAAAATGGATTGGAAATTCTTACTTCTTGATTATTCTCTCTTCCTTTTTCTAAAGCTTCATCAAACTCCTGGGCTTGAATAGGGTCCCATGGAAAAGAATAAAGCCTAGGTTCTTTTACTTCGTCTAACCTTACAAGAATATGAATAGAGTCTCCTTCAATCCAAGATACGTGTAATAAAGTCACTTCTTTTACATATTTATTTAAAATTTCTAGGTTTTTAGGTTTTGGCCTGCTTAAAACTTCCAATAAAGAGATATATGAAACTAGAAAAATTGAAACACCTAAAATTAAAGAAAAAACTTTATAATAAGTTCTTAGCATAGACTTAAATGTTAAGCTAGTAAGAGTTGCAGTTAAAATTACAACTATAAAGAAAAACCAATTAATATTACTCATTAATATTTACCTATTAAACTTTTTCTCAAACTATTAACAGAGCCTTTTACTATCTTAAAGTTATTATCTAACTTAAATCTTAAAACAGTTTTTTCTTTTCCTTCAAAATTTAACATAACTTTTTTTCCTAGTATTTCTTTTCTATATCCTCTGTCTGGTGTAACTAGACTGGCGACTATAGTAGCCTCAATAGGTTTTTTACTTTTATCATGCTTAAACAAATGCACATTTGCTTGATATTCACCAGTCAAAATTCCTCTAGTAAATGAAATTTCATAATTTAATGGAGTATGGTCAGCAGTAAGTCCTCTGTCATCTCTTAACAAATTAAAAGTTAATCCAGAAGGTTGTGCATAACCAACCGGAGAGTCATTTGGTCCTTGCACCCACAAATCCAGATCAGCATCAATTTTTTCTGACCAAAATAATTCAAAAATAACGCTTCCTACGGGTTCTTTTATTACTGTGTCTTTTGTTTTAAAATTTAACCACGGCAGAAGTAAAATCACAATTGAAATAAACCCAGAAAGAGCTAATAAAGTAACATCTCTAAAGATTATATCTGCTTGAGTATTATCTAAAAATTCTTCTTGAGAGTTTAACATTGCTAAGATTGTTCACCAACTTCTATAATTCTTGAAGTTAAGCGGTTAGCTCCATTAATTAGAATTTGATAACATATATTTAACCAAACACTTAGTATAGACCCGGCCAATGTTGTATATAATGCTACTGACATTCCTTTAACTAACGACGCTACCATATTACCCACTTCTTCAGGATTGCTTGAAACAGAACCATCAACGCCAGAAAGCGCAATAATAAACCCTATCACTGTTCCAATTAATCCTAATATTACTAGTATATTAGCTATAAATTTTATATTATTAATTTTAACTGATATGTTTATTTTTACCGACGAAACAAGATTAGCTCTTGAACTTGCATCTAATTTTTCAGCTTTTTTTAAAAAATCATTTAATAATGATTTTGCAGAAGTTTGTTTGGAGTATGCATGATTTAACTCTTTGCTTATCCAAAAAGCTTTCATTGAAGCTAAAATTAATCCTGTAAGAAAAAGAAAAATAATTAAAACTACAACATTTGTAACATCTCCTTTGATTACTTTATTTAAATAGCCCTGAGAGTAAATGACTAGAGTAAAAGCTATACCTACGGCATTTACGAGGCTATATCTTAACAAAAGCAAGTATTGATATTTCATTAATTTATCCTTTATTACCAGATCTGAGGCGAACGAAATTATTATTTATGCTATTTTTATCTAAGTTTCCCTTTTTGTCCAATTTAAATTGGAAAATTGTAATTTCTTCTCCGACCTTTTTAAGAATTTTTTGAGATTTTAAAATTTGTTTTCTTTCTTTTGTGTTTGGATCAACTACAGAGACTACCAATTTTGCATTTATAGGAATAAAAGGAGACTGATCTTCTCTGTACAGATGAAGATTTGCAACATACACTCCTTCATTAATTCCTCTAGAGTAAGAGACTTCGTAATTTACAGGAGTAGAATCTTTGTATTTTCCTAAGTCATCTCTTAATAAATTAAAAAAAAGACCACCTTGATTAGAATAACCAACGGGTATATCTTCAGGAGCTTGCACCCATAAGTCTATATCAACGTCTCTATCATTGTCCCAAAATAATTCTACTATCACATTTCCTGGTGGAACAGTACTGTCTTCTTTTTCTGTTGGCGGGTTTATAAAAGGCATAAGAAGTATTACCATAGAAATAAATCCAGTTAAGGTTAGTAATATTAAATCTCTAAATACAATATTACTCTCATTATATTCAAAATTTTCATTCATCTTTTTTTATGCTAATAAATATTATTTAATAGTTTGTTACAGTTATGAGTTTTTTAAAGTTAAATTGCAAATTATAAAATAAAGAACATCTTGACCATAAAAAAAATCTAATTACACTTTTCTATAGAATAATAGTTATTTCTAAGAAGATTTTTTTTTTGAGAATAATTATTATTTACATTATTAATATATTTTAAGGGAGTAATATATGATAAGAATCTTTTTAACTTTAATTTTTGCTATTTCCATAAGTTTTGTTGCAAATGCAGAAACAGAAACTTCTTGGAACGACATAAGCAAAGCAGAAAAATCACCTGAAAACTGGGTGACACATCATGGTACCTTAGACGGAAAAAGGTATTCTAGATTAAAACAAATTAATAAAAAAAATGTAAAAAAACTAAGAGTAGCTTTTACTGCTGCTTTGGGTGGAGACAGAACACCAGGAGGAGCTTGGTGGAAATACGGAGGTCTTGAAGGAACCCCTGTTGTAGAAGATGGCATGATGTATGTTACAGATGGCTGGGGGTCAGTTTATAAATTTGATATTCGACAAAATGGAAAAAAACTTTGGAGAATGGATCCAGACCCAGATCATGATTATGCAGGTAATATTACATGTTGTGGAGTAAATAACAGAGGTGCAGTGTTGTATAAGGATAAGGTAGTATCTCATACTATTGACGGCAGACTTATTATTACTAATAAAGAAACAGGTGAAATAGAGCAAGATATTACAATAGCTGATTTAAGTATTGGAGAAAGTATTTCTGCAGCACCATTAGTAATAAAAGGTGGTCAAGTGATAACAGGAATTGCTGGAGGAGAATACGGAATTAGAGGATATTTAAATTCTACAAACATTGAAACTGGCAAGCAGAATTGGAGAACCTACACAATACCTGCTCCGGGAGAGCCTGGATCAGAAACATGGAAACAAGGACCAGAAGCACACAGTAAAGATGCTTGGTTGCACGGTGGAGGATCCACTTGGGTAACTGGTACTTATGATGAAGACTCCAATACTATTTTTTGGGGTTCTGGAAACCCTGGCCCTGACTGGGATAATGAATACAGACCAGGTGATAACCTATACAGTAATAGTGCACTTGCGCTTGATGCTGATACAGGAAAAATCAAGTGGTATTTTCAATACACACCAAACGATCCATATGATTTTGACGGGGTAAATGAGCTTACGATAGTAAATACAAAAATTTTCGGTAAAAAAACTAAAGCTTTATTACATGCTGACAGAAATGGATTTGCATATGCTTTAGATGCAGAAAGTGGAAAGTTTTTGTGGGGAACACCTTTCGTTAAAAAGCTAGACTGGACTACAGGTCTTGATAAATATACTGGAAGACCAATGTCTTATGATGCTAATAAAGATGTACAAAAATATGTGCCTGCTTCAAGTTCAGGTAGAGGTGGAAAAGAAGGTATGTCATGTCCTGGAAATATGGGAGGAAAAAACTGGCAGCCAACAGCTTACGATCCTGATAGAAAAAGATATTATATTCCAGTAATAGAAAGCTGTGCAGGACACGTTACTGTAGCACAAAAAGAAGCTTGGAAAGCTAGAGCACTTTATTTCGGAGGTGGCCCTAAAATGGGACCACAAATTAGAGGTAGTGTAGCATCAATGGATCCTAATACTGGTAAAATTGTTGCTAAATTTGACATGTTCTACCCTAATTTAGCTGGCCTATTAGCAACCAAAGGTGGCTTGATATTTAGTGCTAGTCCTGAAGGAAGTGTATTTGCTCTTGATTCAGATAACCTAAAAGAGTTATGGAGATTTGAAACTAACCACGGAACAAATGCTCCTCCGATTACATTTTCAGTAGATGGAAAACAATATGTAGCTATATTGGCAGGGTTAGGTGGTGTTTGGCCTCAGTGGTTTAACTCAACTACTCCTGGTTTAGAAAATGTAGAATCAGGTAATATGTTATTTGTTTTTAGTTTATAAAAATAATTAATCATTTTTAATGGAAGTCTTTTTTACTTTAATGTGAAAAAGACTTCTTTTTTTGATTATTAGGGTAGGTAAATGCTAAAATATTTTGTTTTAATATTATGTTTGATAATATGTAATAAAACTCTGTATTCCAAAGATATTAGAGAATTTGAAGTAGGAACTAGTATAAAAAACATACCAGAAGAAAGATATACAAATATAAGATGTTTAGAATCACAGAAAGTTCTTAAGTTATGGGATGACTTCAGTCTATGTAAAAAGAGAAATGATGATAACTTTTATTTAGGATTTGAATATGATGATAAATATGCCTTTAACGAAAATTTTGAAGGTACTCAGATAGCTGGACATCCTGTGACAATTAATATTGCTATAAATAAGAAGGGTATTATTGAAAAAATTACAGTTAACACAGATCCAAACGCACCGCCTTATTTTAAAAAACAAGCCCACTTATTTTGGATGCGAGTATATTCAAAGTATGGTTCAAAAGATTGGAAATGTAATGATATTAAAAAAAAAGAAAGTCATAAAGTTATAAATAAAAAATATACAAATAGGATATGTACAAAAAGTATTAAAAATAAAAAAATTACTTATCATACAGAGTTCTATTTTTTAAATAGTAATAAGAAAAAAAAAGAAAACTTAATTAGTAGAACCGAATTAATTATTTCTTATTATAATTTATAGGTATAGATGAAATATATATTATTTTTTTTGATAATCTTAACTCCCATAAATATGTATGGCCAGAACAAATCTGATTATGGTTTGAAAATGTTTAAAAATGCTAATTGCAACTCATGTCATCAATGGCATGGAAATGGAGGTGGATCTTATGGTGGTGCAGCTGCATCAATAAGAGATACAGGGTTGGATAAAGAAGGTTTAAAAAAAATAGTAGAGTGTGGAAGACCTGGAACCAATATGCCTTATTTTTCTAAAAAAGCATATAAGGATGATAGATGTTATGGTCTTAAATTAATAGATTTTGAAGGAGAAGATGAAAATAGACCTTTGCCAGCAAGAAAAATGCTTAATGATAGACAAATAAAAGCATTGATTAATTTTATTATGGATGATTTAAAGGGGAAGCCTGTAAGCAAAGACTACTGCTTAAAATACTTTGGAAAACCAACTAGAGTTTGTGAAGAACTATAATCATTTGAAAATCGAAAAACTCTCCCCACATGTTTTTCTTGCGACGTCTACTTTATACAAGTTTTTTAAAGTTGGCTTTATTTGTTTCCAGATCCAGCTTCCTATGTTTTCTAAAGTTGGAGTTTTAATTTCTTTAATGTCATTTAAATAAGAATGATCTAGTTTATCTTTTAATTTCTTTACTGTTTTATCTAATATGAAAAAGTCTACTATCATACCATTCTTTTTAACCTCTCCCTTTATATAAATTTTAACATGAAATGAATGGCCATGGATATTTTTATTCTTATCATTTGTTGTTGTTGTTAAATTATGCGCAGCTTCAAAAGTAAAGGATTTGCAAATTAATTTATTCATTATTTTATTCCAATAAATTTATGAGTCTGCAAGCTTAATTTCCATTTTGGGTATTTCATAATTATCTCAAGAGTTTTTTTTAAATTTTGATCATACTTATCATTGTATAATGGTTGAAGATAGTAATGATCAAAATTTAAATTTTCAAAATTTTTTAACTTTAATCCTCTCTGAGGATATACTAATTTTATTTCATTTCCATAATTTAATACGATTTTATTTTTGATTTTAGGACTAACACAAATCCAATCTATACCCTTAGGAGCTTTTATTGTACCATTCGTTTCAACAGCAATTTTATAGTTTTTTTTCTTAAGCTTTTTTATAAGTTGTTCGTTTAGTTGAAGTAATGGTTCGCCGCCAGTAAACACGATAAATTTTTTGATATTATTATTACAATTACTAATTTTTTCTATTTTATTAATTAATGAGACTTCAGTATACTTTCCTCCATTTTCTCCATTTATACCTACAAAATCTGTATCGCAAAAATTACATTTTGCAGTTTTTTTTGAGTTTTCTAATCCATTCCATAAATTACAACCTGAAAATCTACAAAAAGTAGCTTTTTTTCCTGAATTATAACCTTCTCCTTGTATCGTTAAAAAAATTTCTTTTACATTATAAATCATTTTTTTTTTCCAAATTGTATTCTTCCCATCCTTTTTTTCTTATTAAACAGGCAGGGCATCTATTGCAACCATATCCCCATGAAAATAACTTCCTTCTTTCTCCCTTGTAACAAGTATGTGTAAGTTTTTTAATTATATTAACAAATTTGTTGCCTCCAATTGAATAAGAAAGTTTCCAGGTTTCAGCTTTAGTTAAAAACATTAATGGTGTATGAAAAGTAAATTTTTTTTCCATACCTAAGTTTATAGCTTTATTTAGCATTTTAATAGTAGCATCTCTGCAATCTGGATAGCCTGAATAATCAGTTTGACAGACTCCAGAAACTATATTGTCGATGTCTTTTGTATAAGCATATGTGGCAGCTAAATTATAAAATAATAAATTTCTTCCTGGTACAAATGTATTAGGTATTTTTGCTGAAGTGTCTATTTTTATATTAGATGTTAAAGAACTTTTAGTGATATTTGACAAATTTTTAATTTTAAAAATTAAACTATTTCTAATTTTATTTTTATGGTGACTAAAATCTTTTTCTATTTCTCTAATTATATTTTTTGCTGACTTCAATTCTACGCTATGTCTTTGACCATAATCAAAAGACAACAAGTCTACTGTATTAAAATTTTTCAAACACCAACCTAATGCTGTCGTGCTATCTTGTCCTCCAGAAAATAATAGTATTGCTCTTTTTTTCATAAACTTCTTTTTTTATAGTATTTAGTAACAACTATATTTTTTCCTTTGGAAGATCTATTCTCAAGTTTTAGTAGATAATTTATCAATTTTTTAAATTCTACTATTTTATATTCAATTGAATTAATATTTTCTTTTTTTATTATATTTATAACATTTTTAATAATGAGATTTTTTTTATTACTATTTTCTAAATATTTTCCTGCTCTT
>PAZF01000010.1 GCA_002715505.1 Candidatus Pelagibacterales bacterium
TTATTTTTGAAGTAGACGCCTCATGTGCAGTATCAGAATTTTTGTTTCTGATATCGATGTAAGGAACAGTATGAGCTCCGCATTTGTTGCCAATTAATAAGGAATCACATTGTGTAAAATTCTTTGTATTATCAGCTTTGGGTAAAACACTAACTAATCCTCTGTAAGTCTGTTGACCTTTCCCAGCGGAAATACCTTTAGAAACTATTCTTGAAGAAGTATTTTTTCCTATGTGTATCATTTTAGTTCCTGTGTCTGCTTGCTGACAATTATTAGATAAAGCAACTGAATAAAACTCACCCACAGAATGATCACCTTTTAATATAACGCTAGGATACTTCCAAGTTACAGCAGAACCTGTTTCAACTTGAGTCCAAGAAATTTTAGAGCGAGGCTCTGAGCATACACCTCTTTTTGTTACAAAGTTATATATTCCACCTTTGCCATCTTTATCTCCTGGATACCAATTTTGAACTGTAGAATATTTGATTTCAGCATTTTCTAAAGCCACTAATTCAACAACAGCTGCGTGAAGTTGATTTTCGTCTCTCATAGGAGCAGTACAGCCTTCTAAATAAGAAACATAAGAATTTTTGTCTGCTACTATTAATGTTCTTTCAAACTGGCCAGTATTAGCAGCATTAATTCTGAAATAAGTGCTTAACTCCATTGGACATTTTACTCCGGGAGGTATGTATACAAAGGACCCATCACTAAATACAGCTGAATTCAGATTAGAAAAATAATTATCATTTATTGGCACAACTGTTCCTAAATACTTTTTTACTAAATCTGGATGATTTGCTACAGCTTCAGAAAATGAACAAAATATTATACCTAATTTGCTTAATTCTCCTTTAAAAGTTGTTGCCACAGAAACGCTGTCAAACACTGCATCTACAGCTACCTTATGACTATTTTTTATTCCTGCTAAAAACTCTTGTTCTTTTAGAGGTATCCCCAATTTGTTATAAGCCCTAAGCAACTCAGGGTCTACCTCTTCTAAGGACTTTGGTTTATCATCCTCTGACTTTGGTGCGGCATAATAATGGATATCTTGAAAATCTATATTTTCATATTTCAAGTTCGCCCAAGTCGGTAATTTTTCCTCTCTCTTCTGAAGTGCTTCAAAAGCTTTTAATCTCCAGTTTAAAAGCCATTCTGGCTCTTTCTTTTTCATAGATATAAATTTTACAGTTTCTATGTTTAAACCTTTAGGGGCCAACTCCTGTTTTATATTTGTTGTAAAGCCGTATTTATATTTAGCTGCTTCTTCAACTAATTTTTCTGTTTCATTCATGCTACTCATACATTTACCTACATTTTATACTTGTATTAATCTATAAAAGATCTATTTTTCTCTGTAATATCATTAATTTTAATATCTTCTAATGTTTTAGTTACAGAATTGTTGACTTTCGTCCAAACATTTTTAGTGATACATGAGTCTAAAAGATTGCAATTTCTATCATTTTCTTCTGAACATTTTGTTATTGCAACCGGTCCTTCTATTGCCTCAATTATATCTTTAATAGATATATCTTTAAAATTGCTAGATGGAAAATACCCACCATTTGTACCTCTTAATGGCAATAATATTTTTGCCTTTACTAAGAGAGATAATATTTTATTAACCGTAGGTAACCCAAGGCCTGTAATATTAGAAATACTTTTTGCCGTTAACTTTTTATTTTGAAAACAACAGAGTATTAAAACAGAATAGTCTGCTAATCTAGTAATTTTTAACATGTCTACAATATATACTAATTTAGTAAAGTATCAAGTTTTCATGATAAATATTCATGTATAGACTCAGCTGCTTCTCTGCCCTCTCTAATAGCCCAAACTACCAAAGATTGTCCTCTTCTTGAGTCACCAGCAGCAAAAACTTTCTTTTCTGAAGTCATATAATTATCAATACTTGCTTCAATATTTCCTCTATTATCAAGCTTTAATTTCAGTTCATCAATTGGACCTTTTTTTAAGGGATGAACAAAACCCATTGCCAAAAGAATTAAGTCCGCTTTGATTTTAAAGTTACTATTTTTAATTTCGTTAAAATTATCATCTATTTTAATACAGTTAAGTGCCACTACTTTATTTGATTTTATCTCAAATGATTTAGTTAATACTGACCAGTCTCTTTTAACACCTTCTTGTTGAGAAGAAGATGTTCTCAATTTTAATGGCCAATTAGGCCAGGTTAATTGTTTATTTTCCAACTTAGGTGGCATTGGCATAATCTCAATCTGCTTTACTGATTTTGCTCCTTGTCGTATGGAAGTTCCTATACAATCAGATCCCGTATCTCCACCTCCTATAACAACTACATGCTTATTTTTTGCTGTAATTTGTTGTTCTTTCTTTTTTATTTCTCCTGATACCAACTTATTTTGTATAGGTAAAAAATCCATTGCAAAATGAATTCCAGAAGCTTCTCTTCCAGGAATATTTAGGTCTCTAGCTTTTTCTGATCCAGTAGATATTAAAATAGCATTATAATTTTTCTTAAGTTCTTGCATTTTAATTTTAGAGCCTATCTCTGCAGATGTTTTAAATTTTACTCCTTCTTTTTTCATTTGATCTACTCTTCTATCAATAAGATTTTTTTCCATTTTAAAATCAGGGATTCCATATCTTAATAAGCCTCCTATAAGTTTATTTTTCTCATAAACTGTTACTTTATAGCCCTTTCTAGCTAATTGTTGCGCAGCAGCTAATCCAGCAGGGCCAGATCCTATTATAGCAACAGATTTTAATATGAGATTTTTTGCTTTTTCCGGCTTAACTAAACCTAATTTCCAACCTTTATCTATAATTGCACACTCAATAGTTTTTATGGTTACTGGTTTATCATCTATATTTAGAGTACAAGCAGCTTCGCATGGAGCTGGACAAATTCTTCCGGTAAACTCAGGAAAATTGTTTGTAGAATGAAGAGTCTTTAATGCATTT
Source organism: Candidatus Pelagibacterales bacterium (assembly GCA_002715505.1). Lineage (GTDB taxonomy): Bacteria > Pseudomonadota > Alphaproteobacteria > TMED109 > TMED109 > JAYYAX01. The sequence goes on from PAZF01000010.1 coordinate 2,956, forward strand.
TCAAATTCATTATTGTAGACCATATCATTCCAATCTGGAATAATATTATTGACCGGACAACCAGAATGGCAATAAGGAATACCACAATCCATGCATCTAGAAGCCTGAGTTTTTAACTCTTTACTATTGAGCGGCACTAAAAACTCTTTAAAACCTTTTATTCTTTCTTTTACAGAATAGTAACTTCTATCTCTTCTATCATGTTCCAAAAAGCCTGTAATTTTTGCCACTCTTACTCTCCTATTTTTTTTAGTGTATAATTTTTCTTGTTCATAGTTTCTAAAGCTCTTTTGTAATCTTTTGGAAAAACTGTTATGAAATTACCTTTTTCTTGATTCCAGTTATTTAATAATTTTTCTGCTATCGAACTGTTGGTGTATTTGAAATGATTTTTTAACAAAAAGATTATTCTTTCTTCATGATAACCCAACATATTTTGTTTTAAGAATTGAATGCTACATTTCTCTAGAAAGTTTTTTGAAGTTTTCTTGACCCTTAAAAGTTCTATTAAATTTAAGTTACACATTCTTTCAAAAGTATTATCTTTATCATATACATAAGCCAGACCTCCTGACATTCCGGCTCCAAAATTTTTTCCTGTTTTACCTAAACACAAAACTACACCACCAGTCATATATTCACAACCATGATCTCCTAATCCCTCTATTACTGCCCATGCTCCTGAATTTCTTACTGCAAACCTCTCCCCACCTATACCTCTAAAGTAACACTGTCCAGAAACTGCACCATATAAAACTGTATTTCCTACAATAATACTTTTTTCAGGAACTACTTTAGAATCTTTTGGTGGAAAAATATTTATATTTCCTCCACAAAGTCCTTTTCCTACATAGTCGTTGGCTTCTCCTGATAAGTTTAATGTAACTCCAGAGCTGGTAAAAGCACCAAAAGACTGCCCTGCCGTCCCTTGTAAATCTATAAAAATACTGTTTTCTTTTAATCCTTCAAGGCCATAGATTTTTGCAAGATAGCCAGAAAACATAGCTCCTACTGATCTATCAGTATTATAAATTTTATAATTTAGCTTAAGGTTTTTATTTTTTAAAAACTTATCTTGATAATCTTTAATAAATTTTTGATCCAATACTTTGGATAAAGAGTGTTGCTGTTTTTTAGAGTTGAAGACTTGCTTTTTATCATAAATTCTTGGGGAATAAAAAATATTTTTAAAATCTAACCCTTTTGTTTTCCATGAGGTTAGACTTTTATCAACAGAAAGCATTTCTGTTTTTCCTATTAAGTCATTAAACTTTTTCACACCCATCTTTGACATTATCTCTCTAATCTCTTCTGCAACATAGAAAAAATAATTAATTACATGCTTAGGTTTGCCCAAAAACTTTTTTCTAAGTTCAGGGTTTTGTGTTGCGATACCAACGGGACAAGTATTTAAATGACACTTTCTCATCATTATACATCCAATTGCTATCAATGGTGCTGTTGAAAAACCAAACTCATCAGCTCCTAATAAAGCTCCTATAATTACGTCTCTACCCGTTCTCAATCCACCATCAACCTGCAAAGAAATTCTACTTCTGAGATCATTCAAAACTAAGGTTTGTTGAGTTTCTGCTAATCCCAGCTCCCAAGGAGATCCAGCGTGCTTAATAGAAGTAAGTGGACTAGCACCTGTGCCTCCTTCAAATCCAGAAATAGTTATATGGTCAGCTTTTGCCTTAGCTACTCCTGCTGCTACAGTTCCTACTCCTACTTCTGAGACAAGTTTTACAGAAATTCTTGCATCAGGATTCACATTTTTTAAATCAAATATTAGTTGAGCTAAATCTTCAATAGAATATATATCATGGTGTGGAGGTGGTGATATTAATCCCACCCCTGGAGTAGAAAATCTAACTTCAGCTATCACTTTATCAACCTTATGACCAGGTAGCTGCCCTCCTTCTCCTGGTTTTGCTCCTTGAGCTATCTTAATTTGGATATCAGTGCTATTTACTAAATATTCAGTGGTAACACCAAATCTTCCTGAGGCGACTTGTTTAATTGCACTTTTAAGGTTTTCTCCATTTTTTTGTTTTTTAAACCTAAATCTCTCTTCTCCTCCTTCTCCGGTATTAGAGCGTCCTCCTATGGAATTCATTGCAGCAGCCAAAGTAGTATGAGCCTCTCTGCTTATAGAACCAAATGACATTGCTCCCGTAGAAAACCTTTTAACTATTTCAGAAGCACTTTCGACTAGGTTTATATCAATAGGTTTTTTAGAAAACTTAATTTGAAACAAGGATCTTGGATTAAGATTTCCATTTTTTGTTCCATTTACTATCTCTGAATATTTTTTATATATATTTCTTTTTTCTGATCTTACTGAGTGTTGTAAATTTGATATTGTATCAGGATCCCATACATGCTTTTCTCCTCCAAGCCTATATGCATATTCTCCTCCTACGTTGAGTCTAAATAATTTTTTTTCTACAGAATTTATTCCTTCTAAATGTCTTCTTCTAGTTTCATTTATAATTTCTTTAATTCCTACTCCTTCAATAAGACTAGATGTCCCTGTAAAATATTTTTTTATAAAATTAGAATTTAGTCCTACAGCATCAAATATTTGAGCTCCATTATATGATTGGTAAGTAGAAATACCCATTTTTGACATAACCTTGAGAATTCCCTTTCCTATAGCCTTAATATATTTTTTTTCTAATTCATTAATTTTTTTGTAGTTATTTTTACAATCATCTATTTTAGTTAAAGTATCTAGAGCTAAATATGGATGAATTGCTTCAGCTCCATATCCTGCCAATACACAAAAATGATGAACTTCTCTAGCTTCTCCCGTTTCAACAATAATGCTACATTTAGTTCTTAATCCTTTTGATATAAGATATTGATGGACAGAAGAAAGAACTAATAAAGAAGGAAAGGCTATTTTTTCCTTAGAAGTTTTTCTATCAGAAATAACAACAATTTTACAATTATTATTTTTAACTTCTTTCTCTACAGATCTACAAATTTCTTCCAACTTATCCTCAGTCTGCTTAAAGCTGTAATTTTCATTAAATATGGAATCAAACCTTTTTATCTTAAAATATTTATTGTGTTTTTTAGCAATGGTTTCAACTTGTCTCATTTCTGAAGTAGATAAAATAGGCTGATTTAGAAGTATTCTTTTTTGGTTATCTACATCGAAGTTTAAAAGATTGGCTCTCTCGCCTAAATAGCTGATAAGGCTCATAACTGTTTCTTCTCTTATTGGATCTATTGCAGGATTAGTAACCTGAGCAAAGTTTTGCTTAAAATAATTAAATAACAACTTATTTTGTCTAGATAAAACTGCAATTGGAGTATCAGTTCCCATAGAGCCAGTGGCTTCCGCACTGTTATTAAGCATAGGTCTAATTAAAAATTTAATGTCCTCTTCTGTATATCCAAAAAGATTCTGTTTTAATTTTATATTATCAAAGTTATTTATAAATAATTTTGGATCTATTGCTTTTTCTTTTAGAGAAATAATATTCTTTTTTACTATTTGCGAATAGTTATGCTCAGTATACATTCTCTTTTTTAAATCCTTATCTAGAATAATTTTTCCTTCTTCTAAATCTACTAAAAGCATTTTGCCTGGAGTAAGCCTTTCTTTTTTAAGAATTAAATTTTCAGGTACTCTCAGCACTCCCATTTCAGATGAAAGAACTAACCTTTGATCAGACGTAATAAAATATCTAGCTGGTCTTAGACCATTTCTATCCAAAGTAGCTCCTATTTTTTTTCCGTCAGTGAAAGCTACCGCTGCTGGACCATCCCAAGGTTCGCTAAATTGGGAGTAATATTTGTAAAAGTCTTTTTTCCTTTTATTCATATTATTTGCATTTTGCCAAGCTTCTGGAATTAAAAGCATCATTGCATGCTCTATGGAATAACCACCTGCGATTAAGAGTTCTAATGCATTATCAAAACAAGCTGAATCAGACTGTCCAAAGGTTATAAGAGGCCATATTTTTTTAAGATCTCTCCCTAGTATTTTACTTTTAAGTATTGCTTTTCTGGCATTCATCCAGTTAACATTTCCTCTGACCGTATTTATTTCACCATTGTGACAAATCATTCTAAAAGGTTGTGCTAAGTCCCAAGATGGAAAGGTATTTGTAGAAAATCTTTGATGTATTAATGCAAAATTACTTATATATAACTCATCATTAAGATCTAAAAAATACTTTCTGACTAAATTTGACAGAAGCATTCCTTTATATGTAATAATTCTATTTGAAAAGGAATTAATGTAAAAAGTTTCAAAAACTTTATTTTTTTTTGCTAATTTTGTAATCTCATTAAAAATTTTTTTGCTAACAATAAAAAGTTTTTTCTCTAAGTAACTTCTATTTAATTTGTATTTTGTGCGTATAAAAATTTGTTTTATACTAGGTTCGCTTTTCTGCATATTTTTAGATAAGGAGGAGCTTTTAACTGGGACATCTCTGATGTGAAATAATTCTAATTTATCTTCCTTAATAAACTTGTTGATAACTTTAAAACATTCTTCTTGCTCTTTTCTATATGTTGGAAGAAAAATCATTCCCACACCATAATCATACTCATTAGGCAATTGCTTTGAAATTTTTTTAAACTCTTCTCTAAACATTTTATCTGGAATATTAGTGAGAATACCTGCTCCATCTCCTACAGTTTTATCTGCTCCTACAGCACCTCGGTGTTCCAGATTCTCTAACATTTCCAGACCATTCTGAACAATAGAATGATTTTTGTTTCCCTTAATATTAGCAACAAACCCTATACCACATGCATCGTGTTCGTTCTCAGGGTTATATAATCCTTGTTTCTTAGGCCTAAATGTTTTTTTAGTCATCAAATTCTCTCTAGCTCCAATACTATTAGTTAGTGCCAAATTAAAATAAAGCCATAATATTGCGAATTGAGATTATATGTTTAGGAGAAAAAAAAATCAATTTCTAATCATAATTAAAGTGATTAAAATATAATCAATTATGAATAAATGTTATATTAGTGATTAAAATTTAATCAAATTAAATTAATATCTGTTAACCGCTATCTGACAGTTATCTGCAAGGCCATCTTTTGCTTAAAATTACTGATAGTAATTCTTGAGCATTATATTTTTGAAGATTAGTGACCTTTGAGGCCCTCGAGACATATTCCTTCACTAAAGTAATAGTTTTAACACCCTCTAGATTTGCGGTTAGCTGTTTATTTATGTTTGCATTTCTTTTTCTTTCTATGCAAAGTGTTAGCATTACCTTTCCTGTAGTCTCCATTATTCCTTGACACTTTCCCATATTGAATAAAATTTGAGGGTCGACAGGATCTTCAAAATTACCATCAATCCAAGTCTTATAGTTATTGCAGCTTTTCAAAAGATCATAAGCTGAAAATTCTTGTGATAAAGAGTTATTTACAATAAGAAATATAGGTAAAATAAAAATAACTAACTTTTTTTTCACATAGTCTCCTTTTTAAAAAAATCTCTTAATCCCCCTACTAATAAAAACCAGTATAACCTAACTTTAGCAAATAAACCTTTTTTATTTTCTAACATCCTTCGCTTTTCTATGCCACATTTGGTTTTAATTCTTAACATCTTTATCACGCACCATATCAACACCACTTCCTCCCCAAGGATTGCATCTTAAAACTCTTATAATAGACATCTTTATACCTAATATCACACCATGTTTTTCAATTGCCTGAATTGCATAATTTGAGCATGAAGGGTAGAATCTACAATTATTTCCTAAATAAGGTGAAATAAAGATTTGATATAATTTAATTAATAATAAAAAAGACTTTTTTATCATTTTATTTCTAATTCTTTTCTGAAAAATTTGATAAATTCATTAAACTTCATTTGTTCAAAGTCTTTATTACCTAATCTTCTGATTGAAACGCTTTCAGTGCTATTTTCTTTATCGCCAACTACTAAAATAATTGGCACTTTTTTGTCACTATGTTCTCTAATCTTATAACCAATCTTTTCGTTTCTATTATCTAGCTCTGTTCTTATACCAGCATCTTTTAAAGATTTATCTATAGCTTTAGCATAATTACAATTTTTTTCTGTAATTGTACAAATAGTTATTTGAGTAGGTGCTAACCAAATAGGAAATTTACCGGAATATTGTTCTATAATTATACCTATCCAACGCTCTAAAGATCCTAAAATAGCTCTATGTAACATAACAGGATATTTTTTCTGACCATTTTCATCTATGTAAGTAGCTTCTAATCTCTCTGGCAAAACAAAATCCATTTGTAAAGTACCACATTGCCAGTCTCTTCCTATAGCATCAGTTAATACAAATTCCAATTTTGGTCCATAAAATGCTCCTTCTCCAGGGTTTAATTCATATTTTAATTTTGCTTCTTTTACTGCCTTTAAAAGAGCTTTTTCAGCTTTATCCCAAACTTGGTCGGTTCCAGCTCTTTCTTTTGGTCTATCAGAAAACTTTACCTTTAATTCTTTAAACCCAAAATCTTTGTAAATTTCTCTTAATAAATCACAAAACTTTAGAGATTCTTCAGTAACCTGACTCTCAGTGCAAAAAATATGCGCATCATCCTGCGTAAATTGTCTCACTCTCATTATACCATGTAAAGCTCCTGAAGGCTCGTTCCTATGACAAGAACCGAACTCAGCCATCCTAATAGGTAAATCTCTGTAAGATTTTAAACCTTGCTTAAAAATTTCTACATGACCAGGACAGTTCATTGGTTTTAGTGCCAAAACTTTATTATCATCTCCTTTTGCTAGGAACATATTTTCTTTAAACTTTGTCCAATGACCTGATTTTTCCCATAAAGTTCTGTCTATTATTTGCGGAGTTTTTACTTCTTTATATCCTTGAGCGTTTAGTTTTTTTCTAATATATGCTTCTATTTCCAAAAAAATTTTCCAACCTTTATCGTGCCAAAAAACTGACCCAACAGCTTCCTCTTGCAAGTGAAAAAGTTCTAATTTTTTTCCTATTTTTCTATGGTCTCTTTTCTCTGCTTCTTCTAATATATTTAAATATTTTTTCAGATCATCTTCGTTTTTCCAAGCTGTTCCATAAATTCTTTGTAACATTTCGTTCTTAGAATCACCTTTCCAATAAGCACCCGCTACTTTTGTTAATTTAAAAGATCCAACGTGCTTTAGATTTGGTAAATGAGGTCCATAACATAAATCGAAAAAATTTGTATTTTCTTGAAAATAAATTTGGAAATTATTCTCTTGTTTAGACTCCTTAATAATATCTACCTTGTAAGTCTCTCCTTTTTCTGAAAATAACTTCAAGGCTTCTTGTTTATTTACATAACTTTTTTTGATTTTGTTGCCTACCTGAACTATTTTTTTCATTTCTTTTTCAATTTTAGGTAGATCTTCATTTGATAAAGGTTTTTCTAATAAAACGTCATAATAAAAACCATTCTCGATAGTTGGTCCTATTGCTAGTTTTGATTTAGGGTACAAATTTTTAATTGCTTTTGCTAAAACTTGTGCTGTTAGAGTATGTCTCATTATTTCTAGTCCATCCTCCGACTCAATTGTCACTATCTCTATTTTGGAGTCATTGTTAATTTCATCAGATAAATCTTTAAACTCTCCATTAACTTTCATAGCGACAGATTTCTTTTCTAGAGACTTAGATATATTTCCGGCTATTTCTAATCCTTTTATACCTTTAGAAAACTCTTTTTTTTTACCATCAGGAAAGGAAATTAATATATTTTTTTGATTTTCTAAGTTATCCATTTTTTATTTTACCCTTTTCCATTTTGCTCCTTTAGGACTATCTTGAATTTCTATTCCTAAATCTATAAGTTGTTTTCTTATATTATCTGCCAAATTGAAGTTTTTTTCCATCCTAGCTAAGCTTCTCTGCTCAATTAATTTCTCAATTTCTTTAATATCTTTTTCTGAAGCTTTTTTATCATTTTTAAACCATTCGTTAGTGTCCTGCTTAAATATTCCTAATATATTACCAGTTGTATATAATATTTTTTTAAGTTTCATTTTTTTTTCTTCATTTTTATAATTTTCCTTGTCTTTAATAATTCTATTAAGATAAGCAAATACTTTTGATAAATTAAAATCATCAAAGAAATAACCTTCCAACTCATCAGGTAATTTTGTATTATAATTTTCTAATTTAACATCTTCAAGCTTTCTTAATACTTCATAAAATTTATCTAAAATATTTTTTGATTGTATTAATAAACTTTCTTTCCAAACTAGAGGGCTTCTGTAGTGAGCGCTAAGAAGAGCTAATCTTATTATTTCTCCATTATAAACCTTTAAATAATCTTTTAGAAGAGCAATGTTTCCCAAAGACTTTGACATTTTTTCTTCCTCAAATGTAACAAAACCATTATGCATCCAATATTTTGCATAACTTTGAATATTTTTATTTTTTTGAAAGCAGCATCCCTGAGCTATCTCATTCTCATGGTGAGGAAACTTTAAATCTAAACCTCCTCCATGTATATCAAAAGGTGTCTTTAATATATCTGATGCCATAGCAAAACATTCGGTGTGCCATCCTGGCCTTCCTTTTCCCCAAGGAGAACTCCATCCTGGTTCATTTTCTTTCGAGGGTTTCCATAAAATAAAATCTTCTGGTTTTTTTTTATAAGATGCCACTTTTATTCTTTTACCTGCTATTTGATCTTCTTTGCTTCTTTTGGAAAGAATTCCGTATTCAGGAAAAGTCAAAACAGAAAATAATAAATGTCCTTCATTAAAGTATGCATATCCTTTATCTTGAAGTATTTTTATTTTTTCTATCATACTTTCTACATATTCTGTGGCTTTTGGTTGAAAATCTGGATTATCTACATTAAGTTGTTTCATTTCTGAATTATAGATGCTCAAGTAAGTCGCACTAATTTGCTCACATGACTTTTTTTCTACTAAACTCCTTTGTATTATTTTGTCATCAATATCAGTTATATTAGAAACGTAAGTTACTTTAGGAAAAATATATCTTAACAGTTTAACTATTGTGTCAAAAACTACTGCCATCCTAGCATTCCCAACATGTGCATAATTGTAGACTGTCGGTCCACATGCATAAATTCTTATATTTCTATTATTTATAGGAAAAAAAATTTCTTTTTTATTAGAAAGTGAATTAAAAATTTTAAGATTTTTCATAGCTTATAATATTTTCTTTTAGCATATTATTTAATAATGAAAATAAAGGAATTCCTTGAATAGCGAATTGATTACCTCTTACCTTAGAAAATAAAAGGTATCCTTTTGATTCATATTTATAAGATCCGCATGAATTTAAAGGCATATCAAAATTTATATAGTCTATAATCTGGTTTTTTGACAATGTTCTCATTTTAAGACAAGACTTTTCAAAAAACGAATATATAATTTTACCATTAAAGCAAATACTAGAAGCACTAATTTGACTATGTTCATTTCCTGATAACATTACTAATTGATTAATTGCCTTCTCTTTGGTTGATGGCTTGTCTAATAGCTTTCTCTCAAATATACAAATTTGATCAGATCCTATAACATAAGCATTATTGAATTTTTTACTTACTACCAATGCTTTCTCTTCAGATAACTTTTTACAAATGTAACTGAAGTTTTTACCTTGTAATTTTTTTTTAATTAAACTCTCATTTAAATTTGATGAAACAGTTTTGAATTTTAGACCTGTTTGCATTAATATTTTTTTTCTAATGCTCGAGCCACTTGCTAATATAATCGGGAATTTTGTTTTTATAGAAAATTTATTTTTATTGCCTAACAATATTTATATTTTACTTAGCTATAAAATTTAAAAATTCTGTTCTTGTTCTAGCATCTGTTCTAAAAACACCAAGCATTCTGCTTGTAACAGTAGAAGACTCAGACTTTTTAATACCTCTAGTGGTCATACATTGATGTTGTGCGTCAATTACAACAGCAACCCCTCTTGGCAGAAGAGCTTTTTGAATACATGAAGCTATTTGTGCAGTCATAGTTTCCTGGGTTTGCAATCTTTTCCCAAACACATCTACAACTCTTGCTAACTTACTTATTCCCACCACTCTCTTGTTAGGAATGTAAGCTACATGTGCAATTCCTAAAATAGGCACCATGTGATGCTCACAATGTGATTCAACTTTTATGTTCTTTACTATTACCATTTCATCATACCCAGCAACCTCTTCAAAGGTTTTTGACAAAATTTCGTCTGGCCTCTCATAATACCCTGAAAAAAATTCCTTATAAGCATTTGTCACTCTTTTAGGAGTTTCTAACAAACCTTCTCTAGTAGGGTCATCACCAGCCCAGGATATTAATGTTCTAACAGCTTCCTTTGCTTGTTCTTCAGTCGGCTGCTTTTTAACATTTTCTTTTTTCTTAAGTATGTTACTTTGTTTCATAAATATTGTTTAACACTTTTATTTGATAATTACAAATTTTCTACTAAATTTAGTTATAATGAAAAATAAAATAAATAAAATACAATTTAATAAAAGAACGTCAATAGTCGAAATTGAGGAGGGTTATAACTTGTGTCCTAAGTTTAACAAGGATAATCTGCTTCCCTGTATTACAGTAGAAACTAAAACCAAAGAAATTTTAATGTTTTCTTATATTAACAAATTAGCTTTTAAAAAATCTATTGAAACAAAAAAAGCCCATTATTTTTCTAGAAGTAGAGAGTCAATATGGTTAAAAGGAGAAACATCTGGAATGTTTCACAATATAAAAAAGATGTTTATAGATGACGATCAAGATTGTGTTATTTTTGAAGTAAAATTAGCAAAGCCTACTAAAGGAGGGAAAGCAGCATCATGCCATGTAGGTTACAAAAGCTGTTTTTATAGAAAAATAGAATATAAAGAAGGTCAAGCTTCTTTAAAATTTACTGAGAAAAAAAAGTCTTTTAATCCTGAAAAAGTGTACAAAGGTATCCCTAACCCTACAAAAATTTAATAATCACTTTTTTAATTAAATATTATTGACAATACAGATTAGCCTTTTATTATAGGAAATATTTATAAGTATTATAGGAAAAAATTATAATGAGAATATTAAATTTAATTTTACTTTTATTGTTTATTAAATCTTTGCATGGACAAGAAGACCTTGGTGAGGTTGAAGTTATAGGAATATCTCCATTGCCAGGAATTTTTATTGAAAAAAATAAATATCCAAACACCTCTCAATCTATAAGTGAAACTAAAATTAAAAATAACTTATCTAAGACTTTTGTAGATATTATGAATGAGAACCTCTCTGGTTTAACAGTTAAAGATGTACAAAATGGTAATTTCCAAAAGAATGTTGACTATAGAGGATTTACAGCATCTCCTCTTTTAGGAGAGTCACAAGGTATTACTGTATATTTAGATGGAATAAGAGTTAATGAAAGTTTTGGTGATACAGTTCAATGGGAATTAATTCCAGAATATGCCGTCAAAAAAGTAGATCTTATGAGTTCAAATCCTGCATTTGGTCTTAATGCTTTAGGAGGCTCTCTTGCATTAACTACTAAAAAAGGCTTAGATTATAAAAATGAAGGATCATATTTTGATAGTACAGTCAAAATAGGTTCCTTTTTATATCATTCAGAAGTTTTTGAATTTGGTACTGGAACTTCGGATACAGGGCTTTACTCTTCTATAGAAAAGGCAAGTGATGGTGGATGGAGAGACCACAGTGAAGGAAAAATAGAAAGAATTTATACTAATTTAGGACATGAAAAAGAAAATTATTTAATTAACTTTTCTATTTTAGGAGCAGATACTGATTTAAATGGAAATGGAGTTACTCCCATAGAGCTATTACAAGTTGACAGAGCTTCTGTTTTTACATGGCCTGATAATACAACTAATAAAGTTCTAATGATGACAGGATCTGGAAGTTTTTTTACAGAAAATAACTCTATTATCTCTGCAAATCTTTATGTGAGAAGACTATTTCGTAATACTTTTAATGCTGATGAAGTAGATGCTGAAGAATGTGCAGAAAACTCTGCAGCTGATGCTTCAGAATTACAAAGCGATTATGGCTTTGACGACTCTCCTCTTTGTGGAGAAGATAACTCAACAGGAGATTACGGGGTAATTCTTGATCAAAATGGAAATGCTATTGAGTCAGATGATAATATAAGAAAGTACGGTTTATTAAATAAAACATTTACAACGACCACCACTATTGGAGGCGCCGTTCAGTATGATACTTTTTACGATATTTATAATAAGGAACATCAGTTTTCAATGGGATTATCATATGATCAAGCAAAATCCTATTACAGGTCTGGCGGGTTTTTAGGAATTCTTACTAATGAAAGAACTGTTACTCCTTTAAATAATAGCTTTGATCAACCTATTGAGCTTGTAGCTGAACAAGAACATTCAGGAAATGGAAGTGATCCAGACGAAAAAGAAAGAGGAGATGTGGGACCAGCAGAAGTTACTGGAAAATTAAATTTATTCGGAGCATATGTTGGTGATACATTTAAATTAAATGAAAAAACAACTTTCTCTTCTTCAGTAAGAGCTAATATTGCGTTCGTAGAATTAGTAGATAATTTTAAGACTGACATTTATACAAGAACAGCATTTGTTAATGGAGACCATAGGTACTTTAGAGTAAACCCTGCCTTGGGACTTGTAAGAGATCTGTCTAATAGCTCTTCATTATTGTTAAATTATAGAGAAGCTAGCAGAACACCTTCTCCAGTTGAGTTATCTTGTGCGGACCCTGGAGCTCCTTGCAGATTACCTAACGCCTTCGTAGCTGATCCCCCATTAGAACAGGTAATTACCAGAGCCTTAGAGGCAGGGATTAGAGGGTTTACAACATATAAAAAGTTCTCATTAGATTGGAGCTCTATTGGATATTTAACTAGAAACTATGAAGATATTATATTTGTTAGCTCAGGAACTGGACTATCATCTGGATATTTTAAAAACTTTGGAGAAACTCAAAGATTAGGCTTAGATTTAACTTTAAAAGGATCAAAAAAAAATAAGAATAATGGATTAAAAGATTTCTTCTTAAATTACTCTTTCATGAGAGCTACATTTCAATCGGCACACACATTACCTGCAGCTAATCATCCTAACTCTGTAAATGACGTAGAGACAGGAGATATAATACCAGGTATGCCTGAGCATAAATTAAATGCAAGTATTACATATAAATTATTAGATGATTTAAACGTATCAACTGGATTGGTTGCAGCCTCCGGAGTATTCCTGCGTGGTGATGAATCAAACCAATTAAATAAGACTAGCCCCTATGCGGTATTTAATCTAACAACAGAATATACTCCAAAAAATAATTTTAGAATTTTTGCGAGAGTTGATAATTTACTTAATAGTAATTATGAAACTATGGGCGTATTAGGTGAGGCTTCTTCTGACGAAGTAAATGTTCCTATAGCAGAAATTGGGGATACAGGAATTGGCGATACTGCAGTAGGAGCATTAGATCCCAACTTTTTATCACCAGGACAACCTAGAAGCTTTTTTTTAGGTTTTAATTTAGAGTGGTAACTATTAAAAATTTATATCTATATTTTAGTTATTTAATTTTTATTAATTTAATTACAGGTAAAACTTATGTACTTTTGAGTATTATTTTTTCTATAATATTTTATCCAAATAAAAAATAAATTAGATTAAATGACCCCACGACTTTACTTAACAAACATTTTATTAAAAAATACAGGTATAATCTATTCCCTTATTATACATTGTACTTTAATAATGATTATTTTTTATAACCTAGAAAATAGAAAATCAATATCCTCAAAAAATTATAATAATATAGAAGTAAAGTTGCTAAATTCTTATAAAAAAGATTCAGAAAAGGAAAACATATCAAGATCTAAAGATACCAATCAATTTATTTCAGATATAAAAAACAAAAATAACAATCCTAAGCAAAAAAATATTTCTAAAGAATTAAAAAATAAAAAAAAAATAATTAATCAAGATGAAGAAATTCTTAAAGATTCCTTTGAAAAGACAAATATAAATGAACTTCAGTCGTTTAAAGAAAATAAAGAGTCCGTAGAAAAAAAACAATTATCTACTTTTAAAAAAGGTGAGAAAAGTTTTGGAAAAAAATATACGAATTCATCAATAAATAATGGTCAAGTTGATGAAGATAAAACCTCACTTAAAAAGTATAAGGATTATTTAAAACAAAGAATACAAAAGGAGGTTGCTAGCAACTATCCTAGAGCTTCTATTAGAAAAAGAGAAGAAGGTAATGTAGAAGTAGTTTTTACTCTTAGTAATGACGGTGATATAAAAAAAATTCACATAGGAAGCAAAACAGATGCTTCAAGAAGAATAATAGAATCCTTGAAAAAAATATTAAAAGAAAAAATTATTAATTTTGAGAAAAATGAAATTTTAAAAAAAACTAATACATTTTCTATAATTATCGTATATAAGTTAAACTAATGTTAAAAGAAATTAAATATCATGCAGATAACCTTGCTCAAATTTTAGAAATAGAAGGTGAAGAAGGTCAATTTGAGTATTTAATTGATTATGGAAAAAAAGGTAATTCCTTTCTAGAAATAGACAGAAATGAAAATAATAAAATGTCTGGCTGTCTTGCACAAGTATGGGTAAAGTCCTATAAAAAAGAAGATAAAAATTATTTTGAAGGGGATAGTGACGCCTTAATTGTAAGAGGATTAGTAAAAATAATTACTAAAGCTTTTTCAGGATTAAGTACTACAGAAATAAAAAAAGTGAGACATGACATTGTTAACCAGTTAGGATTGGGACCAAGCTTATCTGCTAGAAGACAGGTAGGGATGATGGCAATGATTGATCATATCAAAATAATTTCTAAGGCAAAATAATAATTGTTTTTACTTCTTAAAAAAATATTTAAAACTGATTCAACTTATCAGTTAGTCGTAGTATTTTTAGTTTTTGCTGTAAGTGGAAGTTTGTCAGTGTATGTTTCGGAGCCATTATTAAATTTTTTAAAATATAAAGAATTTATATCTAATAAAGTATTACAAATCATACTGAGAATTATAGTAATATTTCCTATTTATCAAATAATTTTGTTAGCAGTAGCTGCAGTATTTGGCGAATTCAAGTATTTTTGGAATTTTGTCAAACGATTTTGGCAAAAATTTAAAAAATAAACTACTTTTAATTTTTTATTTTTTTATATAATATTTAATAGTATTTGGTGTTCTGTAAAAAGAAGTAAAAGGGAATCTAGTTCAAATCTGGAACTGTCTTCGCAACTGTAAATGACGCAAGTATCTCTAAAGTCCACTAGATAATATTTTCTGGGAAGGAAGAAAATACTAGTCATAAGTCAGGAAACCTGCCAAATACGGTCTAGCTTGCGTCGGAGATTGCGTTTAAAGCACGATTATATCGTTCATGACCAACTTTTTTTATTTGACTTAGGAGAAATGTCATGAGCATTTTAAAAGTTTATTTTTATTTAATAATTTTTTTAATAAGTAGTATGTTGTGTGCCTTGGAGGATTTAGGTAAGTTTGTAGTATCTCCTAACAGATCCTTAGTTGAATTAAACAAAGTAGGGTCATCTGTTTTAATAATAAACAAAAAGCAAGTTGAAAGTTCTGCTTCTACTACCACTAGTGGAATACTGCAGGAATTTGGAGGATTCTCTGTATCTCCAAAAGGAAACAAAGGTTCCGACCCTAGCTACTTTAATAGAGGTTTATCAAGAAAGTATATAAAAGTATTAGTAGACGGGATGGACTTATCGGACATCACTTCAACACAGGAGGAACCTACGTATATTGATAATTTGAATATCAATAATGTAGACAATATTGAAATTCTTAATGGATCTCAAGGGACTTTGTATGGCAGTAATGCAATAGGAGGAGTAATTAGTATTAATTCATCTCTCCCAGAGGTTGATGGGTTTACTAGTAAGAAGTCATTTGAAGCAGGCTCATACGGTTATATTAATAACTCTAATTCTATTAGCTTTTTAAGTGATAGGTTTTATTCAGTTTTAAATTTGAACGGTGAAAGATCATCAGGTTATAATAGTTTCATTGATACTGGACTAGCTCCAACAGAAAAAGATGGCTATTACTTATATGGCTCAGATTTTTTGTCTAGCTTAAAAGTTAAAGAAAATTTAGAGGTTAACTTTAATGGAAGGTTTTATAAACAACATAACGAATATGATAATAACTTTTCATATCCTGGTGATAGTTTAACATATTTTAGAGATGATAAAGCTTACGCTTTACTTCTTGATATAATTTATAACCAAAAAAATATTAGTCATAAAATTGCATTTCAGCCAACCTATACCACTAGAATAAATAATAGTGGCGCCTATAGATATGAATATGATGGTAGAAAAAATAAATTAGAATATATAGTTTCAAGTAATTTAAATGGCTTTAATATTCTATCAGGATTTGATTATGTTATGAAGAATGCTGATATGAATGGAGACTTAGCAAAAAAGGAAATCTATTCTATTTTTAGTGAATTAAGATTTAAAGTTTTTAATGAAACTAAAGTAGATGTCTCTGCAAGAAGAGAATATGATAGTAAATACGACACATTCGAAACAGGAAGACTTCAAATCAATCACAATTTTTTAGAAAACATTATTCTAAGAGGAAGCATGGGAACCGGTTACAGAGCCCCTACTCCCTATGAGTTATATAGTACTTATGGAAATAATGAACTTAAACCTGAAAAATCAATCACTTATGATTTGGGAAGTGAAATAATTTCTAAAAATGGTTTAACCAAACTCTACTTAGGGGCTTTTGAGACAAGAATAGAAGATATAATTACATATGCATCTTCCAAATATAGACAATCTACATCTAACTTGGTCACAAATGGGTTAGAAATTAGATATGAAACATTTATTTATAATTTTTTAAATACTAGTTTGAACTACACTAAAACTAATGGAAAAGAAAATGATGGGGATAGCATAACTTTAGTTCCTAAAGATAAGTTTGTTTTATCTGTTAATTTAAAACCTACAGAAAAATTAAATATAAATACATATTACTTATTTCAAAATAAGGCAAAGGATACTAAATTCAATGATTTACCTGTTTTTAGATCTTTAAATTTTTATGCAAATTATTTCTTCAGAAAAAATGCAAAAACATATATTAAGTTTGAAAATCTTCTAAATAGAAATAATATTGTAAATAGAGGAGGAGGAACATCTGAAAATCTTGGGTACAGGAGTCCTGGAAGGTCTGTATTCCTAGGAGTAAAATTTGAAAATTAAATTAAAATTTAATAAATTTATGTTAGCATAAAGTATGTTTAATGAAAGGATTGGAAAATTTATAATTATAAGCTTTGTATCAATTCTTATAAGTAGGCTTATACCTCATCCCCCAAATTTTACTACGGCCATTTCAGTTGCATTTTATTTACCAGCACTCTTTGGATATAAATATATAATAGTAAGTTTAACTGCTTTTATATTGAGTGATTTATTAATAGGAGTTCACAACTTACTATTATTTACTTGGGGAAGTATTATATTTATCGGCTTATTTTCAAGATATTTTAAAAATCTCTATTTTAGATTTTTAGGAATCGTTGGAAGTTGTATTATTTTTTTTCTTATATCAAATTTAGGGGTATGGCTTATGAGTAATAATTATGAAAATAATTTATCAGGACTTTTAACCTGTTATATAATGGGTTTACCTTTTCTAAAAAATAGTTTGATTAGCAGCTTGGGAATTTCAGTTTTGGTAGAGTTTTTTATATCTATGCAGTTTGCAAAAGCATATATTTTAAAAATTAATAAAAATTTTATATATTAATTTTGTATCACCCACTGAGGAAGAGTCATTAAATTGAAATTAAATACTTGATTCAATATGACTAAGCTAATTGCTGTTACTACAAATATAGAAATTATATTAAGCATAAATCCTGCTCTTATCATATTATTAATTGTTACTTTTCCGCTTCCAAAAACTACAGCATTTGGAGGCGTAGCAATAGGCAACATAAATGCGCAGCTGGCTGCTATAGTAGTTGGTATTACAAAAATAAGAGGGTTAACTTCCAACCCTATTGCAAAAATTATTAGTATAGGAGAAAAAGTAGCAACTGTGGCAGTATTAGAATTCAGTTCAGTTAAAAAAATAATTAATGCTACAGCAATAAGTATCAAAATATAAATATCTAATCCATATAAATAATTAGAAAAAGACCCAATCCATTCAGCTAGGCCAGAGTCTTTGATAGCTCTTGAAAGAGCTATTCCACCTCCTACTAAAAATAGCACACCCCACGGGATCTGATTTGCGGTTTTCCAGTTACAGGCTCTTTTATTTGGCCCACAAGGAATAATAAATAAAAGTAATGCACCTAGTATACCTATTGATGTATCATTCAAAGTTAAGCCAAAATTTTCATTCAAAGCCTTTCTAAAAATCCACAACGAAGCCGTAAAAAAAAATATAATTGCTACAACTTTTTCGGTAGTACTAGCTTTTCCAATTTCACTTTTCATATTTAATAAAGTATTTTCTAAAGCATCAGATTTTTTCGAAGAAACCTTATATATAACTTTATTTAAAAAAAACCAAACAATTGGGATTAGAATAATTGCAATTGGGAGCCCTATCATAAACCAGTCAATGAAACTTATTTGAAAGTTATATGAGTCACTTAGTATGCTTGCCAGCATAATATTTGTAGGAGTTCCTATTAAAGTAGCTGTACCACCAATGGAAGCTGAGTAAGCAATAGATAATAATAAAGGGATAGCAAAACTTTTATTGTTTATGTTTTTTTGACTAGAAAAAAAAGCTATTACGGAAGTTGCAATGGGTAGCATCATTATTGTAGATGCAGTATTGCTTACCCACATACTTAAAAGAGCAGTAGTAATCATAAATCCAGCAATAATCTTGCTAGGACTGGTTCCAGAAAAACTAAGTATTTTTATAGCTATTCTTTTGTGCAGTCCGCTATCTTCCATGGCCGAGGCTATGATAAATCCACCTAAAAATAATAACACCAATGGATGTGCATAAGAAGTAGCTACTTCTTTCAATTCAAATAAATCAAATAGAGGAAAAAGTATAAGAGGAATTAGCCCCGTCACATAAATAGGAATAGCTTCGCTTATCCACCATATAGTCATCAATATGGTTACACCTGCAGTTAACCAAGAAATTCTATTTAAGCCCTCAGGCGGCGAAGAAATATAAAAAAATAAAAAAACTAATACGCCAAAAGATAAGCCTAATAAAGAAATATTAGTTTTTTTAAACAATTTTAACTATAAATTAATTATCTAAGTATCCTAACGACTTCCAAACCTCTATTTCTTTTCTAAAAGAGCTTAGAGACTCCCAAGACCTTTTAAAATCAGCATCATTTTTACTTTCTTCATTTACTACTTCTATCCAGGCTTCCTCCAGAGCATTAAGTATCTCATCATTCCACCTATGAATTTTTACTCCTTTTTCTTTTAGGGTATTTAAGGCATCTACCTGAATAGCTTCTCCCTCAGCAATACCATTTCTCATATTATCACCGCAAGTAGTTTCTATTTGTACTTTTTGAGTTTCAGATAAACTATTCCATTTATCCATATTTATCATCAATTCTTGTAAGGTTGACTGTTGATGCCAACCAGGAAAGTAGTAATGTTTAGCCACTTGATAAAATCCTAGATCTAAATCAACTGCTGGCATTGAAAATTCTGTAGCATCTATAGTACCTAATTCAAGGGCTGGAAAAATATCTCCGCCTGCAATGAGTTGTGTAGAAACTCCTATCTTTTCCATAACTTTTGCACCAAGACCAAAAAATCTCATTTTCATACCTTTCATATCTTCAACAGTATTAATTTCTTTTCTAAACCAACCTGATGCCTCAGGGGGAATAACCCCACAAAAAATTCCTTTTATATTATGTTCAGCATAAATTTCTTCAAATAACTCTTGCCCTCCACCATAATAAATCCAAGCCATGTATTCCTGTGCAGAAGGTCCAAAAGGTACAGCGGCAAATAGTGGTAGTGCAGGAACCTTGCCTGCCCAATATCCAGGAGTAGACCATCCCGCATCAACTGATCCTGAAGAAACTGCATCAAAAACTTCTAAAGCTGGTACCAAAGCTCCTGGCTCAAAAAACTTTATCTGAATATTTTTACCCGATACTTTAGAAATTTGATTTTGAAACCTAATTCCTGCTGTCCCTAGTTGGGTAAGAGATCCAGGAAAAGTACTTGCCATTTTCCATTTTATTTTTTTTATTCTTTGCTCAGATTGGTCACTTTTAGAAGACGAACCTTCTCTTTCCGAACATGAAATTAATAATATTGAAAGTAAAACTATGAATAATTTTAATAATCTAAACACTTCTCTCCCCCTATAATATAAAATCTTATATTATATGATCTTAATGACTGGCGCTACTAAAATTTAAACTTTTCCAAGCTTCATAAGCAATTATTGCGGCAGCGTTGCTAAGGTTTAAGCTTCTGCTTTCATCAAGCATTGGAATTTTATAGGATTTATTTCTATAAGATTCTACAAACTTTTTAGGAAGTCCATTGGTTTCTGAACCAAAAATAATAATTGAATTATCGGTAAATGTCGCTTCTGTATAATTTTTAATACCATATTTTGTAATTAATAATAAATTTTTTGTATTTATATTATTACAATAAGATTCCAAATCCTCAAAAATTAGAGGGTTTGTATCTGAAAAATAATCTAGTTTTGCTCTTCTTAAGCTTTTTTCATCTAAACTGAAACCAAAAGGTTTTATGAGATGTAAATTAAATCCTGTATTTGAGCATAGTCTCATTATATTTCCCGTATTGGGCGGAATTTTTGGCTGAAAAAGTACTAATGTAGGCATTTATTCCCATTATACAAATAAATTACTTTTATTAAAATTTTTTTTACGTAAAATCTAATTATGCCTATTATTAAAGACAATAAAAATTTATTTACACTAGAAAAAACCTCTACAGGAGCGACAAGAAAAATGGCAGCAATATTTGCTGCAGACGTTGTAGGCTACAGTAAGCTAATGGCAGAAAATGAAAAGCTAACTTTATTTAGGTTGAAAGAAACCAGGAAAACTACTGATGCAATAATACAAAGTTTAAATGGTAGAATTTTTTCAACAGCAGGCGATTCGATTATGGCTGAATTTGCAAGTCCAGTTGATGCTGTTGAAGCAGCCATAGAAATCCAAAAAAAAATAACAAAAAATATTTCTGAAATAACTGACAATATCATTATTGAATTTAGGATGGGAATTAACCTTGGAGATATTATGGTTCAAGATGACAATCTTTATGGAGATAATGTAAATATAGCAGCTCGACTTGAGTCCATATCAAAACCAGGAGAGATTAGTGTTTCAGAAAAAGTCTACCAAGAAATAAAAAATAAAGTAGATATTAAATTTAAATTCATGGGAACCAAAAAACTTAAAAATATTAGTGAAAAAATTAATATATACATGTCTTCTATTCATGTAACAGAGAAAACCACTGAAGAAAAAAGATTTAATATTAAAAAAGTTTTATTATTTTTTTCTATCCTAATTTTAATTTTGATCACATCTTTACTAATATATAAGATATATTTTACTGAAAAGATTAACTATAACCAAGGCGCACAAAGTGTAATAGAAAACCTTAATACAGCAGAAAACTTGCAATCATCTAATGCACAAACTGCTGATAAAACGTTGAAAATTTCATTAATGGAATTTCAAAACCAGACATCTAATTTTAGCAGCGAAAATTTAAACTCTCTTATGGAAATAATAAATACTACTCTTTCAGAGAAAGATGCAATATCTACTATCAGATCTCCTGAAGGATCAGAAAACTTAAACCCACCAGAGGTTATGTTAATAGCTACTGAAGCTAATTCAGCTTTTGTTATAAATGGCCTTGTTTTTTCTGAAAAAAATAATAACTATCTAAGTATTAAAATTTATGAGGCAAAAAGAGGTTCAATGATAGTAAGTAAGAAAATTATTCTAAATGGCAATAACTTTGAAGAAGTGATCAAGTTTTTAACATTATTTAAAAAAGACGTAATAAATTAAAGTTACTCCTTGTATGGCGGAGAGAGAGGGATTCGAACCCTCGATACGATTGCTCGCATACACGCGTTCCAGGCGTGCGCCTTCGACCGCTCGGCCATCTCTCCTTTTAAACAAAAAAAAATAATATATAGTTCTTATATGTCTATAAAAATAAAATTGCAAATTTATTTAATACTTCTCTCTTTTATTTTAGTAATATTAAATTTTTTATTTAATGACTTATCAGTAGGAAGAGTATGGTTCTTAATTGATGGGAATAGTTTAGTAGGAGTTCAATCTTATTTAGAAGAAGCATCGATATCTCAAGAGTTTGGAGTTTTTTTTTATGAAATAATTATCTCCATTTTAAATTTTAATTTATTTCTAATACTAGGAATTATTTTTATTTTAATATCATTTTGTTTTTTTATTTTTAGTTACTGACTCCTTAATTCTGCATTTACTTCCTTTTTAACAGTTGTAATAATTTTTTTCATAATTTGACTTATTTCTTCGGAATTAAAAACTTTATTTTCCTGTAAAATTTCTACTTCTACACCTACTGAAATCTTCTTTTCATAATTCTCTACATCATATACGTCAAAAATTAAAACCTCTCCTATTTCATTATTGCTTTTTTTAATTGCCTTAATAAGATCTTCAACGTTTCCATCCTTAGGCAAAATGAAAGAAAAATCTTTTTTTAATCTTAGAAAAGGAGACAGTTTAAAAAGTTTTGACTCCTCTGTTACAGAATTATGTTTTAATAAATTATCAATATAAAAACAACCTAGCACGGTCTGTTGTTTTATTTGAAAGTCTTTCATGACTTTCGGATGTAGTTCTCCAAAGCTACCTAAGGTATTATCATTCAAAATTATATCAGCAGATTTTCCAGGATGATAATATTGGCTTTTACTTCTTATAAAGTTAAGTGAAAGATTTGGAAAAGTATTTTCTAAAATTTGAGTAATTAACATTTTTATATCAAAGAAATCAAAAAATCTTCTTTTGAAATGCCAGGTTTTTTTTTCATAGTATCCACTCAAAACTATCCCTACTTTTTTTATCTGATTAGCATAATCTATGCCCTTAAATATTTCGCCTATTTCAAATATTGAGAAAGAATCAATTCCTTTGGCGTAATTTTTAGAAACTGCATCTAATAAGTTTGGATATAAGGAATTACGCATTACACTTAATTCTTTAGATATTGGATTTTTTATTTTTAATTCTTCTTTATAATCTGAGAAAGGAATAATTTTCTTAGGAGATATAAAAGTATAAGACTTAATTTCATTTAATCCCAAGTTTGCTAGTTTATTTTTAATATCTATTTCAATATTTGTAGACAGAGGAATACAATTTTTAGATAGATTTATTTCACCTGAAACTTTCTTATAAGGGATTTTATCATAGCCATCTAATCTTACAATTTCTTCTACAATATCATTTGCATTGAATATATCATGTCTCCAAGAAGGCACACCAAGAAGATATTTAGAATTTTCCCTTTTTATTTCAAAACCTAATCTTTTTAAATAATTAATTTGTAATTCTGGTTTTAAGTCATAACCTGTAATACTTTTAAATATATCTGTTTCATAATTAATGTAAGGGTTTTTTTCTAACTCATCTCCTGAAATTACTTCACGACTGTAAGACCCCCTACAAAAACTAAAAATCATATCTGTTGCGACTTCAAGACCTTCTTTTAATCCACTTTTATCAATACCTCTTTCAAACCTATACCTTGCATCTGTTATAATATTATGTCTTTTTCCTGCATCAGAAATTAAAATTGGATCAAAATAAGCTACTTCTAAAAATACTCTTTTTGTATTCAAGTCTACACAACTATTTGAACTTCCCATTACACCCGCTAGACTAACAACTTTCACGTCATCTGCTATAACTAAATCTTTTTCTGTTAAAGTATAACTTTTACCGTCTAATCCAAAAAAAGTTTCGTCGTTTTTAGCTCTTCTAACTTTAAGATTTCCTTTAATTTTATCTAAGTCAAATACATGCAAAGGCCTCCCTAAATCATATAAAATATAATTTGTTATATCTACTAAAGCAGAATTTGGATTAATACCAATTTGTGAAAGCCTGTTTCTAATGCTAAATGGACTAGAAGAATTTTTTTCTATTTTAAATTCTCTGCCAATAATTAGGGGGCAGTCCTGTTTTTTCAATAGCTCTGATAAATCCCATACTGTAGTGCTTTGAAATTCATTTTTTTTTTTACTATTATAGCTTTTATATTTTAGTTTTTTTGATAGTTTTGCAGATAATTCTCTTGCAATTCCTTTAACAGAAGAACAATCACCTCTATTGGGAGTAAGCCCTATTTCATAAATAAAGTCTTTTTTTAAATAGCTGCCAAATTTTTCTCCTGTCTTATGTTTTTCATCTAATTCTATAATTCCTTCGGAATTATCAGATATAGCAAGCTCTTCTTCTGAACAAAGCATTCCATCGCCTTCAATGCCTCTTATATTTTTTTTTTTCCAATTTAAATTTTTTACCAGGAATATATGTTTCATTAGGAGCAAAAACTGTTTTCATATTCAGGTATAAGTTTTTAGCACCACATACCACTGTGAAATTTTTTTTTCCAGTAGAAACCTCGCAAACACTTAATCTATCAGCATTGGGATGCTTGTTAATTTTTTTTACTTCACATACAACCATTTCCATAAGACTAGGGTTAACTAATTCAAAATTTTCTACCTCTAGTCCTAGATCAGTTAAAAGGTTAGATATTTGAACATCATTAATATCAAAGTTTAAGTGCTCTTGTAACCAAGAAAAGGTAAACTTCATTTAAGTCCTCTGATTATATTTGGAAAACCCTCTGGCCTGAAACTATAATGTTTTAACCATCTTAAATCATTATCATAAAACATTCTTAAATCGTTTATTCCATATTTTAACATTGCAAACCTCTCAACACCAAGTCCAAAAGCATAACCTTTGTAGTTTTTACTATCAATTCCACAATTTTCTAAAACTTTAATATTAACCATTCCGCATCCGAGAATTTCTAACCAATCATCATTTTTTCCTATTTCAATAAAGCCTTTTTTTTTTGAAAATCCTATATCAACTTCAGCTGATGGCTCAGTAAAAGGGAAGTAAGATGGCCTAAATCTGACTGGTAAATTTTCAAGTTGGAAGAAACTCTTTAATAAATCTATTATAATACTTTTTAAATCAGACATATTTACTTCTTTATCAACAACTAAGCCTTCTACTTGATGAAACATTGGGGAATGTGTAGAGTCATCGTCACATCTATAAGTTGCTCCTGGAGCTATTATCTTGATTGGTAGTTTTTTTTCCGACATCACTCTTATTTGTACAGGAGAAGTATGAGTTCGCAGAAGTTTACTATTTTTATTTATATAAAATGTATCATGTTCTTGTCTAGCTGGATGACTTTCTGGAATATTTAAAGCAGTAAAGTTATTATATTCATCCTCAATGTGTGGACCTTCTTTAATTTCAAAACCCATATTTCCTAAAATACAGATAAGTTCATCTAAAGTCTTGCTTATAGGATGGATGCCACCGTGATGAAAAGGCCTTTCAGGCAAAGAAATATCTATTTTTTCTTCTATCAGTTTAGCATTAAGTACTTTATCTTCTATTTCTTGCTTCTTTGAAATAAAAAGTTGATCTATTTCTCTTTTAATAACGTTGAGAGTTTTTCCAGCATCGATCTTTTCTTTTTTTGGGAGATTTTGTAAAGCTTTTAAAAGCAAGGTTAATTTGCCATTTTTTCCAGTATAAAAAACTCTTAATTCTTCCAAATTTTTTAAGGGTAATTCAAAACTGAGTTCTTTAAAAACTTGAGATTTTAGATCCTCTCCTTTTTTAATGAGTTCCTCTATTTAAACACTCCGAAATATTTAAATTAATTTTTTATTTTTTCCATAATGGCTTTAAATGCAGTAGGATCTTCAAAAGCTATATTAGCTAAAATTTTCCTATCAACTTGCAGATTTTTTTCATTTAGTTTAGCTATAAATTCTGAATATTTCATTCCTAATTGTCTACAAGCAGCATTTATTCTAATAATCCAAAGTTTTCTATATTCTCTTTTTTTATTTTTCCTATCTCTGTAGGCATATTGCATATTTTTTTCAACTCTTTGCATAGCTGCTCTAAAGGTATTTTTCTGTCTTCCTCTAGATCCCTTCGCTGCAGAAAGTACTTTTTTATGTCTCGCGTGTTTTGTAACACCTCTTTTAACTCTAGCCATTTTATATACCTGTAGGTTATGTTCTCAAAAAATTTCTTTTAATAATTCTTTCATCTTGTTTTGCCAGGATAGCAGTGCCTCTAGCATTTCTAATAAATTTATTTGTTCTTTTGATCATACCGTGTCTTTTTCCAGCCTGGTTCATTTTAACTTTACCTGAACCGGTAAAAGAAAATCTTTTTTTTGCACCGCTTTTATTTTTTATTTTAGGCATAATAATTTTTAAATATAAAAAATTAAATATATTTGTATTTACTTATCTTATCAAGTTTTATTTGAAAAAAAAAGTTTACTTTTTCTCTTCTGGAGTTAGTATCATGACTGCTTGTCTTCCTTCCAACTTAGGATCTAACTCTACTTTTGATATAGTCTTCGTTTCTTCTTTTACTCTTTCTAACACTTTTATTCCTAAATCTCTGTGAGCCATTTCTCTACCTCTATATCTTAAAGAGATTTTAACTTTATCACCTGCTCCCAAAAATTTTTTTATGCTTTTGATTTTTATATTAAAGTCATTTAAATCTATATTAGGTCTAAATTTTAATTCTTTAATATCAATAACTTTTTGCTTTTTTTTTGCCTTAGCAGCTTTTTTTTGTGCTTCAAATTTAAATTTTCCATGATCAAGTATTTTACATACAGGAGGCTTAGCGTTAGGCGAAACCTCTACCAAATCTAGACCTACATCTTCTGCCAAAGCTAAAGCTTTTTGCAGTTTAACAACGCCTACCATCTTACCATTATTATCAATAAGCCTTACTGGATCTATAAAAATTTCCTTATTTATGCGCGGACCTGCGCTACTTGGAGAATGATTTCTTACTATAATAGTTCCTTTCTTTTAAATTAAAATTACTTATAACTAAATTTAAATAATAATACTATCTTTTTTTTTAATCTAATACTTTTATAACGTCATCAAGCAAAATATCGTTAATTAGATTTTTTTGAATAATAAAAACATTTTTTCCTACAGGAGCACATAATTTTGGGTTTGAGTCAGAACCAAATAATACTACCTTCTTAGTATCCTCTTTACTACATTGAACTAGTAAATGCATTGGGCCTGTATCATTTCCTACTATGTATTTAGATTTTTTTGCTATTTCTGCTAAATCTAAATAATTAGTTTTTCCTACTAGATTGGTAAATTTAACTTTAGTAAAATTTTGATTAGTAAGATATTTTTTTTCAGCAATTCCCCCAATTATAACTGGACATACATTCTTTTCGTTAAGATACTTAATTAATTGAATATAGTTTTCAGTAGCCCATCTCTTCTCTGGCCTATGAATTGATCCTCCAATAACTATCAAAAATAGGTTATCTCCTAAGTTAAGTTTACTAATATCGCTTTTTAAAAACCCCCAATCAATAATTTTAATGCTTTTAATACCTGCTATTTTCAATTGCTGCCTGTGCCTTTCTATAGTGTGAAGGGTTTTTCTATTATCACTTAAGTGTGGATGTGAACATTTTTTTGCAATTCCATTCCATTTAAAATTTGAAAATATAGAGAAAATAAAAAAATATATATTTGTTCTACTAGAAGTTTGCAAATCAAATACCCAGTCAAACTTTTCCCTGTAAAACCATACACAAAGCTTTATCATGACGAACAAATTTATAAGCTTGGGGCGGTTATCAAATTTTATATTGTCTACAAAAGGAATAAATTTCAAAAGATCATAATATTTTGATTCTGTTAAAATTGTAATATTAGATTTTTGATAATGTTTTTTTATAGAAAAGATAGGATAAATTGACAAAATCACATCACCAAGAGACCCATGCTTAATTATTAAAATTTTTTTCATCTATTTTTTTTGCAAGCAAATTTTTATATAATTGAATAGTTTTTTTACACATCATAGTAGTTAAATATTTTTTTCTAACATTTCTAATACTTTCTTTAGATATATATTCCCTCTCTTTTGCACTAAGCAAAAGAGCCTTTTTAATATTTTCTCCAAATTCACTTACATCCATCGGTTTGCTCAGTATACCATTATTGTTGTTAATAATTAGTTCAACTGATCCACCATGATTAAATGCTAATACAGGCCTTCCCATTGCTTGTGCCTCTAAAATAGTCCTTCCAAAAGCTTCAGGTTTAGTAGAACATGAAATTACTAAGTCTGCTAACATCATAAAAGATGGAAGATCTCTAGTTTGATTTAAAAATAAAACTCTGTTGTTTAAATTAAGTTTCGATACTAATTTATCTAAATAATTTTTATATTTTAATCTACTTTGAGTATCTCCTAAAATTATAAGCTTTGTATTATTATCATTTAATAAGTGAAGTGCTCTTATTGCTATCTCATGCCCTTTCCAACTAGTAAGTCTTCCAGGCATTAGAATAGTTTTTTTAAATTCATCAGTTTTTATTTTTTTTGCAGCAGAAATAATTCTTGCAGATGTTACCTTATCTGGAGAAAAAAAGTTTTCGTTAACGCCTCTTGGAACTACAAAAATATTATTTTTTTTTTTATATTCTTTCTCTATGTGTTCTCTTATAAAGTTGGATATAGCAATTACATAATCACCTTTTAGCATTACGCTGTTATATTTTTTTTTAATAAAGTTTTCAGTACCATAGGTTCCATGAAAAGTAGTTATAAATGCTGTATCAGACTCTTTAGAAGCTAAATAAGCTGACCAGGCCGGAGCTCTTGATCTAGCATGAACAATGTTTATATTATATTTTTTAATAATATTTATTATTTTTTTTTTTATTTTTATAAATAGAAAAAGGGTTTTTCCTGTCCAAAGGTAAATTTATCGATATGCAATCATTTTTTTTTATTTCTATTTCTCTGTAACCACCTGAAGAGGCTACAATACTTTTTCCTCCTTTACTTTTTAGAAAGTTAGCTATTTCAATCGCACCAGACACCATACCTCCAGAATTAAGATGAGGGAGTACTTGTAAAAGATTTATTTGTTTAGTATTAATTTTATTTGATCTATTCATAAAATAAAATGGTTAAAAAAAATATAATAATAAATAATAACAAAATTAGCTATATACTCAAAAATAAAATGAAAAAGGGAAAGAAAGTTACTGTTGTTTTCCTATGCGGATATAGATCGGATAAAAGTGGAACAAAAGCAATTTTTCTTGAAAGTATTAGAAAAGAATTAGGATTTCAATATCTAAGATTCGATTATTCTGGGCACGGTGAATCTGGAGGAGATATTGATAATATTTTATTTTCTGATTGGGTTAAAGAAAGCAAGCAATTAATAGAAAAATTTACAAAATATCCTCTTATTCTAATTGGATCTTCGATGGGAGGATGGATAGCATTTTATCTTTCACTAATAATAAAGAAAAAAATATTGGGGATAATAGGAATTGCTACTGCAGCTGATTTCACTCATAAACTAAAGAATGCATTAAGCAAACAACAATATAAAAATTATATTAAAAAAAAGAAAATAGTAATTAAATCAGAGCATTCAAATGATCCATATGTTTTTACCAAAAAATTTATTGATGATTCAAAAAAGTTTTTATTACTGGAAAATAAAGTTAAAATAAAAAAAAAAGCTACTTTACTATATGGACTAAAAGATAATTCTGTAGATCTAGATACACAAATTAAATTACTAAAAAGCATTGCTCATGCTGATGTTTCACTATTAATTTCAAAAAATAGTGATCATAGAATGTCATCTGATTATGATCTTAAAACTTTAAGAAATGCTGTAATAGATCATATTATGAATTCTTAATTGTATATTTTAACCCTGAGGAATAAGTTGGAAAAAGATAAGAATACTCAAATTTTTTTTTAATTTTTTTATTACTTACTTTCTTGTTAGCTTCCCAAAATTTTCTTTTTTTACTTAAAGCACCTACTTTTTTTTTATCATAACTTATAAAGTTATAATTTTTAACTTTCTTGAGTTTTATGATTCTCAAAACAAAATTTTCTCTAGTAGAAGGAAGATCATCAACTATGTTCCAACAATTACTTTTATTGGAGCAAAAAAGTATTGTAGTTATTAGCCTCGAGATATCAAAGACATGCACTCTAGAAAAAAAATGATTTTTTTTATTTAAAATATCCTTAAAAAAATTTTTTTCTATATTTGGTTTTTTAGGACCATATATTGCTCCTAATCTTACTATATTTAAAGTAATAGAAGTATTTTTTGAAAAATCGATCCATTTCTTTTCTGCCTCAATTCTATACTTATTATAAATATTATTTTTTCCTTTAATTAAGGAATTTTCATTAACCCATTTTCCTTTGTGATCTCCNTAAACTCCAGTNCTAGAAATATAAACTATAGACCTNATATTAGAATTTTTTATNTNTTCTTTANATTTTGATAATATTGGACAAGATTTTTTNTCTGGAGGAGCTGTAATTACNAGATGCGTAGATTNTTTTATTGCNTNTTCAGTCATACTTCTTGNAATGATNGATATNTTTTCTAAGTTAGGTTTTTTTAGATAAGCTTCGTTATCAGTAACTCCTAAACATTTTATACCATTAGAAGAAATTTCTTTTAATAAGTAAACTGAAATATAACCATACCCTAAACAACTTACTATCATTTTAATGCGCCCAATTTCCATTCATTTACAACACTTGCATCTTTTTCTAAAAAAATTCTTTTTTGTTTTTCTTTAAAAAAATTGCTACGGCTTAATTTAAATAAAGCCCAGACTGCCATTGCCCTCACAAGAGGACTTTCATGGTCTAGTTTCTTTATTGTATTACTAATAAGTGATTTATCTCCTGAATTTCCTACGGCTATTAAAGTATTTCTTAAGAATCTTAAATGCCCTAATCTACGAATTGGAGTTCCTGAAAACTTTGTCCTAAAATTTATTTCATCTAACTCTATTAATTCTTTTAAAGAAGGCAGTACTAGGTGGTTTTCAATGTTCATTTTCACATCAGAATATTTTTTTGCAAACTTATTCCATGGACAAATTGCTAAACAATCATCACAACCAAAAATTCGATTTCCTATTGAATCTCTATATTCTTGATTAATATGGGTCTTATGTTCAATAGTAAGATAAGATATACATCTTCTAGCATCTAGTTTATAAGGAGCAACAAAGGCATTAGTAGGGCAAATTTGATTGCAAGCATTACAACTTCCGCAGTTATTGATTGCTTTTGATAAATTTTTTTTAAACTTATAATCTGTTAATATAACCCCAAGAAACAGCCAAGAACCATATTTTTTAGATACCAAGTTTGTGTGCTTTCCCATCCAGCCTATAGCTGCTAATTCTGCTAAAGGCTTTTCCATTAAAGGGGCTGTATCAACGAATAATTTAACTTTAATATCAGAAATACTAGAAATAAAACTACATACTCTTTTAAGTTTAGATTTTAGAACTTTATGATAGTCTTTTCTTCTTGCATAAACTGATATATAGCCACTTTCAGTTTTTTTAATTTCAGATAAAGGGTTTGTAAGAGGGCCGTAATTTAATGAAAAGACTAGAGCACTTTTGGCTTCATCCCACATATTATTTGGATGTTCTCTAATCCTTGATTTTTCTTTCATCCAAGACATTTCTCCGTGATACTTATTATTAATAAATTCTCTTAAATTTTTTTTATAAAAATTTAATTCTTCAAAGTTAGTAGCTTTGACTTCTTGTAAGCCTATAGACTTTGCATATTCTTCTATTTCATAAAGAATAGTATTTCTCATTTCAAAAATCTAAGTCCTTGTAATGAAGTGAAGGAGCAATATTGTAAATACTTTCTTCTAGAATGTCTCTAAAAGATGGTCTGCTTTTTATAGTAGCGTACCAATTTTTAACTTTCTCAAAGTTTTTCCAGTCAACTTCATTTAAATAATCTAATGATGATAAGGCGGATGCTAAAGATATATCTGCTACTGTGAAATAGTCACCTACTACAAAACTTCTACGATCTAGTATCCACTCAAAATAATCCATATGATTTTTTAAATTTTTTCTTCCTGCTTTTAATCTAATTGTAGAAGGTTGACTGTTCTCTTTAAGACTATTAAAAACTCTCTCATCTAATATATTTTCCATGACCTCTTTTTGAAGTTTTCTTCCTACCCAAAAACATAATCTTCTAGCCTCCAAACTATCTCTTGAATTATTTCCCAATAGTGTTTTTCCTATTTTTTTTTCATCTAAATATTCTACTAAGGGCTCATAGCCAACTATGCTTATATTTTCATCATCTACCACTACTGGAAGATCGCCTGCAGGATTAATTCTTAAAAACTCTACTCTTCTTTTCCAATAAGGCTCATTAATGATTTCAAAGGGTATACCTTTTTCAAATAGAATGATTCTAGCTGCTCTGCAATAAAAGTTTAATGGCATGTAATATAATTTATACATATTATTTAAATTTAATAAAAAAAGATTTATTCTCAATATAATATTAATTATGCTATATAAATGAATAATATTGAAATCTTATTATATTCATTAATTCAAGGAGTAAGTGAATTTCTGCCTATTTCTAGTTCCGCTCATCTTTATACTTTAGAGTTTTTTTTTAAATGGGAAATAGAAGGATTAACATTTGCATTGGCAGCACATTTGGGAACATTACTAGCTGTTTTATTTTTTGAAAAAAAATATTTATATAATAATCTGAAAGAAGTTTTTAATAATAGAAATATTGATAATCAATTATTTTTAATATTTATTTGTGTATTACCAGTTGTCGTAACTGGTTTTTTTATAATTATTTTATTTAAAGAAGCCTATAAATTTGGTGTTACAACTATAGCTTTATCTTCAATAGTTGGAGCTTTATTACTAGACTTCTCTGATCATTACAAAAATAAATATAAAAAAAAAGAAAAATTAATATTTAAAGATGCTGTTTTAATAGGAATATTTCAAGTCCTATCACTAATTCCTGGAATGAGTAGATCTGGCAGTGTAATTACTGGAGCAAGATTCTTAGGTTATAATAGAGCTTTTTCGATCAAATTAGCTCTACTAACTAGTATTCCTGTTATATCTCTTGCAGCATGCTATGGAATTTATAAAGTGTTTATATCAAGCCAGCAAATACATTTTTACTTTTTTTATATAACCCTCTTAACTTTTCTGTTTGCTTTTATTTCAATAAAATTTCTACTAAAATGGGTTAGCTACTTTTCATTTAGAGCATTTGCAATTTATAGAGTCTGTTTTGGAATATTACTAATCACTTTAATTTATCTTTAGATTTAATTTAGGTGACCACCTTTACTTTTCATAAAATTTAGTTGTTTTTTTACTATTTTTTTAAAAGAAAATGGAGAGAATTCTATATATTTACGGTAATCATTTTTTTTTGATATAGTATTATTTTTTCTAAGCATCTCAACTTGATCTCTTGTAAGAACTGCGTTGGGAAGTTTTTCTAAAAAAAAAGCCATTTTTTTTGCGATAGAAAAAGGTATAGGTATAAGCTTCCTATTTAACTGTAGTTCGCTTAATATTACTTCTAAAATATTTTTAAAAGAAAAAATCTCATCACCTCCAACCTCTAGAGTTTTAGACTTTATATTTTTTTCTAAAATATAAAATATAATATTTGCTAAATCTTGGACCCATATAGGTTGGAATAGTGTTTTACCCCCTCCTATTAATGGTAAAAAAGGTGAGTTTTTTGACATTTTAGCAAAGAAATTTACAAAGTTATCTTCATCTCCTACTATAATAGAAGGTCTTATTATGCAGTAATTACTAAAACTCTTTATTTCTTGCTCTCCGTAATATTTGGTTCTAGCATAACTAGAATTTGAATTTTTATCTGCTCCTATTGCAGATACATGTATAATTTTTTTAACTTCTAACTTTCTACATATTTTAATTAGATTTTTAACTGCTAAATAATGTACTTCCTGAAAACTATTATCATTTTGGTTTACTAAAAGGCCTACTAAATTTATAACATAATCAGTTCCATTTAATTCTACTTCTAATTCTTTAAAATTTGTTATATCGCAATTTGTCAGCTTATACTGACCAGGCTTAAAAATGGTAAAATATTGTTTAGAAAGAGTCGCTGATCTAGATATAACTTTAACATAATAGCCTTGGCTTAATAAAATATTAACTAAATACCTTCCTAAAAAGCCATTTCCTCCTAAAACACTAATAAGTTTTTTTTCTATCATAATAAATTAATTTTTTAAATTTGAAAAAACTATCTTAACATACTAATATATCAATTTAGAAATAATTTATCCTAAGAAAATATGAATTACTTACATAAAGGCGATTTACCAAATAACTTAAGCTTCCCATCTTTAGTGGCCATAGATACCGAAACTATGGGACTTAATTTTGACAGAGATAGACTTTGCGTTGTACAAGTTAGTTTTGGAGATAAAAATGCACATTTAGT
The DNA here is from genome assembly GCA_002715505.1 of Candidatus Pelagibacterales bacterium. Classification (GTDB taxonomy): domain Bacteria; phylum Pseudomonadota; class Alphaproteobacteria; order TMED109; family TMED109; genus JAYYAX01. The sequence goes on from PAZF01000010.1 coordinate 37,651, forward strand.
CCAAATTGGAGGAAACTTAGGATATGAAGCAAAAAATTTAAAAAAATTATTAAAAGATAGTAAAATTATAAAAATTTTTCATTACGCCAGATTTGATGTTGCTATTTTAAAAGAGTATTTAGGAGTTTTATGTAAGTCAATTTATTGTACTAAAATAGCTTCTAAACTAGCCAGAACTTATACTGATCGTCATGGTCTTAAAGAATTGTGTAAAGAATTATTAAATGTTGAAATATCTAAACAACAGCAAAGCAGTGACTGGGGCAAAAATGAACTTTCTCAAAATCAAATCAATTATGCGGCTAACGATGTTTTGTATTTGCATGAAATAAAAGAGAAACTAGATGATATTTTAGAAAGAGAAAATAGACTAAAGCTAGCTAATTCAATATTCAAGTTTATTCCTACGAGAGTAACTCTAGATTTGTTAGGTTGGAATAATAGTGATATATTTTCACATTCATAATAATGCTTTTAAAATATGCTAAAACTATAATTAATGAAGAAGCCATCGCTTTAGGCAGGCTAGCTGGTACTATTAATTCAAGTTTTGTAAAAGCTGTAGATACAATATCATCTGTTAAAGGAAATATTATTATAACTGGCGTAGGAAAGTCGGGTTTTATTGCTAAAAAAATAGCCTCCACTATGAATTCTATTGGAGCTCCTAGCTCTTTTATGCATCCTACAGAAGCAAGTCATGGAGACCTTGGCTTTATTTCAAAGAAGGATGTATTAATAATATTATCAAAATCAGGAAAGTCTAAAGAATTAATTGATTTAACAAACTATGCAATACATAAAAAAATTCCAATAATATTTATTTCTTGCAACCTTAATTGTAAGTTAGCTAGAAACTCATCATGCAATTTAATTTTACCTATTATAGATGAAGCAGGCGATAACAAATTAGCTCCTACAACGTCCACTACTATGATGCTGGCATTAGGAGATGCCTTGGCTTTATGTATTTCAAAGAAAAAGAATTTTTCTGTGAAAGACTTTGGTAAATTGCATCCTGGAGGAAATATAGGAGCAAAATTTATTAAGATAAATGAAGTAATGCATAAATTTCCAAAGATTCCTTTATCAGATAAAAGTACAAATATGAAAAATATAATACTTAAAATGTCCCAAAAAGGTTTTGGCTGTGTAGGAATAATTAATCATAATAAAAACTTAGTTGGAATAATAACTGACGGAGATTTAAGAAGAAATATGAGAAATAAAATACTAGAAAAGAAAGCCGAAGACGTAATGGTAAAAAATCCTAAAACCATTTTGAAAAGCAAGTACTTAAAGGAAGCTTTAGAAGTTTTCAATAAAGAAAAAATTACTGTGCTATTTGTATTAGAAAAATCTTCATCTAGAAAGCCTATAGGAATAATACACTTGCACGATTGTCTATCTATAAACTGAGCAAAATTTTGAAGAATTATATTCCAAGAACAAATAAAGTTACTAAACCGAAAAATAATAAAATTATAAAACTAATTATTTTGGCTTTTCTATTAATTTTGATTTTAACTTTAATTTTCTTTTCTAATTCAAAAAATAATAGTTTAACTCTAGATGACCAAGTATTTAAGGGAGAGTATCAAAATAATAAAAAATTTATTAAAATAGATAAACTAAAGTTCAGAGGTTTTAATAACCAAGGTAATCCATATTTGCTGACAGCAAAAGAGGCAATAAAAGAAACAGAGAATATAGATGTAGTAAAGTTATTTAATGTTCAAGCAGATATATTTCTCAGCGAAAAAGACTGGTTTTTTTTAAATACAAAAGAAGCAATATTCAAAATCAAAGATAAGACTTTATTTACAGATAATAATGTAAAAGGATTTTATGATGATGGAAGCAGCTTTTCAACTCCCAGCATTGAGTATGATTTTAATTCGGGTATTGCAAAAAGTGAAGAAGGGATTGTAATGTTTGGTAAATGGGGTAATATTAAAGCTGATAAATTTTCTTTTAACTCCTTTAAGGATGTTTACAGTTTTAGCGGAAAAGCCGTAATGATTGTAAAATAGTCAATTATGTTAAAAATAGTAAAAATATTATTAATATACTTTTCATTCATACTTTCTTTTGCAAAAGATGAAATAGAAATCTCTTCAGAAACTATGGAATGGAAAAGAGAGGAAAGCATAGCAATTGCTATTGGTGAAGCTAAGGCTGTTCAAGGAAATAGAGTTTTAAGTGCAGATAAAATAATAATATTTTTTAACGAAAAAAAAGATATAAAAAAAATCTATAAGTTGGATGCTTCAGGAAAGGTGAGATTTACTTCAGGTGAGCAATCAGCTAGTGGAAATAATGCTACATATTTTGTTGACAATGAAACAATAATTATCAAAGGTAATGTAAAGTTAGAAAGAGAAGATAGTTATATGTCAGGTGAAGAGTTATCTATTGATTTAAAAAATAATTCTAGCAAACTGATAAGTAGTAATAAATCAGGAAAAGTAAGAGCAAAATACAAAACTGAAGATAAAAATAATGACTAAAAAAATTAAAAAAAGTCCTTCTGTAGTCTATGAAAATAAAGGCCTTGAAATTACTAACTTGGGAAAAAGGTTTAGAAGTAGGCCAATACTTAGAGGTATCAACTTAAATGTAAAAAAAGGAGAAATAGTAGGTTTGCTTGGTCCAAATGGAGCTGGAAAAACAACCTGTTTTTATTCTATCATGGGTTTAATAAATCCAGATTTTGGAAAAGTAAAGTTTAATGGAATAGATATAACCAATTACCCTGTCCATCTAAGAGCAAAAATTGGTTTAGGGTATTTACCACAAGAAACCTCAATATTTAAAGGTATGACTGTAGAACAAAATATTATATCAGTTTTGGAAACTGTTGAAAAAAACAGGGAAAGGATTAAAGCTATTTTAGAAGAAACACTTATAGAGTTTTCTGTTAGTCATTTACGTAAAGTTCCAGCTAGTAATTTATCAGGTGGAGAAAGACGAAGAGTAGAAATAGCTCGAGCTTTGGCATCACAACCTTCATGCTTGCTTTTAGATGAACCACTTGCTGGTATAGATCCTATTGCAATTTCTGAAATAAATGAATTAGTTTTACAAGTAAAAGAAAAGAAAGTAGGCATACTTATTACTGATCATAATGTAAGAGATACTTTAAAAATTGTTGATAAGGCATACATAATACACGATGGAAAAATTTTAAAATCAGGTACTCCAAAGGAGATAATACAAGATAGTAGCGTTAAGCAAGTGTATTTAGGAAAAAGATTTAGATTTTAATAATTTGGAGATTTATTTTGGGAAAACCTTTTTTAGAAATACAGTTTGATAATAGAAATTCCGAATTAAAATTATTAATTAGTAAAAAATCTTTCGCTGACTCATCAGAAAAAATTGCAAAGGAATTATTGAGAAAAATTGCTATAATTTCAGAAAAAGAATATGGTATTTCGTTTAAGGATTGTTATTCTAAATTACTACATATAACTTCTAAAGATCTAATTCTTATAGAAAATGGTATCTTATTAATTAATCAAACTTTTGAAAAAATTACAAACAACTTCCTTTTGTTGTTAAGACTTACAAAACCTATTTATTTAAAAAAAGAGTTAAGTATAAAAACAGATGTAATTTTTACAATTTTAACACCAAAAAATATTAATACCTCAAATAAATTGCAGCTATTATCAAAAATTTCAAGATTATTAAATCGTAATAATATTAAAAAAGAAATTGCTGGTGTGAAAAAAGCAGAAGATGTTTTAGCACTTTTAATAAATGTATAAACTAATATCAATGAGAGGAAAAAATGAATAATAATGATTATAAGGTAGCCGATATAAATTTAGCTGAATGGGGAAATAAAGAAATTTCCATTGCAGAAAAAGAAATGCCAGGCTTAATTGCTATAAGAGAAGAATATAAAAATCAAAAACCTCTTTTAGGAGCAAATATTATAGGTTGCTTGCACATGACTATACAAACCGCAGTTTTAATAGAAACACTGATTGATCTAGGAGCTAAGGTTCGTTGGTCTTCATGTAATATTTTTTCAACTCAGGATCATGCAGCAGCAGCAATAGCAAAAAAAGGGATACCAGTATTTGCATGGAAAAATGAAACAGAGGAAGAATTTTGGTGGTGCATTGAAAAAACTATTAGGGCAGATAATTGGAAACCTAATTTGATTTTAGATGACGGAGGAGATCTGACAAAAATAATGCATGACAAATATAGCACTATGTTAAGTAGTATATTGGGTTTAAGTGAAGAAACTACAACTGGAGTTCAGAGGCTCTACGAAATGCAAGACACAAATTCGCTAAAAGTACCTGCAATAAATGTTAATGATTCGGTCACCAAATCAAAGTTTGACAACTTATATGGTTGTAGAGAAAGTTTAGTTGATGGAATAAGGAGAGCAACAGATGTTATGTTATCAGGAAAAGTTGCATTAGTAGCGGGATTTGGAGATGTAGGAAAAGGCTCAGCAGCTAGCCTGAAAAATGCTGGAGCAAGAGTAATGGTAACAGAAGTAGATCCAATATGTGCTTTACAAGCTGCCATGGAAGGCTATGAGGTTGTAAATCTTGATGAAGTAGCTTCCATACCTGATATTTTTGTGACGGCTACTGGGAATGTTGATGTAATAACACTAGAACATATGAGGAAAATGAAAGATCAAGCTATTGTTTGTAATATTGGTCACTTTGACTCAGAAATTCAAATTAGTGCATTAAATAACTATAAATGGGATGAAGTTAAGCCACAAGTTGATATGGTAACTTTTCCAGATGGAAAACAAATTATTGTCTTAGCGAAGGGCAGGCTAGTAAACCTAGGCTGTGCAACTGGTCATCCTTCTTTCGTAATGAGCGCTTCTTTTACAAATCAAGTTCTTGCTCAGATTGAGCTTTTTAAGAATCATAAAAATTACGACAATAAGGTATACACGTTACCTAAACACCTTGACGAGAAAGTTGCAATGCTTCATTTAAATAAGATAGGCGCTAAATTATCAAAATTATCATCAAAACAAGCAAAATATCTTGGCTTAAATAAAGAAGGACCTTTTAAAACAGAACAATATAGATATTAGATGAATCTTGGTAAATTTCACCTAAATTCAGTTAGTCGAACTAAAAATATTGCTTACAATTTGTCTAAATTAAGTAAAGCAGGAGATATGTTTGCACTTTATGGAGAAATAGGAGTTGGTAAAACTACATTTGCTAAATACTTTATAAACCAAGCTGCCGAAAAAGTGATGGTTCCAAGCCCTTCCTACAACATTTATTTTAGATATGAATGT
>PAZF01000011.1 GCA_002715505.1 Candidatus Pelagibacterales bacterium
TATTACCTGAGGTCAAAAATTGCTCTACAAGTTTTAATCTTCTAATTAATTTTTTTTTCTTTATGTCTGATTTAGTTGCAGAATATTCAACTTTTATATTTTCTTTTTCATCATTAAGATCCATATTTTCAAATATTTTTCTAATTGCAGCAGCACCTATACCGGCAGAAAAAGAGTCTGCAGAATTTTCATCTAAGGCTTTATTGTATTCTTCGTCTGATAATATTTGTTTAAATTTTAAATTCGTCAACCCTGGCTCAATAACAATATGATTTTCAAAATAAAGAACTCGCTCTACATCCTTCATTGACATATCTAAAAGCATACTAATCCTTGATGGCAATGACTTGAGAAACCAAATATGAGCAACGGGAGCTGCTAACTCAATATGCCCCATCCTCTCCCTTCTCACTTTAGACTGAATTACTTCCACTCCACATTTTTCACAAACTATTCCTCTATGTTTCATCCTTTTATATTTTCCACAAAGGCACTCATAATCTTTTACAGGTCCAAAGATTCTGGAGCAAAATAATCCATCTTTTTCAGGTTTGAAAGTTCGATAATTTATTGTTTCTGGTTTCTTTACTTCTCCAAAAGACCATGACCTTATTTTCTCCGGGCTAGCAATAGATATTTTTATTAAATCAAACTCATTACTATTAGATAGTTCAAATTGTTTCAAGGATTTATTCATGAATTCTCCTGACTATTATTCTTAATTTTTTGTGCGCTGTTATCATTAGACAAAGAGACGTCTAAACACAAGGATTGCATCTCTTTTACTAAAACATTAAATGATTCTGGAACTCCTGCTTCAAAGTTAGTTTCACCTCTAACAATAGACTCATAGACTTTACTTCTTCCGGCAACATCATCTGACTTTACAGTTAACATTTCTTGAAGTGTATAGGAAGCACCGTACGCTTGTAATGCCCATACTTCCATTTCTCCGAACCTTTGTCCTCCAAATTGAGCCTTACCTCCTAGTGGCTGTTGCGTAACTAAACTATAGGGCCCTATCGACCTTGAATGAATTTTATCGTCAACTAAATGGTGTAACTTCAACATATATATGTAGCCGACAGTAACCTTTCTATCAAACATTTCTCCGGTTCTACCATCGATTAACCTTACTTGACCTGAGTCATCTAAACCTGATAGCTTTAGCAACTTTACTATATCATCATTTTTTGCACCATCAAATACAGGAGTTGCCATGTTTAATCCTGATTTAGTATCTTTTAAAAGCTCCAAGACCTCTTCATCATTTAAATTATTAATTCTTTCATCATAATATTTAGATTTAAAAAAAGCCTTAAGAGTCTTTCTACACTCATTACTTTTCACCTTTAATTCAGTTTTAGTATTATTGATGATATTTTTAATTTTCTTTCCTAATCCAGCTGAAGCCCAACCTAGATGAGTTTCTAAGATTTGACCAACATTCATTCGTGAAGGTACACCTAGTGGATTTAAAACTATATCTACAGGCACACCATCTTCAGTATGGGGCATATCTTCAATAGGAGCGATTTTCGAGATAACGCCTTTATTTCCATGTCTTCCAGCCATTTTATCTCCTGGCTGAAGCTTTCTCTTTACAGCCACAAAAACTTTTACCATTTTCAATACACCTGGCAGTAGGTCATCTCCTGATTGCACCTTGTCAACTTTCTCAGAGAACATTAAAGAAATTTCTTTCATTTCAGCATCGTACTCATTTTTTAAGTTTTCTATAGCTGACATAGTTTTCTGATTTTTTGTAGTAATTTTCCAGAGATCTTTTTTATCTATTTCACCAAATATTTTTTCCGAAATGGTCTGTCCTTCTTTGAGACCTTTCTGGCTTTTCATTGATTGTTTTCCTACTAATAAGCCCTTTAATCTTTGATGAATATTGGCTTCTATTATCCTAATCTGGTCATCTCTATCCTTAGCTAATCTTTCTATTTCCTCTTTTTCGATAGCTAAGGCTCTTTCGTCTTTATCAACCCCTCTTCTATTAAAAACTCTAACCTCTACAACAGTTCCTGAAACTCCAGCGGGAAGCTTCAATGATGAGTCCCTAACATCTGAAGCTTTTTCTCCAAATATAGCTCTTAATAACTTTTCTTCTGGGGTCATAGGTGTCTCACCCTTTGGTGTTACTTTCCCTACTAGAATATCATTGGGCTTAACCTCTGCTCCTATATAAACTATTCCTGTTTCATCTAAATTTTTGAGCGACTCTTCTCCTACATTAGGAATATCTCTCGTTATTTCTTCAGGTCCTAATTTAGTATCTCTAGCCATTAGTTCAAATTCTTCTATGTGTATTGAGGTAAACACGTCGTCTCTTACTATTCTTTCAGAAATTAGAATAGAATCTTCATAATTATAGCCATTCCATGGCATAAATGCCACTAACACATTCTTTCCTAGCGCTAACTCTCCCTTATGAGTTGCTGGACCATCCGCTATAACGTCTCCTTGCTCAACTCTATCTCCTACTTTTACTAAAGGCCTTTGATTAATAGCTGTATTTTGATTAGATCTTTGAAATTTTAAAAGATTATATACATCTACACCTAGAGTTATATCAAACTTTTCTTCATCAGTGTGTCTAATAACAATTCTTTTTGCATCTACTTGTTCTACAAAGCCTCCTCTTTTTGCTACCACCGCAGCGGAAGAGTCTTTGGCAACCACTGCTTCCATACCTGTTCCAACGATAGGCGACTCATTGATAACTAAAGGTACAGCCTGCCTCATCATATTTGAACCCATTAGAGCTCTGTTAGCATCATCATTTTCCAAAAATGGGATTAATGAAGCAGCTACAGAGACTAACTGCTTGGGAGAAACATCCATGTAATCTATTTTGTCCGGTGTAGACATAATAAAATCCCCGTCTTTTCTGCAAGAAACAAGATCTCTGACAAANTGATTTGACTTAGTNAGAGGNGCNTTNGCCTGAGCTATACANAACTTATCTTCGTCAATTGCTGANAAATATTCNACCTCANTAGTAACTTTNCCATTAATTACTTTNCTGTANGGACTTTCTATAAAACCNTATCTATTTATTTTTGANTAAGTNGCCAANCTATTTATCAAGCCAATNTTNGGNCCTTCAGGNGTTTCAATAGGNCAAATTCTACCATAATGAGTGGGNTGAACATCTCTNACTTCAAANCCNGCNCTTTCTCTTGTNAGNCCNCCAGGCCCNAANGCNGANAGACGTCTTTTNTGNGTAATCTCNGANAGAGGGTTNGTNTGATCCATNAATTGNCTTAANTGTGAACTACCAAAAAACTCTCTTAAAACTGANGTTANAGGTTTAGCATTAACNAACTCTTTTGGNACCAANTTTTCTTCTGTAACAGAACCCATTCTTTCTCTAATTGATCTTTCCATTCTAATAAGACCCATTCTGAAAACATTTTCAACCAACTCTCCAACTGATCTTACTCTTCTATTGCCAAGATGGTCTATATCATCACACTCTCCTATCCCATCTTTAAGATTAATCACTATTTTTATAACTTGCAATATATCGCTCATCTGTAATTCGCCGAATTCTTCTGGTATTGAAGAATTTAATCTTGCATTAAGTTTAACCCTGCCTACTGCTGATAAGTCATACTTTTCTGATTCTAACTTTATAATATCCTCATTTTTAACCCACAAGTTATAGCTATGATCTTTTCTTGCTAACGTACCTATGGTAACTAAACTCCATTCTTTTTCTTTTTTTAGAAGCCATACACCTTCTTGTTCAATAATTTCCTTAGTCAATGAAAGCTTATTTTTATCATCTTCTTTAGGATTGCTGTAAAAATTTGTTGTAATACCTTTTCCTTCTAATCTTGAAAAAAATAAATCAAAAAAGAGCTTTTCAGAACTTTCCTCAGTAGGAGGTTCTCCTGGTCTCATAATTTTATAAATAGCCGCCAGCGAGTCAGCTCTTGTAGCACTATTTTCTATTTGTAAAGTATTTCTGATATAAGGCCCAACCTTATCATTAATAATAATGGTATCGAATTTTTTAATATTTGATTTAATTAAGCTTTCAATTTTAGCCTCATTAATTTCTTCTCCAGCTTCTGCAAATATTTCACCAGTTTCTTCATTAAAAATGTCCTTAGCAAAAAATCTACCGTGAATTTCATCAAATGGAACTAAGATCCTAGCTAATCCATTTTCAATAAAATTTCTATTCTGGCGATTAGTTAATCTTTCTCCTTTTTCCAATAATTTTTTATTTGTAGTCGAATCAATCAGATCAAAACTTAGCTCTCCTTTTAAATCTTCAAAATTATAAGGTATGCTAGCATGAGTATTACTTTCTATTTTCACTTCAGCATGGTCATAAAAGTAATTTAATATATCTTCATTATCCATACCCATAGATTTGAGCAAGAATACCAGAGATAATTTTTTTCTTCTATCAACTCTNATAAATAATAAATCCTTNGCATCAAACTCNATATCAAGCCANGANCCTCTGTACGGAATTACTCTAGCAGCATNATTAGNGTCAAANAAAACTCCTGGNGATCTNTGCATTTGACTAACTATAACTCTTTCAGTTCCATTAATTACAAATGTTGCTTTGTCTGTCATTAATGGTATATCTCCTAAATACACCTCTTCTTCTCTGGCATCTTGACCTATTTTGTCACCTGTTTCTTCATCAATATTTGTAATATCTAACCTAAATATTACTTTAAGAGCGGCAGAATAAGATAGCCCACGTTGCCTACATTCTATTACATCATATTTAGGCCTATCTAGTTTGTAAGAAATATATTTTAAATTCATACGCCCTGCATAATCTTTAACAGGAAAAATACTTTTTAAAGCATCATCGATACCAATATCATTTTTTTTATTTGTATCTATTTTTGAGTCAAGAAATTGCTGATATGAAGATCTTTGGATTGCTATTAAATTTGGCATGTTAACGGTATCTGATAGCACACCAAATGTGTGGCGTAGACTTCTTCTATTGGATAAGGACAAACTATTAGACATAATACTCCTAAGTAAAAGCTTCAAGGAGAAGCAAANTTATTTANACATTAATAAAATTAGACATGAANAACAATANTATACACTTCAAATTTTAAGTTGTGAAGTGAAAATTAATTATTTAAGATCTATTTTTGCACCAGCTTCTTCAAATTTTTTCTTCATTTCTTCAGCTTCTGCCTTTGCAACACCTTCTTTTATTGGTTTAGGAGCAGCTTCAACTAAATCTTTAGCTTCTTTAAGCCCTAATCCAGTGGCTGCTCTTACCTCTTTAATGATATTTATTTTTTTATCACCAACATCAGTTAATATAACATCAAAAGTATCTTTTGCAGCAGCTTGTTCACCTGAAGCAGCTTCTCCTCCTGCAGCAGCAACAGCTACTGGAGCAGCTGCAGATACACCCCACTTTTCCTGTAGTAGCTTTGATAGTTCAGCGGCCTCCATTACAGATAATTTAGATAGTTCATCTACTATTTTATTTAAATCACTCATTATATTCCTTTCTAATAAATTATTATTTCTTTTTTGAATAGTTGTCTATTACACCTATGGTCTCCGTGGCAGGAGAATTTAAAACACTGATAAGTTGCTGATGAGGCGCAGTAATAATACCAATAATTTTTGCTCTCAATTCTTCTAATGATGGTAATTTAGAAAGTGTTTCAAACTCTTTAAACTCTATAATTTTCTTGTCTAGACTTGCAGTTACAAACTTTAGTTTTTCATTTTTATCGCTAAACTTTTTTACAGCTTTAATACCTGCTAATGCATCCTCTGAAAATACCAATGCCGTTGGTCCAGTAAAAAAGTCATTTAAGCTTTCAAAATCAGTACTTTTAGAAGCTAGCTTAGCTAAACTATTTTTAGTAACACAAAATCTAGAGCCTACTGCTTTCACCTGTTTTCTTAGGTCGGTAAGCTCTGCATTATTTAACCCTAAATAGTGTGTCACTACTACCCCTGATGAACTCTCAAAGCACTCTTTCAAATCTTTAACTATATTTTTTTTACTTTGTTTATCCATAATCACTAACAATATTATAGACTAAGGGATTACTGCTATCTATACAGGGTTTATAATACCTATAGTCTTTGACAGAAATTTTAAAATAATACCAAAATAATTAAAGTCAAGTGATATTTAATTTATTTTATTTAATAGTTTTAAAGATGGGCCCATAGTAGAAGAGATATACATATCTTTTAAGTAGTTGCCCTTTGCACCTGTTGGTTTTGCCTTAATTATTGCATCTACAAAATTTTCAATATTTTTTTCTAATTTCTCATCAGTAAAACTAATTTTACCTATACCCGCATGAACTGTGCCTGCTTTATCAGCTTTGAATTCAATTAAACCATCTTTGATATCTTCTATAATTTTCTTTAAATCCGAAGTAACTGATCCTAATTTAGGATTAGGCATTAAACCTTTAGGCCCTAAAATCTTTCCAAGCTTACCAACTGTAGCCATCATATCTGGTGTTGCTATAACTCTGTCAACTTTGATTTCACTTTTTTCTAATTGATTTGCTAAATCTTCTGATCCTACAAAGTCTGCTCCTGCATCCTTAGCCTCTTTTGCTTTTTCATCCTTTGCAAACACTGCTACCTTCACTGCTTTACCTGTACCATGTGGTAGCTTTACTACTCCTTTAACAATTTGATCTGCATGCTTGGGATCAACCCCCAAATTTATTGCTATGTCTAAGGTTTCGTCAAACTTTAATTTTTTACTTTTTTTTATTACAGAAATAGCTTCTTTAACGCTGTAGGATTTAGTCACTTCAATTAAATCTTTAATACTTTTATATCTTTTACTTCTAGCTCCCATAATTATTTAACCTCAACTCCCATCGACCTAGCAGTGCCTGCAATGATTTTAGATGCAGCCTCGGGGTCTGAGGTATTTAAGTCAGGCATTTTTTCCTGAGCTATTTTCAAAAGTTGTTCTTTAGATATAGATGCGACCGGATCTGCAATTCCAGTCTGACCTGAACCTTTTTTTATATTTATTTCTTTCTTTATATAAAAGCTAGCTGGTGGTTTTTTCACAATAAATTCAAAAGATTTATCTTGAAATACAGTAATTACAACTGGGCAGGGCATACCTTTTTCTAGTTTCTCTGTTTGAGCATTAAACGCTTTACAAAAATCCATAATGTTTAATCCGGCTTGACCTAATGCTGGTCCAATAGGTGGAGAAGGACTAGCNGACCCAGCAGGGACTTGTAANTTTACATAACCTGTTATTTTTTTTACCATATTTTCTAATTTCTGGGTATATAATGTAATTTAAAATTAATCAAGATTTTTCTACTTGAGTATATTCAAGTTCAACTGGTGTAGCTCTACCAAATATCGAAACAGCTACCTTAAGTCTCGACCTATCTGCATCAACTTCTTCAACTACACCATTAAAAGATGCAAAAGGACCATCAGCGACTTTAACTGTTTCTCCAACTTCGAATGAAATTGTAGACACTACACTTTCTACGCCTTCTTTTACTTGACCAAGTATTCTTTCAGCCTCTTCATCTCTTAAAGGAACAGGCTTATTAGCAGCACCTAAAAACCCACTTACTTTTGAAGTTTTTTTTACTAAATGCCATGCATCATCATTCATTATCATTTTGATTAAAATATACCCTGGATAAAACTTTTTTTCTCCCTCCACCTTTTTGCCTTTCTTAATCTCTAGCGTCTTTTGAGTAGGTACTAAAAAATCCTCAAAAAAATTTGAAAGTCCTTTTTTTTTTACTTCTTCCTTAATATTATTTATTACTTTTGCTTCAAACCCAGAATGGGTGTGAATAATATACCATTTATATAATTCAGTATTTTGATGTTGCATAATTATATACCTAAAATTAACCTGATTAACCAAGATATGATGTTATCAACTAATAGAAAAAATAAAGAAAATATTAGCACCATAACAAATACCATTGCAGTTGTGATTAGAGTTTCTTTTCTAGTAGGCCATACTATTTTTTGTCCCTCTTGCTTAACTTCTTTAATAAATTTACTTGGATTGAAATCTTTCATAGTAAACCGACATTATGATAAAAAAACATTTAAGTCAATTATGAAGTAAAATCTAACAATAGCATAAAATATATTTCTAAAAATATTGTTTGGCAGGAGTGGAGGGACTNGAACCCNCAGCCCCCGGTTTTGGAGACCGGTGCTCTACCAATTGAGCTACACTCCTAAATTNANTGGAGCGGGTGAAGGGAATCGAACCCTCGTAGCCAGCTTGGAAGGCTGGAGCTTTACCACTAAGCTACACCCGCATAGTTCTAGTAAACTTTCCTAATTTCACAAATAAAAGGCTGATTATACCTCTATATAGCAATTTAACAAGCCATAATCTAGCTTAGAAATTATTCTATTTATTTATAATAAGATGTTAATTTTTTTTGCATATTTGCAAGCAGATTAAATAAATTTTAATTTTTAAAATATAAAATTAACAACTTTATAAATATAGTTTTATATGTATTTATATTGAACCTTTAAGTGCTTTCAATTTACTATCATATTTATCAATATCACTTTTATCGTAATTATTTTTGTGTATAAGCGAACAGTATTTTTGATGTAAATCAACAATTTCTTCTAAATGTTTTTTCATTTTGATAACAACTGACGTTTTTTTAAGGTTCATTTTTTTTTCTATCAAAAATGCTACTACCAATGCTTCTCCGATGTATTCTAGAGAAACTCTGTCATACATCATAGTAAGTCTAGAATGAGAACCAAACCTTAATGTTTCTCTAAAGTACCAAAATATAGTAGCTTTTTTTCTTTCATAAATTTGGCTGCCTTGTTTTAAATGATTTAAAAGCATATCCTTACATTTTTTTATTATTCTATTAAATCTTTCTGGATCTTTTTTTTTATTTAATTCATGAGGATAACCGTCTATGCTGTCTTTAATCTCTTCCGGAAGAATTTTTTTTAGATCATCACTACTCCTAAATATCTCATGGCAAAAAAAACTTTTATAATTTTTAATTCTCTCTAACTCAACTAAATAAGGAATAATTGTTCTTATTAAAAAATATTCAGGAAATCTTCCTATATCAGAAGAAACTTTGGGAGTATTAATTTTTAAATCTTCTAAGACTTCATAGATAGGATGTCTTGTATAAAACTTCATTGCTAACTCTATCGAGTAGTTTCGATGACTTAAACTAGAAATTTTTCTTATTTTAATTTTTTTCTCTGTTTCATCTAAAATTTCCTCAAATAGTTCTTTTATCTCATTACTACTAAAAGCAGCAAAGGTTTTGTAGTAAGAATGAAATTTTTTATAATTACCTCTATAAAGCTCTGGGTTATATATCGAATTTTCAATTATTGACTTATGTTTTCCAATAAGGTTTTTATTTTTTATTTTTTTAAGTATTTCATCAGCCATTATTTTCTGGCCTTTAGGTAATAAATGACAATGGTCTATAAAATTGCTTTGACCTATAATTTTTTCCATTTCTATAAAAGCAATTTTATTATTTTCTTGATATATTTCATCTAGTTTTTTTTTGTATTTTTCTCTAATTCTATATAGAGAATCGTCCCTCTCATAAGACATTTTTTTAAATTCCAGAGATAATTTTTTTTTATTTTGTAATTGGTAAATCTTAGACAAATTAAAATAAATAATTTCTTTTCTTGAATCATTTTCATTTAATAAAAGTTTTAAGATATATTCTGCTTCCTCAAAAAGTTTTTTTTGTGCTTTGGCAACTGCAATATTATTTGCAACTAAGATAGGATACTCTTGCGACATGTTGATGTTTTCATTTGATAAAAGTATATCTTGATAAATTTTTAAGGCCTTATCATAGTTATTACTCTCATGTTCCCTTAAAGCAGAGATAAATCTTGGATCATCTATTTCTAACCTATCCGATATTTTATCATGCAAACCTAAATATTTATAAAATATAAAATTTCCTTTACCTAAACCAGGTAAAAAGTTCTCATTAGCACTAGCTTTTATTAGTATTATTTGAACTTGCTTTTGGTTGCAATAATTAATGACTTTTTCAATATTATATTTAAAGACTTGACTGGGAATTGTTTTTTCAATGTCTGAGTCAAAAGTATTATTCCATGAAAAATAATTAAGCTTATTTTTTAACTTAATTTTTTTTTCTTTAAGTTTAATTTTTAATTTAAATTTATTAATTGCGTGCTGATAATAATTATATTTTCCTTTGGTTATTTCGCTAGATGCAGAGTCACAATTTCCTAAATAAATTATTACTACATCTCCTGTATTTATTTCATATTTTAATTTACTAAAAAAAAGTGATGCTATATCAGAAGATGTATTACCTGCGAGAGAATAATTTTTTATTTTAACTTTATTTGACCAAATTTTTTTATTAGAGAGCAAATATGGGTACATTTGATTTTCACACCCTACTGTCATACTTGTAGAATCTCCTAAAATAAAAATATTATTATTTAGTTTCATTTACTTTAAAATTAGAATATTGGATAAATATCGTCTCCAGCTTGACTAGCAGATGCTTCAGCATCATTATGCTTTGAAGATAGAGAAAAAATTATTGGTATAAAATAAATAAATAATTTTAAAAAATATTTTATCCTTTCTAGTTTACCTTTTTTACTAATTACAAAATTAATTAAATCCTTTGATGTTTTTTTCATTTTATTACCAATTTACTTTGCTTAAATAATTTTTTAATAATTTTGCGAATATAAAGTTTCCTCTTTCATTAATGTGACCATCGTCGAACACTACTGGTAAATTACTTTTATGCTCCCTTAACATTGCTTTTAAAGTATCAATATATTCTATATTATTGTCATTTAAAATTCTAATTATCCTTCTTCTTGGCAAGTCGTAATCTATCAAAGAAGTATCAGCTTTATATTTTAGCTGTTGATTTACTGTACCTAGCATAAATAATAATTTAATGTTATTTTTTATACAATAAGCTTTAACCTCTTTAATTATAGCTTCAGATAATTTGTACATGTAATCATAGTATCTAGTTTTCCATAATAAAAAAATTGGATCAGTTTTAGGATCGTAATTATTTTTAATTTTTAATCCAGCTTTGTACTCTAAAAATTCCTTTTTGAAATCATAATAGCCTCCTATTAAATTTCTAAAAAATTTAATATTAGCTAATTTTGGTACTCGATTTAATTTAAGTTCATTTTTGTTATTTATACTATAAGAAGGTCTACAAAAACCATTTACATAAGTATNCAAAATTCTATGAATTGACCAAGGATATTGCTCAATTACAATTATATTAGGGTTGAATAATTTTGACTTTTTTTTTATGGCTACAAGTATTTGGTCAAGTCCCAAACTACAATGCCCCATATTAATAACATTAAACTTGCCGTCTTCTTTAAGTAGGTCTGTATACCTTTTTTCTTTCTCCATAGCTACACCCCAAGTATGAGATCCTCCAATAACTAATAGGGTTTTTTTAGAATGATCTAAAATAGTCTCATCATCTCTATTACCAAAGCTATTATGCGTTGCCTCAAATACTTTATCAGGAGCAACTGGGTATCTTATATTATGGGAAATAGAGGGAATACCCCAAAAACCTGTATCTTTATCAAAATGGTAAAATGTATTATCCCCTTCTGATAATTCTTTTATGGCTGTTGATTTCATCTTCTATGCAAAATTAAAAATTTTACTATATACTCCCTAAATTTTAAACAAAAAAAAATACTAGAAATATAAATTTTAGAAAACTCGATAAGTTTCTTGAATTTTTTTTCCACCAATTTTTTTTAGTATATTGGCTTGCTTAATATTTTTTTCAGAAATATTAATTAAAAAATATTTACTTCTAAAAGAAGGTATAGCTTTTAAGGGTTTAATATTCTTTATAATAAACAATAGAATAGTTTTATAGATTTTTGTATTATAAGATAAAAAGTGAACGGCTATTTCGTTCAATTTTGTTATATAAACAGATCCTACTAATTTTTTAGAGACTTCTATAACATACCAACATCTGTAAGGGTTATTAAATAGAAAATTGGTATGTTCTCTCAATGAAGGTATTTTATTGTGACTAATAGAAACTCTGGAATTCCTTGATTTTAGTAATTTATATAAGAAAATCACATGCTCATCTTTTTGACCTACCTTAAGNAAAGAAACGTTTTCATTAATTTTAAATTTTTTTTTTCATTTCTCTTTATTTACCTCAAAACATTCAATACTGCATAAAAAGTCAGTAATATATTATTATGATATTTTTTTTTATAATTGATAGTTTAAAACAATATGAGTTTTATTGTACTAATTATAATTTAACCTGTAATTTTTTTTGTTACGTTTAAATTTACTAATTTTTTAGATTGGGAAATAGCTTCATACAAATTATTATTGTTAATCGTATTTTTCCCATTTTTGTAATAGTTACTTACTACTGCTACTCTTTTTTTTAATTTTTTTAAAATATCTTTATTTAAAGGTGTTCCCTCACTATTTATGTAAACTATTGGTATAGGCAGATTTAAAGCATAGCCCAAAGTAGTACTGCCTAAAGAGGTAAAAATCAAAACTCCAGCTTTTCTCCAAACTTTTTCAAAGTTTTTTGTTTCAATACTATCAAATTTATCTGTTAAAATTGAACCTAATTCTTTTAACCTTGAAGGATGTGCTTTATAAATACTGTAATATCTAGAATTTTTAAGTATTTTAGAAATAAGAATTTCTAATTTTAATTTGTAATGAAAAAATGAATAAGGACTTTCTATATATCTATTAGTATGCATGGGAAACCCAATTAGCATAACATTGTCATGAAATTTGATTATTTTATTTTTACTAGCCTTTCTTATATTTTCAAAATAACTACTTTCCAATGAAATATATTTAGTTTTAGTTATTTTTTCTGTGGGTCTAAATTTCTTGGTTTTAATAAAATTATTTTTAATTTCTTTATTTTCAAAACAATAGTTAAAAGAATGGCTGATCAAAGACTGATGTCCCCATCTAAGACTTAACGCACCAAATTCATTCCCATGACTAAAGTCAATTATATTAGCGCCTTTTAAATAGCATGAATATTTTATAATTTTATGAAATGGGTTATTAGTCTCCGAAATAAGTAACTTCTTTACTATTTTTAGGTCTTCAAGTTTAACTAATAATCGGATTATATCTTCAAACCTTTTGGTCCATGTTTTTATTAATATTTTTTTATTTAATCCTATTAAAAACTTTCTAGTATCTTTATTTGTAAATATATCCGATATAAAAGGTATTAAAATCCTATTATTTATATCCTCTAAAATTTTTTTAATTTTCTCTCTCTCTGCATAATTATTTTTTTTATTTTTATCATTTAAGAGGTCAATCCAGTCATAAAATTTACAGATATTGTTTTCATTCTCTAAATATTTTTTTTTTAAATGATCAAAACTTCCTAGAGATACTATCGCTTTTTTATCTTTTGAAAAAATATACTTAATTAATTTCAATTTTTTATTAAATAAAATTATCTTAATGTAACGTCTTAATTTTCTCTTATTTTTTTTATGAGGAAAACTCTGAATATTATAAAAATTTTCAATATTCTTCCATATGGGTTTTCTAAAATGATTTGATTGTAAAGAAAAAATCTGCTTTATATTATGTTTTTTACAATATGAAACAGCATAGTTATAATTGGCAATATTCAAAATAATATCAATCATCGACGTTTCTATTAATCCTGCATAAAAAATATAATTAGATTTTTTTTTAAGTAAATTATAGTACCTATATAGCAAGTAATTACTAAAATTTTGAAATTCTTCATCCTTGAATGGCCAGTCTAAAGAATTTATAAAATTTTCATAATTAAACTTATCTATAGATTGAGGGTCTAAAAATAATATTTTTCTAGTTTTTTTCATTTGTATTAAATATTTACATCTTGTATTTTTATAACAAATTGAATTCTATGGAATTAATTTATTTCAAACTTTTAGTTATAATTTTTTTTAAAGCGTTGGATATAAATTTAACATTTTCTCTATTTAACGTTTCATACATAGGAAGGCTTAAGTTTTTTTCATAATATTCTAAAGATCCATTAAAATTTTCTTTGTTTTTAGTCTTGTAGAAAGGTTGATTAAAAATTGGTATATAATGAACCTGTGACCCTATTCCTTTCTTTTCTAATTGCATGATAATGTTTGATCTTTTTAAATTATATTTTTTAAAGTCTATTAAAATAGTAAACAAATGCCATGCGTTAGAATTGGGCTTAAATGCATTTTTTGGGAATTCTATATATTTAAACTTATGTAATTCTTTGTAATAAAGTTCTGCTATCTTTTCTCTTGTTTTTAAAATTTTACTTAGTCTTTTTAGTTGGCTTCTTCCCAATGCACAATTTATTTCGCTTGCTCTATAATTCCACCCTAACTCCTCTATTTCATAATACCATGGTTTATTGAAAATATTTTTTTTATTCTTTTGCATAGAATGGCTTCGTTTAAGCTTTAATTTTTTGCTTAAATTATCATTATTTGTTGTTATACATCCACCTTCTCCCATGGTTATATGTTTAATTGCATGGAAACTAAAAGAGGAAGCGATACTATATTTACAAGAACCTACCCTTGTAGTTTGTTTATTTCTAGTTTTATAAATTGCTCCTGGAGCATGGCAGGCATCTTCTACCAAAAAGCATTTATATTTTTTTGTAATAATAGAAATTTTTTCTAAATTACAGATTCTTCCTCCTAGATGAACAATAGTAACAATTTTAATTTTTAGTTTTTTATTTTTGAGCTTCTCTTCTATTAATTCTGGTATCATTAATCCTGTATTAGGATCAACGTCACTAAAATATACATTTGCATCACACATCTTAGCTGCGTTGGCAGTCGCTAAAAAAGTTATAGGTGTTGTTAATATTCCATCGCCTTTTTTAAGCCCTAATGATTTGTAAATCAGATGTAAAGCAGCAGTTCCTGAATTACAAACTATCGAATTTTTTACTTTAAAGGCCTTAGATAAATCATTTTCAAAGGATTTTATAATCTCTCCGTCAGTCAAAAATTGATTTTTCATAGCTTTAACTACAGCTATAACATCATTGCTGGTTACATTTGGTCTTGCATATGGATATTTTATCATTTTAAATTTTATTTAATAACTTTTTCAATTTAACAACATCTAGCCATTTGTCATTTTTATCACTAGTATATTCAAAGTTTACTGGTACTTTTTTGCCATTTGCTTTTATCTTTCTGTCTAGGTCTTTTCTATTCCACCATGATAATTGTGGCGTTATGATATATTTGTCTTTCATTTCAATACAGTTTCTAGACTCTTCTTGAGGTATCATTATTTCATGTAATTTTTCACCTGGTCTTACCCCAACTATTTCAAATGCGTTTTTCTTGTAAAGACTTTCTACTAAATCAACTATTTTAATACTAGGAATTTTTGCCACAAAGATCTCTCCTCCAGAGCTTTGAGTTAAATTTTCCAAAACAAAGTTTACTCCATATTCTAAAGTGATTATAAATCTTGTCATTTTTATATTGGTTATTGGTAGCTTTTTTCTTCCTTTTTTGATTAAATCTTTAAATAAAGGAACAACGCTTCCTCTAGACCCTAAAACATTTCCATATCTTACTATTGAAAATCTAGTTGATTTTGTCCCAACCAAGTTATTAGCTGATACAAAAAGTTTATCTGAGCAAAGTTTAGTCGCACCGTATAAATTTACTGGGTTAGCAGCTTTATCAGTTGATAATGCTATCACTTTTTTTACATTGTTATCTATAGCTGCATCTATAAGATTTTGAGCGCCTACTATATTTGTACTGATGCATTCATTAGGATTATACTCTGAGGCAGTAACCCTTTTCATTGCAGCAGCATGAATAATATAGTCTACTTTAGAACATGCCCGGTATAAGCGCTCTTTATCTCTAACGTCTCCTATAAAATATCTGATAGGATATGAGTTTTCTGGGTATTTTTTAGACATCTCAAATTGTTTCAATTCATCTCTGCTAAAAACAATTACTTTTTTTGGTTTAAAAGAAGAAAATATTTTTTCTATGCATTTTTTTCCAAATGATCCAGTACCTCCGGTAATTAGAATTGATTTATTATTGAAAAAATTTTTCATATTAGTGATTATCCTCTATTAGGTATTATTTATCTTTTTTTTTTAGGTCTATTATTACTCTACCCACTACTTTTCTATCTATAATATCATACGAGTATTTAATAGCATCCTCTAAAGTGATAATTTTACAAATAGATAAAAATTTGTCTTTGTTATATATTTTATTAAGTTTATCCCAAGCAATAATTCTTTCTTTATTGTTTTTATAAACACTATCTATGCCTATTAATGAAACACCTCTTAAAATAAGAGGAAAGACTGTCGTATTAAATCTCGTATCAGCTGCTAAACCACAAACAGCAATAATTCCTTCGTATTTCATAGATGCACAAATTCTATCAAGAATAGGTCCTCCCAGAACATCAATTGCTGCAGCCCATCTTTCTTTTTCTAAAGGCTTTTTCTTTTCTAGTAAATCTTTATATTCAATAACTTCTTTTGCTCCCAAATTTTTTAAATATTTTTTGTTATTTAACCTGCTAGTAGCTGCTACTACTTTGTAACCTAAATCGCTAAGTATAGAAATAGCAACACTTCCTACTCCGCCGCTTGATCCTGTAACTAGAATTTCACTATCATTTTTATCTATATTTTTATTTTCAATTTCAAGTATTGCAAGCATGGCTGTATAACCTGCAGTTCCGATTGACATTGCTTCCAAAGAAGATAATTTTTCAGGAATTTTTATTAGATGTTTGCTATTTATAGAGGCATGTTCTGATAAACCACCCCATTTAACTTCTCCATAACCCCAGCCATTGAGTAAAACTTTATCACCAATTTGAAAATTTTTTACATCACTATTAATAACTTTTCCCGCTAAATCAATTCCCGGAATCATTGGAAACTGTCTTACTACAGGAGATTTATTGCTTATAGCAAGGCAGTCTTTATAATTCAAAGTACTGTACTCTACTTCAATTATGACATCATTAGCAGGCAAATCATCATCATTTAGATTTACAAGCTTAGCAACAACCTCATTGTTTTCTTTTTTATCTATAATAATAGCTTTAAACATTATTTCTCCTTAAATAGTTACTTTTCAAGATTACAACAAAATCAAAAATACTTAAATATATATAGAAAATAAAATATTTATTTATTAATAAAATAATAATAATATTATACAAGTGTTTTGATGATGAAAATATGTATTAAATTTATTTTTATTTTTTATAAAATACTAAGTTAATATATTTGAGTCGTTTGTTAGCTTTAACTTTGCAACTTAATTGTTTTTAGCATACTAAGTATTTTTTACTTTATTGAACAACCTGTTTGCTTCTAAATTTATTTCTTCTCTAAGATTTTTTCTAATGCTTATTTTGTTTGTTGAAATACAAAGATCTTTTTTAACATTATAAATATTATTATCTAAGCTCGTTATAATTTTTTTATAAGAACCTAAATCACTAATATTTTCATAAATTTGTTTTTGTGTTAGACAACCCTCATTTGCTAAATCAACATAACCTTGAGGCATTTTTTTTGTTATTAATTCGTATAATCCCAAAGCTGCAGAGTTTTTGCTTATCATAGAGAACCTAAAATTGTTATCAAAATAAACTTTAGTTTTTGAAAAAGCTTGCTCACAAAAACTTTGAAATCTTTGAGTATAATCATCTGAGGAAAAAATAAATGGAAATCTAACTATGCTAGAAAATTCAAAAAAATCTGATTGCATAAGTGTTGTCTCCATTTCTACCTTTTGCTTAGTATATGGTTCCTTAATAGGAGATTTTAAATATTTAATAGATAATTTTTTTTCTTTAAATTGCTTATAAGGAAAATAGTTATATACAAAAAAGCTAGATATCACAATGTAGTGCTTTATAGAGTCTAATGCTCCCTTACTTTTAAGATCTAGAATAGACTGAATATCATTTTTTGAAAAACATATCATATCAATTAAAATATCAGGTCTATATTTACATAATAAACTTTCTAACAATCTTGTATCTTGTCTATTTCCTAAAAAATGATTTTTAAAATTGTAAAAGTTTTTAGTTCTACTTAGGGTAAAAACGTCATCTATTTCAGATTTTTCTTGCATTAATTTCAATAATTTCAATCCTACATATCTATTCCCACCTAATATAAATACTTTCATATTATTCATACTAATTTATTTAATGTACTCAGTATAGCCTCTATAAAATCTAATATTTTTTTTGGGCGGCTTATATTTATTTTTTTTAAGACCTAAAGCATCTGAGATCCACCATCTTAAATCTTGAAAGCCTATTTTATCTCTGAATACAATAGTACCCGATAATCTGGGGTTAATTTCAAATAAAAGGGGCCCTTTTTTAGTTAATCTTAACTGAATATTTATAGACCCTGATATATCAAGTAAACCTACAACTTCTTGTAAATATTTTTCTATTTCTTTATTAATTACTATTTTACCACTATGGGTCATTCCACCTTTTAAGTATCTTTTTATAATTAGTATTCTTAATTCATTGCCCTTATTTGAATAAATAGGACAAGTATACTCCTGATTATCGGGAAGCAAAAGGTCTTGCCAGACTAAGCCTTCTTCAGACAAGTCTAACTCTTTTTTTGTTGAAACTATTTTTAAACCTTTGCTTCCTTGACCAAATCTTGGTTTTATAATTACAGGATAGTCCTGTGGTTCATCCTTTCCTATTAATCCATTTTTAGGAATTCTAATACCTTTTTTTTTTAAATAAGTTAAAGTTTTTAATTTGTCTAAACAAGTTTCTACAGTAAAAGCATTATTTATAAGTACAATAGCACCATCTATTTTATTTATTCCTATTTTACTAATAAAAGATATTTCAGCTTCACTAGTAGGAATAAAAAGATCAATAGAATTTTTTTTAATATATGACCTGAGCCATTCAAAATAATTCTTGTGAAAAGCAGGAAATGCCTTATGACATTTATCAAACACAAAACTTCCAGGATGCTTGTCAACAATATCTATTCCATAGAGATCAGTTGCTATACCCCATTCTTTAATAATTCTTCCTACGCCAAAACCTATGTCACCTGCTATACCACTAACTAAAAATCTCATATTATTTTCTTCTTAATATATTTTGTAAATACGGTAAATTGGGATCTAGTTTTTCTGCTTCCTCTATAATTGAATCTGCGCTAAAAAGTTTTCTTTTAAATTGAATTACTCCCGTATCTATGTTTAAGATAACATAGCTAGCTATAGCAGCAGAGTCTCTAGGCTGTCCTACTGACCCCGGATTAATTAAGTACTTATCTCCTTGATTATGAACGAAAGGATAGTGAGTATGCCCTAAAATAGTGTAGTTTTTGTCTGAGTAATTTAAAAGCAGCTTTTCTAATTTTGAGTCTGGATAAATATAATCATTGTCATCATTAGATAATGAAGAATGAGTTATGTAAAAACTTTTATTTCCAAGATTCAATGAAAGCTTTTGTGGTAAAGAAAATAGCCAATCTAGGTGTTTATCCTGCAACTTTTCTTTACAAATATCGTAGGCAGCACCATATCTTTTTCTGTACTTTATAAAAAAGTTTTGGTCGTCTAATGCTTTTTTTAGCATTCTATCATGATTACCTTGTATACAATGGAACCTTCTATCAGACATTATTAAATCTATAACTTTGTGGGGCCAATAATAATATCCAACTATATCGCCAGCTACTATAATAGAATTTACTTCTTCCTTATTTAAGTCATCTAAAACTATTTTCAGCGCTTTATAGTTTGCATGAATGTCTGAAAGTAAAGCAACTTTCATAAAAAATAATCCATAATATTAATATAAATAACAGTCATAAGTTACAATAAATGATAGATCAAGATCTTCAAATAAACTAGAATAAAAAAATTTACTAATACCTTGGGTTTTGATGCCATAATTTTGGAACATTATTAATTATTTTTATAGCTTTATCAAACTCTATTCCTATCAAGTCAAAGTATTGTGCAAGACTCTCATACCTAGGAAGGTTGTTCTCTTCAACTAATTTTAAGGCCTCAGCCCTGCTTATTTCACCTTCCCTTATTTGATTACTTCTAAAAGTATCATGCTCTGTAAAACCAGCAATTGTGTAATATATATAATTATAAAAAGCAGCTGTTCCATCTCCTATTCTCCAGCTTGTTTTTGTATCTTTGGAGGTTTGCCAATCGTAGTCATTAATTAGAGTTTCCTCGATTTCTTTTTCATCCCATTTCCAGTAATCAAATACATAATGATAATTATTTTTTTGTTTAATGCTTCTGTAATACTCTCCTGATAAAGTATCCCACAATGAGCTATTAAAATAAGAAGGAGATTTAATCATGTTCTTAAATCTTAAGGACTGATATTTTATTTGTTTTAGAAGTCCTTTTTGATAAACAGATGTCGTTTGAAAGTCTGGGTTAATTCCTAAAAAACCAGCTTTAAAATGAGTTACCTCAAAAGGACTATTTCCCCATAAATTTAAACTAATTCCAGTTTCCTTTTTTATGGTCTCAATATAATTAAAAAAATGTTTGTCTCCTGCCGTAAAAATACTTACCATTCCTAAATTAGGATTTTTTAACCAGGCTAAAACATTCTTTTTAATATTATCTCTTTTTTTAATTATATCAGCAGCTACAATAATATTCTCTATACCTAGCTTCGAACACATTATACTTATATTTCTTCTTCCTATATCTGCTGTCATTCCCCAATCATAGGTATATGTTATAGGTTTCATATCTAGTTCATTAATAATCAAATGCAATGCGTAAGAGCTATCTCTTCCTCCCGAAAATGGAACTATACAATTATTAGTATTATTTTTTTTAAAGGGCTTTAATATCTCTAAAAATTCATTTAAAGGTTTTGGAATATTTTTTGATATGTAGGCTTTACAATAGTTACACACACCTTCTTTATCAAAGGAAATGTACGGCATAGTATGAGGTAAAAGGCATTTTGTACATCTAACTAAGGTTGGTTTTGCTTTAAGTAATAATTTTTCTTTTGTTAAGGAATACTTAGTGTTAGAAACCAAAGGAATTCTTTTGACTGAAAATTCTTTAGTATCTATTTCCTTTGACTTTGCTTTTGGAATATCAATTATTTTAATTTTATTATTTAGTTTTAAAATATTTTCACATCCTAAACTTTTCAAATGATATAGCTCTGAAGAAAAATAATAAAAATTTTTTTTTTTAGAGAAATACAGACTCCCATTATTCGAAAAAATAACTAACTTTGCAAGATCAGGAAAAGCTATAGCAGCTGAAATTGTTCCAATACACTTTGACAATACGATTTCAATTAATTTTTTTAGACCTTTTTTTTTAGAATATTTTTTAATTAATGCTGCAATAATTTCTGTATCAATTTCATCATATCTATTAAGCTTTTCTTCTTTAAATAAGGCCTTGTCATTAACTATAATTCCATTATGAAAAATTATTTTTCCATAACGATAATAGGGTTGATTATCTTTATTTCCATTTGTTATTAATCTTCCTATTCCTAAAAAAACTTTATACTTAGATTTATTAATTTTTCCTACTAGTTTATTTATATCATAATCAGCCTTATTAATTTTATATTCTTTTTTATAGGTTAGTATTCCACTTGAGTCCTGACCTCTTCTAAAAGCAAAGTTTGCAAGTTTTTTTATTACAGATTTTGGTATTACATCATTACCAATTATTCCAAATATTCCACACATAAAGTTTATTTGTTATTAGTCTCGCAATTTTTTAAAATTTCTAGCTCTTCTTTTATTCTTTGATCCCAGGTTTTTAAAAACCTTGTCTTAATTTTTTTAATTTGTTTCTTCATTTTTGTAATATGTTTAGGATTAAGAAGAAGGAATTGAAGTTTGCTTTCAAGATCGTCAATACTTTCATTTTCATAATATATAACACTATCTTTTAATAAAGAAGAAGTTTTTATATCTATTTTTTCTTTAATATTTGGAAAAGGAATAACCATACAATCATTAGAACTTATAGCTTCAAGATTAGCATTGCTTAAATTTCCATCTCTATTAGTAGATACGTAGATATCAGATAGCAAATGAAGTTGTAAAATATTTTTATGAGGAATATTTTTAAGAAGAATAAAATTTTTTTTAAATTTTGATTGATCTATTTTATTTTTAACTTCATTAAATAAAGACCCATCACCTACTATCAAAACTTTACAAGGCTTAGTATTGACAATCAAAAGCTTTAAAACTGCATTTAAAAATGTATTTATACCTTTATATTCTTCTAAGCGCCCAACAAATAATATTATCTTTTCATTAATGCTACTTTTTCTTAGCATAGTATACTTATTTTTTAAATTATTCTTTATTGATCCTGCATCTACACCATTCAAAATAGTAAAACGTTCTATTTTTTTATCGAGAACTTTTTCAAACCAGTACTCAACTCCACTACCGTCTTGGGTTCCAATAACAGCAGCAAATTTTGCCTTAAATGCCTTTTTATAGATCTTATGGACTATTCTTTTACTAGTAGGCAGTGATCTTAAAAAAGAGCACACCCCTAATACTCTCAAAACGATTGGGATTTTTGGAAAAAACTTACTAACAAAATAAGCTATTACAACATTAGATGAATCGCAATATATAAGTTTGGGTTTTTTTTTTTTTATTAAGTATAATATTTTTAACAAGTGTCTTAAATCTCTAGCAACCATAGCAATTTTCTTTGGCAAGGTACCTTTAAAAAAGTTAATTCCTGCTAATATATTTACTTTATTTTTTAAGCCTGCAATTTTTAGTTTTTGATCAGTTTTTGTTTTCCAATTGGAAGTATACGTTTTGCCAGAATCTTTTGCCATCAAAAATAAATTTAAATTGGAATTTTTATCTAATTTTTCTATAAGTTTATATATAGCAGGAACGCCTTCAGGCTTCCAAATTAGTTTACTTAAACTATTTTCAAACCCAGAATATAATCTTGTAATTACAAATATTTCCATAAAAAAACTTCAAAATAAATATTAGCACTTATATAATATAGAAATTGTTTTAACTTATTTGTAGATAATATTAATTCTATTTTCATTTAATTACAAATAACTAATAAATAGCTAATCTTATTATAGAAAATCATTTTTTGCTTTAATTAAATCGTCAGCATTACCTACATCTTTCCAGTACTCATGAATAGGAAAAACACCAATTTTTTTATTTAATTTAATTGTATTTGAAATTAGAGTAGTCATATCCAGATATTCATTTCCTACTAGATTACAAATACTTTTCTTAATACAATATATACCGCTTACAACATTAAAGTGTATTTCAGGCTTCTCTTTAATATTTACTAGTTGATAAGATTTATTTAGCTCGACTAGTCCAAAGGGTATTTTGTAACTATATTTTGCAACAGTTAGTGTGATATCATTTTTACTGTCGTGATGGTATGTCAACAATGATTTTATATCAATATTAGAAACAACATCACCATTTATAACTATGAGATTTTCAAAAGTATCATTAATCATACTTATACATCCTGCTGTACCCATAGGAGACTTTTCATAAATTATTCTTATATCATTTTTTTTATATTTTTTTTTAATATGGTCTTGAATTTTTTGATGTAAATAATGCGTTGATATATAAATTTTTTTAAGCCCTGCATAATGTATTTTTTTCAATATTAAATCCAATATTGCTTTATTACCAACCTTAAGCAAGGGTTTAGGTATTTTTTTTGTCTTATTACCCAATCTTTTTCCAAATCCGCCAGCCATTACCAAAGCAATATAATTAATTTCATCTTTTTCGTATAATAATATATATTTTACTTTCTTAGCCTTAGTTATAACCGGTAAAAATTTAATGATTGACGGAATTGAAAGTAATTTCTTTTTATGAATATTTTCTTCATGAATATAGCTATATACTGGTTTTTTTTTCATAGCTATTTCAATACTTTCATTGAGGCTTTTTCCTTTTAAAATATGTCTTCTAATATCTCCATCAGTGATAGTTCCTAATAATTCTTGTCGTCTATTTATTATTACTAAAAAAGATACATCTTTATTATTAAGTTTTTCCATAGCCTTAAAAACACTATCCTTATGATAAAAAATAAAATTATCTAATTTGGTAATTTTTTTCAAAGAAACTCACTATAATTTTTATGATAAAATTAGTCTCGCAATGTATTATTAAGCAATTGAATAATTTATATTACAATGCGTATTTAATAAAGAAAAGAATTAATTATAAGTTATTACAGATAATTATTTATTTTTTATTTTAAATAATGCTTCAGCCATTACAAAATGGTGTCTTAAATCAATATCAATAGAGTCTTCCTCTTTCATACTATAAATATAGGCGTCTTTGCTGTAAAAAGTATCATTAATATTTATCCAGTTAGTGTCTGCTGCATAAATAGCACCATTTGGAAAATATATTTCTCTTTTTTTATTATTAATTGGTTTAAAAATTTTTTTAGGCTCAAAGTAGCACATTAATGAAGAACTATGGGGTGATTTGCAAACACTAAAAATAGGGCTATAGCCTTTATTAAGTAATTTATGTATTTCAATAATATCCTCATCTCTCCTGAGTGGAGAAGTTGGTTGCAATAAAATAATATTTCCAGAATATTTAAACTTTTTACAAATATGCTTTATTGCATCAAATGAAGTAGAAGAATTTGTACTTAAATATTTAGGTCTTTTTACAAATTTAACATCATTATATTTTTTTTTATATTTTAGAATATCTAAGCTATCTGTGCTCACTATAATATTATTTGTAATATTTTTTATTCTTATCGCCTGCTCAATTGTCCAACAAACTAATGGCTTTTTATTAAACAAAAGAATATTCTTATTTTTCAGCCTTCGTGATCCTTTTCTAGCTAGAATAATTATAAGTGATTTTTTTAACATTTGAATACTAAATATGTGTTTTTTTTATGATTATACTTTGGTCTATCTTTAAGTTTGCAAGGTATGATGCTATTTTTTTACCGGCATTTCCTTTTCCATAAGGGTTATTGATTTTTTTACATTTTTTATAGAAATCATCATTTTTTAAAATTTTTGTAATTTTATTAAAAATTATTTTGCTATCTGCTGGACAATGTATAATATTTTTTGGAGCTACTCTTCCTTTTTGTCTATTTCCTACATTTATAGTAGGGCATGAGAATGCAGCAGACTCTTTAATTCCAGAAGAAGAATTCCCAATACAAATTACTTTAAATTTAGATTTAATCAAATTCATCACTCCCCAATAATCCTTTCTGCCCAATGATTTAGTTAAAAAAATATTTTTATTATTAGATTTAAAATTTTTTATTTTTTTAATAATATATTGGCTTCCTGCATCATTATTAGGATAAGTGATAATACAATCAACCTTAAAAACTTTAAAAAGCTTTTGAATTCCATTTAAAGTAGCATCTATCTCTTTTTTTGTATCCCTTAGACTAAAACTTAATGGGTGCATTGTTAACAAGAGCAATGGCTTATCTTTTGCCAAATTGTACTTGCTTATAATTTTATTATTACAAGTAAAATCTTTTCTTTTTATAAGATCTATAGCTGTAAAGCCTGCTAATTTTACTCTCCATCTTTGTTCACCTAAAGCAACTACTCGTCGATAAGAAAATATATTGGTTGTAAAATGTAAATGAGATAGTTTAGTTATGGCATGTCTAATGTTGTCATCGTGTGTGCCACCATGTGTAATATCTCCACCTTCAATATGTGCTACTATAATATTATTTTCATGTCCTGCTACTGTAGCACCTAATGTTTCAAATCTATC
The DNA here is from genome assembly GCA_002715505.1 of Candidatus Pelagibacterales bacterium. GTDB lineage: Bacteria > Pseudomonadota > Alphaproteobacteria > TMED109 > TMED109 > JAYYAX01. The sequence goes on from PAZF01000011.1 coordinate 25,935, forward strand.
TCCATAGACAACTAGAATGTCAGGTTTTATTTTTTGAATAACACCTGTAAGCTTTTTTATGACAATTGAAATTGATATTGCCATATTTGCTGGTTGCTTATAATTATTTGATATATCTAATTTAATTATATTTTTTATGTTATCTGCTAAGACCTCATTTATAGTTTCTCCAAATTTTTTTTCTAAATGATTTCCACTTAAAATCATAGAACAATTAATATCTCTATATTGTTCTAACTCCTTTACAACTGGTAAAATAAGAGAATATTCTGCTCTGTTTCCAGAAAAAAATAATATTTTTTTTTTTTTNGTNATTTTACTTTCCAATTCAATANTTATAAATATCTAAAGGAGAAATCTGTTTATTAATTGGAATATTTCTCTTTGCTCTTTTTCCTAAAACTTTTTTAAAGTCCTTAGATAGAATTTTACCATTCCCTGGCCTTTTTACCCATATATTGTTATGGTTGAAAATTTCATTTTTTTTTATTTCTTTTATAGCTACTACAGATGCGTAAGCAAAATTAATTACTGGCTTTTCCTCTTTCAAAACAGAAAAGTCTTCTTCTAAGGACTCCCATATACTCTTTGACTCTGTTATTAGTCTCTTCAAAATATTTGGGGTAATAGAAATTATATTATCTGGCCCACTCCATTTTGTATTTAAAGTAAAATGCTTCTCTATTATGCTAGCACCTAAACTGACAGAACCTAAGCTAGTGGCTATTCCTAAAGAGTGATCAGATAACCCAATCACTGCATAAGGAAAAATTTTTTTTAATTGACTAATAGCTCCTAACCTTACTTTATTGTATGGAGTAGGATACATGCTAGTACAATGCAAAATTGCTAATGGACAATCGTATTTATTTATTATTTTCACTGTAGCTTTTATGCTTTGGAGATTATTCATTCCTGTTGAAAGAATAATAGGTTTTTTCTTTCTAGAAATATGTTCAATTAGAGGTAAATTATTACATTCTCCAGATCCAATTTTAAAGCAAGGTACATTCATTTCCTCTAATCTATCTGATGCTTCTCTTGAAAAAGGTGTAGACATATAAATAATTTTTTTTTTCTTACAATGGTTTTGGGTTTTTTTTTCTTCATTGAAAGACAATTCGGCTTTTTTAATTATATCCCAAATTTTATTTTTTGAATTTCCTGGTTTAATTTCTGTCTTAATCATTTCTTTTTCAAGAATATGTGTTTGAAACTTTACTATTTCAGCATGAGACTTTTTAGCAGCATCAATCATTGCTAATGCTTTTTTAAGACTTCCATTGTGATTAATACCTATTTCTGGGATTATCAAGGGAGGATACTCTTCCCCGACATGTCTATTATCAATTTTAAAATACGGCTTCTTACTCATCTTTTACTAGCTCACTTCAACTCACATACACAAGTTTCCCCCATAGGGACTTAATTAATTTCTAAATAAAAACTTAATAGTTTTGTTGCATTTGACATAAGAAAGTATAATTACAAAAAAATTTTTTGTTTAACCAAAACAATAGTATACTTATCTTTATTTAAAAAAAAATCAATTATTTTTATAAACTTTTAGTTTTTAGCTTTTAAAGTATTCACTTTACTTCTATGCTAAGTTTTATATCAAGGTTATTTTTATATGCAATTTAAATAATTTTATTGGAAATTAATAAATTAATTAATTAAATGAAAAAAGAAAAATTTATTAAAAAAAATAATTATATTTATATATATGGCAAGCATGCAGCATTTGCTGCTTTAGAAAATAGAAATAGGTTTATAGCAGAGGTGTTTTTTGAGCACAAAAATATTGAGTTTGAAAAGAAAATAATAGATATAATTAAAAATTATCGCCCAAAATTAATTATGCAAAAAACCTCTAAAAACATAATTGATTCAATGCTTGGAACTAAAATAAAACATCAAGGGATTTTACTTAAAGCACAAAAACTTCAACCAAATAATTACCGTAGTATTTTTAAGCAAAATAATAATATTTCTTATGGTGTGTACTTGGATAACCTAAATGACCCACAAAATGTTGGTGCCATTTATAGATCAGCTTATATGTTTAATTTTAGTTTTATTTTAACCTCGTTAAATAAGAACCCAATAGAAACCAACTCTTTACTAAATGCTGCGTCTGGTGCTTACGAAAAAATTAAGACACTCTATGGAAATAATGTATTGCAAATAATAAAGGAATTTAAAAAAAGCGGATGGTGGGTAGTAGGATTAGACTATAGTGCTAAAATAAACCTTAACCAATTTATTAAGCAATATGGAAAAGAAAGAAGGCTTTTATTTTTTTTAGGTTCAGAAGGAAAAGGAATAAGAAGAATAATAAAGGAGAATTGCGATCTTCTTGTAAAGATTAATACTAAAGAACAGAAATTAAGTTTAAATGTATCAAATACTGCTGCAATAGTGTTTGATAAAATCTATAATAGAATTTAATTTCTATAAAAAAAACTAAAACTTACATTGAATAGGCTTTTTCAAATTAAATAGTCAATTGTATCTTTTAGAATTTGCAGCCCAACATTACCACTTTTTTCTGGGTGAAATTGAAACCCAACTATGTTGTTAGTATGAATTGAAGAATGTATTTTGGTTCCGCCAAACTTTATGAAAGAACTTACCTCTTTCTCTACAGTAGCTCGAGGAACAAATGAATGAACAAAATAAACCATTTTCCCATTAAAAGACTCTGCTAATATATTATTATTTTTATTAATTAAAATAGGCCTCCATCCTACATTTGGAATCCTATTGCGAGATTTATTTATTTTGTTAAGACTAATAACTTTTCCTTTAATTAATCCCAACCCTTTGTTTATTCCAAACTCTTCACTCTGCTCAAACAACATTTGGTATCCTAAGCAAATACCTAAGATTTTAGATTTTTTTTTTAATGCTTTCTTAATTGCTGTATCTAAATGGAGTTTTTCTACAGCTTTCATAGCTTGATAAAAAGAACCTACACCAGGTAAAATTATTAATTTTGCATTAATGATTTTATCAAATTGCTTTGTACATAATGCAGATATACCTAACTCATTGAGAGAGGATTTTATAGAAAATAAATTACCATAACCATAATCTAAGATTACTATATCACTCATAAATTCTTCATATCACGAAAGTTATATTCTTACTTCAATTCCTTTTTTTATTAACTTTTTCTTAAATTCATTAATTTTTTCTTTATTGTAATGGAAGAGGCTCGCTACTGCAATTGCGTCAGCATAGGGAGCTGTCTCATTAACATGTTCAATATTTCCTACCCCACCACTAAAAATTATTGGTATTTTAATTTTATCTCTAATTGCAACTAATAAATCAATATCCATTCCTTTCTCTAGTCCTTCCTTATCTACCGAAGTAATTAATAACTCTCCTGCTCCAAGCTCCTGAGCTTTTTGAGCCCAATTTATGACATCTAGCCCAGACTTCTCTCTTCCGTTATCATAATATGCTTCCCAATAATTAGTGTGCTTTTTTGCCTCAATAGAAACTACTATTGATTGACTACCTATGGCATTAGAAGCTTCCTTAATAAAATTAGGGTTTTTAATTGCTGCTGTGTTTATTGCTACTTTATCTGCACCATTATTTAAAACATTTCTAATATCATTTAAAGATCTTATTCCGCCACCTACAGTTAATGGTACAAAAATCTTGGAAGCTGCATCTTTGATAAATTTTGTAATGGTGTTTCTTTCATATAAAGATGCGACTACATCCATGTATATTATTTCGTCAATTCCTTGCGTATAATAATTTAGTGCTATCTCTTTGGGATTTCCTATTTTTCTAATTCCCTCTAGATTTATTCCTTTTACTACTTTATCACCTTTAATATCTAATCGTGCTATTATTCTAATATTATGCATTTTATTAAAGTAACTAATAAATTAATTAACTTGGTGAATCAATTTCCATTCGTCTTTTTCATGCTTCCACAAATGTGGAGATCTATTTCTATTAATAACGTCCCAAAACTCTTCTTTTGAAATACTCATATAGCTTAGCATTTCTGTAAAAAATTTATCAGGAAATTCTTGATCAAACTTTTTAACTAATGCTATTCCCTCTTTTCTATCAATTTTCTCATTTCTAATTTCTTGTGCAGCATCATATGTAGTTCTACCTATTCCAAACTTAATCAAAGTAGTAAAATAATGTAAAGGATCAAGTTTATCATCTATTGAACTGTATTTAGAATAAGTTCCTTGTGTTCTTTCGGTATTAGATTTAAAACCGGCTTTTTCAACTGCATAGTAATAATTTTCTTGAGGGTCCCAATTCATATAATAGCTAATATGATGTACCTCCACATTAATTTCTTTCAGCAGCCTAGGTTCTACAGGAATATAAGGATTCATGTCAGATTTTTTTAAATTATTATCCATAATAATTTTCTTTGCAGGAATTCCTCCTAAAACTAAATTATCTAAGTCATTTTCAAGAATAAAATACTTCTCTTTCATTTTTGGATCAAAAGCTTCATCTAATCTATCCCCATACTCTGCTGGATGTTCTCCATATGCAACAAAAGGTATTTTATATAATGCGGCAAATTTTGGTCCTGTCATTCTTTGTCCAATTATAAACGGTTGAAAGGGATGGCAAAGATTTTTGAATGCAATAGTAGTTAATAAACGATGCACATGTCCGTTAGGAGTATTTAATAAATTATCAAAACCTGAGTTAATCCAAGTTTGAAAATTTTTCCAACCAATTTCTGTATATGTATGCGGCGCCCAAGTTACAGTTAGAGGATTCATATTATATTTATTTTTTAAGAGATGACTAACCATGATGCTATCTTTTCCACCACTGCCAGGTATTATAACATCGTAAGAACCGTTTTTACTTCTGAATTTGTCACATAGAACTTTCAATTCATGTTCGCGCTCTTTCCAATCAATTTCCTTACGCTTTATTTCTTTATATTTACAAGCACTACATATTTGGTCTTCGTCAAAAAAAATTGTAGGTTTTATAGTTTTTCCGGTATTCTTAAATTCAACTACAGAATTAGGTCTTTGATTAGACATTACGCATTTTTTACAAAACTGAACATGTTCTGGTAAACCGTGTAATACATTATTTCTTAAAGACATAAAGCTTCAGTTTTTAGTTATGAAAGAAATAGAGTTTGAATACCTTAATTGTTCAACCTTGAAGTTTTTATTTTCTATAAACTCTTCTACAGCTTTATTTGCTCCTGGAAAAGCTCCATAATCATCTAATATAATTATACCGCCTCTTGCAACATGAGGATAAAAATTTTCAATACATACTTTAGTAGGTTCATAAAGGTCTACATCTATGTGAAGCAAGGATATTCTTATTTCATTATTTTTACTTATAAAATCTGGTACCGTATTATTGATATCACCCTCTATTAAGTAAACATTTTCTTTCAAGTTAAGCTTTTCTAAATATTCTTGAAATTCTTTTTTTTTAACACTTTCATTTCCTGCTTCATTAATAAATTCATTTCTTTTTCTTCTTTCTTCCTCCAATGAAGCATCTGGAAATTTTCCAAAAGTGTCAAACCCATAAATTTTTCTAGAAAAACTATTTTCTAACAAAGATCTGAATTTTATCCATCTCATCAAAGAATTACCTTTAAAAACCCCACACTCTACAATTTCTCCCCTAATATTTGAGATACGTCTAAATAAATCTAAATGAGTAATAAATTTGCTAAATCTCTTTACAGGGGCTGTTATATAAAAGTTGTTTTCGTAGTGAAAATGATCTTCGAAATCCATATAATTAACTGACAAAAAATTTATGCAATCTGTAATCTTTTGCTTGGTAAAGCATCCAAGTTTAGTCCCAATCCTTTAAGTGCTCTTTCCCCAATATCCTGCTCAGACTTGTCTATCACATAATCTTTATAATATAGGTTTGCTAACAAACCCATTTTGCTTTCACCAAAGTCCTCCAAGGTAAAACTTTCCCCTGATTTTTGATATTTAATCAAAAATTCGGCTATTTCATTGTCAAGTGGCATAGTATTGGCCCATCGTGCATTAACTAGATAAAAACCATCTTCCTTCCTAAATCGTAATCTACCAGGGGCACAAAATTCCATACCATTTTTAATTTTAGAAGAAAATCCATCATCTTCTACTAGCTTTACGTGTTTTTCAAAAACATGGGGTCCTAAATATAAAGGATCCTTACCAGAATGCTCTCCTGTGTATGCTTGGGCAGTCATTCTACATCCAGATTCACAAACATCTATGTAATCGCAGCCCTTACAACCATCAAAATGGTAAGATGTTCTCCATTTTTTCATTTCCTTTTGTTGGTAGATCTCAGATATTGGCCTATCAAATACACTTCCATACCCCTTAGCTTCATGTGTGCAAGAATGAGTTTCTCCTGTAGCATTAATAGACATGATATGTCCAGATTGTCCAGGACAACCTCTACCTACAAAATCTGCATATTTTTCTAAGTCACCTAGGAAGCAAAGAGGATAACTAACTAACGATCCTATCATAATACCAAAGTCTTTCTTTGCTTGTATAGCCTGATCTAATGCTATTTTAGTTTGTTCAGGAGTGGGAATATCTTGTTCATCAACTTTTCCATGACTGTAAGTTGGTGGAACCATTCTAGTTGTAAAAATTTTCTGGCAGCCTTTGCTGGCTGCTAACTTTGCAGTTTCATAAACATCATTATAAGTACTTTTAGATACAACCATGTTTGCACTAACTCTAATTCCATTATTAGTAGCGTTTTCTATTCCTTTCATTATTCTATTGAATGATCCTTCTTTACCCATAATAAAATCATTAACTGTAGGCTCTCTTGATGGAAGACTTGTTAAAATGTGGTCTAAACCGAGTGACGCTAGAGTTTTGGCTCTTTCATCGGTACATAACATAAGGTTAGAATTGCAACTAAATGATATGTTTGCATCTCTTAACCTAGTAAAACCATGAACTAAGAGAGGAAACTTTGCCATTGGCTCACCGCCTGTTAGTATAACATGGAATACGCCAGCTTCTATTATTCTATCTATTAATTTATCAAATTTCTTCTCGTCTAATGAATTTTGTCCAATACTTTCATCTCTCCAGAAGTTATAGCAATGTCTGCATTTAACATTACAAATTTCAGTTATTTCTAAATTAACTACAGTTGGTGCTGAGAATAATCTTTTCATCTAATAATCCTTAAAAAATTAACTTACATTAAATAAATTTAAAAATCAATATCAAGTACTTAAGCAACTTTTTTACATTTATTATAACTATTAGATTAAAATTTACTACTTATAATAAATTAATTGAAATAATATTAGCAATAAAAAAAATTTAATTGATAAATAAATTAAAATATTTTTTTATACGCTTCTTATTTTTTCTTAAGCTTTGTAGTTTCTGTTTTGAGTGGAACTTGTCTTATGTACATTAAGCAAGTAAAAGCCGACGTAGAATTTTTTAATAGAGAATAAAATAAATAATGTTAAATTAAATATCATTAATGCTTTTAAATATAGTTCTTCCATAGAAAAAAAAGCTAGTATAGGGAATAAAGTATATTTTATATCAAATAGATTTTCACTAATATGATTTTCTAGATAATATAATATTTTTTTCTTATAACCATTAAATTCGTGTTTTTTTTCATTTTTCTTAAAAATTGCGTATCTTAATAGTGTTAGATAAAAAAGCCCGTAGAAAAGACCAGCAAACAAACCTATAGAAAAAATTTGGTAATCTCCTGTTTTGGTATATATGTAATACCCCAAAGTAATAGGAAAAGTAATTTCAAATAAGCAATCAGTCCATCCGTCCATGTACTTTCCGTAGTAGCTTCCGGAGTTCGTAACTCTGGAAATTTGGCCATCTATATTATCCATAAGCAATGTAAAATAAATTAATATATATCCTGTAATACTATGGTCTAATATTATTATAATGTATGCTATAAATATAAGTATTATTCTAGAAGATGTTACCTGATTAGCACTGATATTTAATTTAATTAATATCCAAGTAAATGGCCATGCCAAAGGTATCAGAAAATATAAAAAAAGAAATGATTTTACTTTTTTTCTGTCCTGAGAATTCTTAATTTTTTTTATAGAGTATAAATTTTCCATTAAAATTAAACTTTCTGAAAATAAATAATAACATTTTGAATATTTAATTATAGTATACATATAAAATTTTTAGTATCACATTTCTTAATTAAGAAGATTCTTTTCTTTATATTTTTTGCTATATGTGAAATAAATAATCAAAATTTAATTAAATTAGGATACTAGTTATATGAGTAAAAAAGAAAATTTGGGTTTTGCTGTAATCAGCACTCATCAATTGTCAAAAAACTTTGAACCACTCTTAGCAAAGTTTATTAAAGAAAAACTTAGGTTAAAGGTTATATTTTTAGTCAAAACAAAAAAAGATGAGATTTATTACAACCAAAATTTTCCAAATATTTTTGATAAGACATATACATATAGCAATGATCATTCTACTGGGAAAGGAAAAAAAATAAGCCCTGATATAGAAGAAATGGCGGTTAAGTTTGAAAAAAAATATGGCTGTTCAATTTACAGATTATTTTTCAATCATAGAGTTATAGGGAGAGGGTTTTTTTCTTCGGGGGGTGTAAGACACCCTAGAAATAGAGCCCATCAAGAGGGAAGTCATAAAGTTTTTATGGATACAGCTTTAAATAAGATTAATTTTTGGGAAAATTTATTTAAAGATAATAAAGTTAAATTAGCCATTAATATTCCACATTACGCTCACGAAATTGCATTAAAAAATAATACAAAATCTTTGAGATTATTTGCTGGAAGATTTAAAAATACTTATGCATGGACATCCGTGATGGGAATAAATCCTAGAGTAAGTAGGCAAGAATTAAAAGAAGCCAAACCGTTATCTCTTGAAAAATACTTTCTTAAAACCCCTTATCAATCTCACTTAGATCAAAGAAAAGTTCTTATAAAAAATCTTGGGATAAATAGTATTGTAAAAAAAACTATTTTCAGAACTTTACAACTAATTTACGGAAAATTAAGAGGTTATGAAAAATCTAAAAACTCATATATTACAGATGAAGTTTTTTATTTATGGAAATATAGAAAAAGTTACTTTGAATATCTTAGTTATACAAAAACCAATTACGAAAAAATGGAAAATAAAAAATTCATTTTCTTTCCTTTGCTAACTGAACCTGAGGAGGCAATACATGGTACAGCCAAAGACTTTTTTTTTCAGCTTTCTGCGCTAAATATTCTGGCCAGAGATTTGCCAGCAGATTATCGGATTGTTGTTAAAGAGCATTTGCTTGCTTTAGGAAGAAGACCCATAGATTTCTATAGACAAATCAGCCAGCATAAAAATATTATATTTGCGGATCCAAAAGAGAGGGGTTTAGATCTAATAAAAAAATGCAAGGCAGTTGCATGCATAACTGGCTCCTCTGCGTGGGAAGCTACTGTTATGGGGGTTCCTGTTATTTCATTTTCAAAATATAACGAATTTAATATTTTGAATCATGTTTTTATTGTGGATAACTTTACGAGTCTAAGAGATATTTTTCAAAAATTGGAAAAAAATGAATTTCCAAATAAAAATTCTATATTAGAAGGAGCTAAATTTTACGCTGCATATTTAAAAAAATTTTTAGATGTAAAGGATTATAATAGTTTGTCTCCTTTAGCAAACTCTATTTCTCAAATTCCAGAGAGTTTGCATGAAGTTGCAAATATTTTATTTAAAGATTTAAAAAAGAAATATCTTTCAGATAAAAAAGTTTTTTAAATGAAATTATTTTAAAATATTTTAGTTATTTATTATTAGTATAATTTAGGTTTATTTTTTTAAAATATTACATTAGTATACCTATAAATTTGCTTTGAAATATATTTTTTTTGCTTTAATATTTTCACTATTGCCGGATTAGCTCAGTCGGTAGAGCAACTGATTTGTAATCAGTGGGTCGGCGGTTCAAATCCGTCATCCGGCACCATAATTTTCAGAAAATCAAAACTTAAAGAGATTGAACCTAAAATCTCTACAGGAAAAAATATGAAATATCATGTATTATTGCATAGCAGTGCAGTATTTAAATATTTTTAAAAGCCTATGTATTCTTAGTAGTGAAAGCATTTAGAAATTCAATTATAGATTTTACTTATATAAAAGAAGGTGCCCTGAAAATTATTATCTCAATCATAGATAATAAAACCTTTAAAGAATTTTAAGACTTATCTATTTCAGGTAATACAGAATAATTAGCAAAATAAATCAATCAGTGTTTATAGCTGGCACACATTTATGAAAGTTTTATCCATAAGATTCAATGCAAACCGTCTGAGAATAACCAATTGTTATAAAAAATATATAAATATTAAAAAACTAAATTTCATAACTTCTTTCTTTAGTATTGTATTACTCTATCTTATCAAAATAAAGTAGTTTATATTTTATTTGATTACCATAAAATATAAAAATGTTTAAATTTACAACTGTAATAATTTTATTTTTTTACTCATTTTTTAGCTTTGCCGAATGGACTCAATTTAAAGAATACAAAAAAGGATATTCTGGCTCTAATAAAAGAATTAATTTTGGGGAAAGTGTTGGGGGGCATATATTTTATGATAAAGAGTCAATAAAAAGAGCTGGCAGCAAGTTATATTTAAATCAATTAATTAACTTTTACAAACAGTACAAAATATATAAAGGAGATGTTTATTCTGATTTTTCTTGTTTATTTATACAATTCGATAACATGAATTCTGTAATATCTTCTTTCACTATTCATTGTGATACCTTCATGGCCATAGTTTTAAAAAATAGTTTCTATGAAAAAAAAATGGGAGGTGGTAAAAAAGTACTAGAGAACGATTTAACAAACGATCCAAGCACAATATTTTACGAGTTCGGCTCTAAAAGTTATTATCAGATTGAGACATTATGCTCTCAATATTGATATTATATATTAATACATTCCTCTTCTTATGCTCACTCTTTATTTTAATATTCTAATTTACTTTTTTATCTTTGGATATTTTTAAGATATTCTAAAATTCTTTGCTACAAATGTTATTATAAATGCTACAGCATAAAATTGAATTACTTCTTCATGGTCATAATAAAGATTACTTTCTAATAAAAATTATAACTACCTATAAATACGATAGCTGTTTAAATATAAATTTTAATAATTTTAATGCTACTATTATAAATAGTTTAGATATGTTTTAAATTCTCTTTTGATGCTCTACTAATCAATGATATATCAAAATAAATGAAGTATATGTGTATTCTGAATGATATATTTATAATTTTCTAGTAATACAGATTTTATTAATTAATATTATAAATACAATGGTTTAGATATATTTTGAAGCTGATTATAATTTGTTTTAGACTTATCATTTATAATCAGTGGATCGGGAGTTCAAATCTCTCAACTGGTAACAACTTTGCAGTATAAGAATTTAATTTTAAAGCTTTCTAAACAAACATGCCCAGTAGTAAGTTTTTTTTGACTTGATTATTTCATCAACAAATTCTTTTGAGTACGTACAATGTGGATACATGAGATCTATAACCGGTAATTCATTAAAAACATACTCTATCTTAAATCCTGATTTTTTTGCTAAAACGGCAAGACTTTTCATAGAAAAGAAACTAATGTGTTCGGTAGGTGATATAGTTGGTGTGGTAACTCCCATCATTTCATAAGCTTTACTTTTTAAATTAGGAAAAAGAGCAAAACAATAACCTTTTCTTTTAATTATTTTGTTCAAAGCTCTAAAGTCTCTTAGTGGGTTTGATAAATGTTCAAGAACTCCCCACATAGTAATCATATCAAATGGTTTGATTTTAAGTTTGGGAAGCTCTTTTATAGGAACTCTAAATATATAATTCTCCTTAGGTATAATTTTATTAACGTCTTCCTTAGATTTAGCAGAAAAGTCTAGTCCATAAATATCATCTATTTTTTTTCTTTTACATAATTTTAAAAAATTTCCTGCTCCAGTACCAATATCTAGAACTCTTCTTACACCTAAGTAATTATTAAATAAATCAATGTACTTTAAATACAGTTTATCCCAATACAAGGATCTTTTCTTATCTTTTTGAACTTGATTATTTAGTTCTTCCATATGACTTTCAGAATAATACCTTAAAAGGACATCTTCTTTTAGTAAATTTTCAACATAAACATGACCACAATTGCTGCACTCTACATATTTGAAGCCATGCTTAACAAAAAGTTGTTCACTTTTTGAAGCATTGCAGGCTAGGCATTTTACTTTATTTATTAAACTACTTTTATTAACTAAATTTTTTTTATTAACGGGAAATTTACTGGCTATTTGATCCTGTAATTTTAATAAATCTTGAGTTAAAGGAGCATCTTTTTGAAAGTTTCTATTGTTCACAAATACTGGTTTATCAAATTTTTTATATATTTTTTTGCTCATCATTTTTATTTATTTTACTTACATTTTAAATTAAAAGGCTATCATAAATTTATAGCAATTAATAATTATTTAGAAAAATACTCACAGTTATTGTAAAAAAATATTTAAAGCTTATAATATATTTTTAAACTTGTAATAGATAGTAATTATAATGATTAATAAATTTAAAGAAACTCCAGGAGTAACAAAAAGCTTTGAATGTTATGTGTCTTCATCTACCTTATGGTTTGAGAATAGTTCTGATATGAAGACAACCATATCTTTCTTGGATTACTGGAAAATAAAAAATAATGCAAATGTTGATATAGAAGTTAAAACCTACTCAATGAACGGTAGTCTGTTAAAAAAAGAATATTTGAATTTTACTAAAGGTTATGTAAAAAACTACTCTCCTTTAAATGGTAGAAATGGCTCTGGCTCTGTTGAAATTAAAATAATTTCTAAAAATAATTTAAGAGTTCCTTATGCTGCTATCGTTGCAATTTATAAAACAAAATATGGGATATCAGGAGTCCATTCATATTCAAGAACTTATTATAATAATGGAGAAGAGTTAAGTGACGGTTGTGAAGGTTCATGGACTATTAGAGACAATAGTCTAATAGAAAGTTTTTGCGTATTTCATAACGGATCAAAAATACAACCGAAACAAGAAATACAACTTAAAATTCAAAATAAAAAAAATCGGATTTTAATAAAAAATATACAGCTTCCTGCTATGAAGCCATATGCTACCACTAAAATTATTATTAAAGATCATGTAGATAATATTGTTGGATTCTTGGATAATGATATAGGAACTGTAAGTTGTAAACATAAAGTTAATGGTTCTTTTGCAAGGATGCTTATAGGAAATAAAAGCACTCAAGATGGAGCTGATATGCAAGTTACTCACTCAAACTTTAATTATAAAGAAATTGGGTGTGATGACTATCTTGACAAAGATGATAAATCTCTTAAACCTTATCCAGGAAAAGTGAATAATAATTCTAAGTTCATAATTTATCCTCACATAGCAAAAGGAAAATATACTGCAAGATTAGGCAGAAAGCTTTTTGAAATAGGTACTCCTCAAAAAATTATTGAGGTGCCTGTTAATAAAAAATGTAGTGAAATTAACTTTACTGCAAATAAAGGAAAACTTCCTACAAGGTTACAATTAGGAATTATAAGTCAAAATAATAAAAAAAGAATTCCAAATGAAGTAGCTTTCAGTGCCATTACAAGTATAGAGCCAATGAAACGTTTTCATTGGGGAATTTGTGCCTTTGGAGAAGAAATGAAAACAAAATTAATTATATCAAATTTAAAAAATTTAGATAAAAATAAACAACATTTTAAAGAATTAGTAATAAATATTTATGCTGCAAATAATAAAAAAATACTTAATAAAAAATATGTTAAATTATCATCCCTCAAAAATTTTGAAGAAGGCGTAGATATAAAAAATATTTTTTCTGATCTTAAAAATATCAAAAAAACTAGTTTTGGATACTTTTCTATTTTTAGTCAATATGGGAGATTTTTATGCTATTCAGAAATTGCAAATAAGCATGGGTCTGTTTTTAAAGAACACTCTTTTTGATCTAGGTTATCCAAAAAAAAATGTATTTTAATAATACTAATAATTTTTTTCATGGTATAATGTTTCATCATTTTCATGATGAAAAATTACATGTTAAAAGCCAAGGATCAATTTCTTCAGATGATTTATCATCTTTAGTAAAATTTATTGGCAGAAAAAATATTATTGATGCAGAAGTTTTCTACGAAAAATATTATAATAAAAAACTCAATAATAGAGAGGTCTGTTTTACATTTGATGATGCAATAAAATGCCAAATTGATGTAGCATTGCCAGTTTTAGAAGACCTTAAAATAAAAAGCTTTTTTTTTATTTATACCTCAATTTTTGATGGTAAGCCTGACAATTTAGAGGTATATAGATATTTTAGAACAATATGTTTTGAGAAAATAGATGATTTCTATTTTTATTTTTATAAAGTTTTAGGAAAGGATTTAAAATTTTTTTTTGATGAAAATGAAAAGTTTATAATAAATAGAAAAAAAATATGTCCATATTATTCCATAGAGGATATAAAATTTAGACTAGTAAGAGATAAATTTCTTTCAAAAAATAACTATGAAAAAATTATGAACATAATTATGAAAGAAAAAAAATTTTCCCCTAGTAAATACTATAAAACACTTTTTTTTGATAAAAAAGATTTAAAGCGACTAAGCTCCTTGGGACACTCAATAGGGTTGCATTCTCACAGTCATCCTACTTTATTAGAGAGTTTACCTAATAATTTACAAAAAATAGAATATGAAAAATGCATCGGAATATTAGCAGATATTCTAGAAACAAGTAGAAGTGAAATAAAATTTATGTCTCATCCTTGTGGTAGTTATAATAATGATACATTAGAAATATTAAAAGAACTAGGAATTAAAATGGGATTTAAACAAATTATGAACCTTGAGCAAGATAGAGGCATGAAAAATATTAATAATTCTTTCTTGGAAATCGCAAGACAAGATCACGCAGACATTATGAAAAGAATGTAAAAGTGAAAATTACTTTATTTACTTCTAATAAAACCAGACATAATTATCTGATTAACTTATTATCAGAAGTTTGTGAAGAATTATTTGTTATACAAGAAACAGGGACCATTTTCCCTGGAATATTGCCTGGACACTATAAAGTTTCTGAAAATATGAAACTATATTTTCAAAGTGTAAATAAAGCCCAACTTAATATTTTTGGAAACACTTATATAAAAAACACAAATAATATAAAAATATTTCCAATGTTGTGGGGGGATTTAAATAAATGTTCTATGACAATGATTTCTGATTTCTTAAAAAGTGATATTTATATAGTTTTCGGAAGTAGTTATATTAAAAATAATTTACTTAATCATTTATTACAAAAAAGGGCTATAAATATTCATATGGGAATATCTCCATATTATAGAGGTACAGATTGTAACTTTTGGGCTCTTTATGATAATAACCCACATCTTGTAGGAGCTACTATTCATATGCTTTCTAAAGGCTTGGATAGCGGTCCTATTTTGTACCATGCCTTATCCAATTTAAAATCTAATCCCTTTGAATACACTATGTCTACTGTAAAGTCTGCATTTCATTCAGTCTTGGAGAGAATTAAAGATAAATCTATTTTCAAAATAAAGCCTATTTATCAAGATAAATCTAATGAAATTAGATATACCAAAAGATGTGATTTTAATGAAGAAGTCATAAAAACTTTTTTTTCTAAAAAAGTTAATCTAAATTCTAAAAATTTCAAAGCTGAAATGCTTAAAGATCCTTTTATACTGAAAAATTTTTAAGCAATAATTTTAGATTGATATAGTGTTAAATAAACTTCAATTTAATTATTCTTTAAAAAATTTTAAGTTGTTTTTATTATCTTTATATCTTGCACAGATTAAAAAAATTTAGTATTTTTTGATCCTGATCTTATAAATAAATATGTGCCCACAAAATAAAAATAAAAATAAAAGTAAGTTAAGAGAAATTGATTATCCTAAGAGAAATCTTGACGGGCTTCTATGTTATTGCTCACGAATATCTCATGAATTATTTGAAGATAGTTTAAAAAAAAATGTTAATTATAATATAAATGATATCTGTAATGAATATAATATAGGAAAGAAATGTAGTGCATGCTTGCCTAACGTCGAAGAATTTTATTTAAAAATTAGAGGAAAAAGTGGATCACATTTTAGAGGTTTAACAAATAAAACCTTGCCATCATTGAAAAAAAAAGTCTTGAATTTAGCAGACTCTTTATTTGGAAATAGGTTTGTCATACAAAATGGATATTTACCAATAATAAGTTCAAGTTTTGTAAAAACCTGGTTAGTTATATCTAACTACTATCCCTTAAAACTAATTGATAAATCAGTTCCATATGAAATAAATATTGATTTATTTAACTCAAATGGTGTAAAGATAAATTCTTTAAATAAAAAAATATATCCTAGCAATAATTTTAAAATATGTTTTCAGGAATTCATTAAAAATTCTGGCAATGAAATAGAGACATACTTTGCAAAAGTCTCTAGAAAAGGTCTAGAAAAAGGGTTAAGAGGTTCAATTAGGCCACATTTCTTTTATGAGTCAAAAAAATCTATGGCTTCAGTTCATACCCAAGATGGAGCCTCTAAAAGAATTTTTTTAGATTTTTACAGAAGTAGAAATAATGATCATTATTATTTATTTATTATTAACCCTTACAAGTACAAAACTTTCTATCAATTAAATTCATTTTCAAATAAGTTTAATTCTTTTAAAAAAATATATGCGTCTTCTATTAAAGGAATGGGTTCTAGATTGGTAAGAATTAATGATTTTTATAAAAATAATAGTGATGGTCTAATGGAGTGTAGCTCTAATAATGGTTTAAAGCATTACTTGGTAATTGCTGATAAAAAGTTTGAAAAATTTTCTGTCGATCACTTATAATGTTATATAATTACTAATGTATTATAATTATTTTATACCAACTATACACTTAGGGCCTGTAAATGGTACCAAATTTATTCAAACATTACCCATGAATAGAATTAAGGATACTATTATAGGAAAAAAAGCAGAATTAGAAGTAATAAGAAATATTTTTAAAGATGGAAAACTTACACATACAGCGAAGAATATATTAAAGTTTGAGAATAGTTCTTGGACAAAATTAAAGGGATCTGAGTTTTTTTGGGACTCAAATTGTAAACCTAAAGAGTATTGCTATATTGAAACTCAGATTAATATGGTTTCAGGTAAAGGGTTTACTACGTCAATTATGCCAGCTTTTTATGTATGGTATATAAATAATGATAGAAAAAATTTTGTAAGTTGTGGAAATTTAAAATATGGAAATCCAAGAGTTATCATGCAAATGGAAGAGTTCGGTTTTTGGGTTGATGGCTATCCTGCAGTTAGTATAAATAAAAAACAAGATATCTCTTATTCTGCAGTTATAATTAATCCCTATAACTTGAAAGGAAAATTTTATATAGAAATAAACGAATTGAAAGCAAAAAAATCTGTTGTGGTAAATGCTAAGAGCGTTTCAAGAATAGATTTAAATGAAATGATAAATGAAGATGAATGGATAGGACAGGTTTATGTTACAGGTAGTCAAAGAGGAATAATTTATTTTATGAATCATAGCATAAAAAATAATTTAAAGATTAGCACTTTAGAACATAGCGACCCATACAGAGCAGAACTAACTTATAAACCTAGGCTAATGCACCTCAGGGATTTAGCCCATAGGAAACTAAAAAACAAACTTTCGTAAATTATAATTCTACTTTTTTTATAAAAGTTTTTTCAATACTTTTTAATCTTATTATTAAAATATTTGGTTAGATAATAATTAAACTCAAAGTTTTCTATAGTATTTGTTTTTTTCCATAAATTTATCTTATAATTAGAATTCTTAAGCAGTTTTACAAGTAATCTCTGCAATAAAATGATACAATTATAATAATATTAACAGTGTTTAATTTATTACTATGGTAAAAAATATAGCTATTAAGAGTTCCTTTTTACAGGATTTAGAAACAAGAAAAAGATTGAAAGATTTAAATTTACATGAATTATGGAATTTAATTTTAGTGAAAAATTTTTTTAAAAATATAAAAAGCCTTTCTGCTAAAAAGTTGAAAGATATTTACTTTAATCAGAAAATAACTCATTTAGGTATAGGAAAAGAGCAATATCTTCGTCATCCTCTAAGAATGGCTATTTTTTGCAAAAAATATTTTCCTAATTCTTTATCACGACTCTATATAACTATTTTGTTTCATAATATACTAGAGGTAGGAAATTTTAAAGAGAAAGAAATCATAACGCTATTAGGAAAAGACTTCTTAAACAATATAAAAATTCTTACAATAAATAGAAATAAACAGAATAATATGAAATATCTTAAAAACTATTATTCCATGATCATTAAAAATAAAGATTGTTTTTTAGTTAAAATAATAGACAAATATGATAACTTATTTGATCTCAATAAAAATAATGATAATGCTGTAAAAAAAAGCTATATTCAAGAAATAGAAAATTTCATAAGTCCTAATTTAAAGAATACAGAATTATTTGAAAAGGCATTTATACAAAATCTAGATTATAATAAAAAAATAATATATGAACAATAATAAAACAATACTGATATCTGGAGCAAGCAAAGGAGTGGGATTAGAAGTTGCAAGGTTATTTAATAAATATAAATATAATTTAATTTTGGTTTCAAGAAATTTTGAAAAAAAATATTTGCAAAAATTTGATAGTCCAGAAAAAGTATTTCTATTGCCAAATGGCATAGAAAGTTCTGATCTAATTAAAAATATCAATGATTTATTAAAAACTAATAGTATACTTTCTCCTAGTATTATTATTAATAATTCTGGTGGGCCTAACCCTAAATTACCCTCACAAATTACCGTAGAAGAATTAGAGAACTATTTTAATTCTGGAATGGTAGGATTTATGAATGTAATTCAAAAGTATACTCCATTTATGACAAAAAATAATTGGGGAAGAATTATTAATATAGGAAGTACAGTGAGCAAAGAGCCTTCTGCAATAATGTCAATTTCTGCAACTATAAGGGCCGGGTTAATTGCATATTCTAAAGCCCTATCTTTAGAATTAGCAGATAAGGGAGTAACAGTTAATACTATTAATTTAGGAGGTGTATTAACAGGACGAATAAAAAATCTTTTTTCAAAAATAGCAGAAACTGAAGGAGTATCAGTGAATGATAAAATCAAGCAAGCAGAAAAATCTATACCAATGCAAAGGTTTGCAAAACCAGAAGAAGTTGCCTACTTAGTAGAATTTCTTTGTTCAGAAAAAGCAAATTATATAACTGGCCAAACAATTTCAATAGATGGAGGTTTATCTAAGTCAATTTAATGGAAAAACTTCTTTTTAAAAATGATAAATATTCTAACAGTAAAATATCCTGGAAAAAAATAAGCAAAGACAAAGAAAAGTGGATTAATCATAAAATTCTTTGTCTTTTTGAAAAAAAAATTAGCCTAAAAGAAATAAAAGAACGTGATACAAAATTAATAAATTCTAAGGTATTTTTAATTACAGATAAGTTTAATAACAAAATAATATTATGCGAAAAAAAAAAATCTAGTTTTCATAACTCTTTAATATTAGAAGAGGTTTATAACAATTCAAAATACTATTCTCTAATGCCTTATATAATTGGCGATCATTTTAATGGGTCATTTAAACATTTAAAGATATTAGTAGAAAGACTTCCTGAGCAAATTTTTTTACAATCTAAAATAAATGATCCATCTAATCAAGAAAGTTTTGACTATAAAGAGACTATTAATAAAGCTAATAATTTTCTTAATCTGTATGCCTCCAAGTATTCAACACTCTTGAAAGAAAATAAAATTTTACATAAAAAAATTAATAAACTTTTTTTAGAAAACCTTAAACTTAATAAATTAAATTTACATATAAAAGATGAGCATAAAAAACTTTATTTAAATATTGATTTACATCCACATAATATCATTATTGATAATGTTAAGAAAACAGCAGCTATTATTGATCATGATTCAAGTTTTTTAGTTCATCCAGAAATTGCTATTGGTTTTCACCTATTTAAAATTTCTAGACATATTTTTTTAAAAAATAAAAAAGTAAAAATTTCTTCTTTGAAAGAATACTTAAATAAGTATATCAAAGAGTTAAACAGACTGCTAGCTGCAGGAAATAATGATTTAAAATTATCCTATTTGCTAGATGCTGCTGTAGTAGAAATTTTTAGAAGAATAATTTTTATTATTGATGATTATTTTGTTAATAAAAATAAGCAATGGCTATCAGATATGTCAATGCATTCAGCTGCTTTTTTTGAAAGTAAATTATTAAAAGAAAAGCTTGCCTAATTTACTAAAATATTTAAAAAATCAATATGTTTAGTGCCTTTATAAATTTATGCTATGATAAAGTAAGAGGTTTATGAAAAATATTCTTGATGAACTATTAGTTATTATCCCAGCTAGAGGCGGAAGCAAAAGAATTCCTAACAAAAATATAGTCAAGGTCTGCGGAAAGCCAATGATTATTTGGCCTTTAATAGAGCTTGTAAAAATTATAGATAAAAAGAGAATTGTTGTTACATCGGATGACTTAAAAATTATTAATATTGTAGAAAACTTTGGATTAGATGTTCCTTTCAAAAGACCTAAAAATATATCTGGAGATTATGTATTACCTATTGAAGCTATAAAACATGCTTTGATGTGGTATGAAAAAAATATAAGAAAAGTAAAGTTCGTTCTGATAGTTTATCCAACAGCAATATTCATAGATTCAAAAGATATAAAAAAAGCTTGTAGACTAATAACAGAAAGTAATAATTATTCTGTGGTATTCGCTGCTACAGAGTTTATTCATCCAAAAGAGAGAGCCTTTAGTCTAGATAAAAATAATAAGCTTAAAATGCTATTTCCAAAACACTACAAAACCAGAACTCAGGATCTTAAAAAATCCTACCATGATGCAGGTCAATTTTATTTATGCAGAAAAGATATCTTACTTAATTCAGAACCTCTTTTTAATAAAAAATCTAAATTTATTATATTACCTAAAATAAGATCAGTTGATATAGATAATCCGGAGGATTTAAAAATAGCGGAGGCGCTGATGAAAAATATTAAATTATAAAGTGATTATCTTAATATAAAAAATATTTAGTAAAAAAAAATAATTTTATTAACATTATTTCCAAGAAAATGTTTTAATTAAATCTTTAACATAATGTGTTTGAATAAGATTCATTCTTCTTCCTAAAGAAGGATATCCTAGAGCAGTTACCAATATCATATCCTTTGCTGTAATTTCCTTTATTTTGTATAGATAGTTTATACACTTGGGTATATGTTCTAAACTATTTTTATAAAATTTAGTATTGTAAAAAATCCCCTTAGACCCTGCGAATATATTAAACCCTCTGGCCAAATCTTTGTTATTACTTACTGCCAGAATTGGTTGTGGTATCATTTGGCTAGAAATTATTCTAGCCGCGAAACCGGATACTGTTATCGCAACTATTTTAGTAATTGGTAAATATAAGCAAAGATTCCTTATTGCTATGGCTGTTCCATCTTCTAGTTTATTATTAGTAGTAGAATTATTAAAATTAAATAGATCCTTATGGTTTATAGTAGAATTTGCTATTTTCGACATTACTTTCAAAGCATCTAATGGGTAATTGCCTACGGCAGTTTCTCCTGAGAGCATTGTTGCAGTTGCTCCATCTAAAATAGAGTTAGATATATCTAGAACTTCCGCCTTAGTCGGATAAGGATTTAAAATCATATTATCTAGCATTTCAGTAGCTACTATGACTGGTTTTGATGCTCTCAAAGATGCTTTAATTATTTTCTTTTGATTAATAGCTAATGTTTCGATATTTGTCTCTGTAGATAAATCTCCTCGATCTATCATTACACAATCTGTTTGTTCTATGATTTCTTCTAAATTATTTATTCCAGCTTGATTTTCTACTTTTGCAACAATTTTGGGAATACTTCCTTTAATAATACTTCTAATTTTCCTTAAATGCTTTCCTGACTCTATAAAGCTTAAACCGATAAAATCTACTTTATTTTCTACAGCAAATTTAATCATTTTTTTATCCCTTGTAGTAACTAACTCTCCACCTAAACTGACATGAGGAACATTGATGCCTTTTGAGCTTTTTAATTTACCTTTTGTATTAGCTATTAAATATATATCTTTTTTAATTATTTTTTTAACCGTAAACTTTAAAGTTCCATCATCAGCAAAAACGATATCTCCTTTTTTTAAAAAATTATGTAATTGATTATTAGTAATTGATATCTTCTTTTTTCCATTGTGTCCTTCTTCAGTAGAGATGATTAATTGATCTCCAATATTAAATATCGGTTCATATTCTAATTTTGCTGTTCTGATTTTTTTTCCTGGGATATCCAAAAGTATAGGGCAATCTGGAATACATTTTTTTATTAACTTTATTGTATTTTTATGCCATATCAAAGTATTATGCGAACCGTTTAGTCTAGCTACAGACATTCCTGCAAAATACATTTTTTTTAAAGTATTTTGATTAGCTGTTTTGGGACCTATGGTAGCTACTATTTTAGTTCTTTGGCTATTTAAAGTCATTTTTATCTATAAAAATTTTTTTATTTTTTAATAAATCTATAATTTCTGTTCTCATAAATATATCTTTTATTTTTTTATTGTCTATTAAAGCTTTCCTAATTTTTGTTCCACTGACTTCTATTCTACTATCTGGGTGATTGCAAAACTTATCATTAGTAATCTTTTTACACTTTCTACAATAGAAAGGACCCCTAACTTTTACAATTTTTATATTTAATTCTCTTTCATACTTTTTACATAAATTTTGAGCCTCATACTGTCCATAATAATTTCCAACACCAGCATGATCTCTTCCTACTAAAAAATGAGTACACCCATAGTTCCTTCTTATCAAAGCATGAAATATAGCCTCTCTTGGGCCTGCATATCTCATATAAGTTGTTAGAGCCCCTAATATTACTTTTTCTTTAGGATAAACATTATTAATTAAGTGTTCATAACTGTTAATAACAGCTTCCGGTAAAAAATCACCTATTTTTTTTTTCCCTATTAGAGGATGTATCAATAATCCATCAACTTCGTACAAGGCTTGTAATAAAATATATTCGTGAGCTCTATGGGGAACATTTCTAGTTTGAAATCCAGCTACTGTCTTAAATCCTAACTTTTTTATCCTATTAATAGATTCTTTTGGACTTACGGAATATTTTGAGTATCTGTGTTTAATTTCAAAGAATGAATTAATTTTACCTCCTATAAAATAATCACCCATTTTTTTAAGCATTTTGTAACCAGGGTGATTAATATCTTTTGTTCCAAATAATGCCTCAATATAGTTATTAAAATCAGGTTTAAAAATACTTTTGAGATGCAACGACCCTACTTTTTTTTCCTTATAAAATAAAAAAATTTCTTTACCAATTTTTATTTTACTTAAGTCATTTTTTTTAATTGGTAAAATTACAGGAATAGGAAATAACTCTCCATTGCTTAGCCGCATAGTTTCACAAACATATTCAAAATCTTTTTCTGTCATAAAACCTTTTAAAGGGCTAAATGATCCATTACTTATTTTTTCTAATTCAAGATAACTATCAAAGCTAATACTAAGTTTCATAACTAAACTCTTTACTGAATAGTTTTAATTTATTTATTAGTTTTTTTACCGTTTCACTCGAAGATATTTCTTTTTCCATATTGATTAATAAATCATATTCTTTAGGTTCTTCCCATTCTATGTCTAAGCCTACAATATTTTTTTCTTCCCCTATTTTAAATTTTTTATATAAGTTTTTTGGATCTCTTTTTTTAACTAAATTTATTGATGCCTTAAGATAGACCTCATAATAATTTTTAAAGTTTTTTTTATTCCAGGACATCAAATTAGAATTGCTATATAATGCAGCAACTAAAACGATTAATCCTTGACTCTCTAAATACAAACATAATTTCTGTATTCTCTTTATTTGTTTTACTCTTGATTTTTCGTCATAGCCTAAATCATTATCATATAAATCTCTAATTACAT
Source organism: Candidatus Pelagibacterales bacterium (assembly GCA_002715505.1). Classification (GTDB taxonomy): domain Bacteria; phylum Pseudomonadota; class Alphaproteobacteria; order TMED109; family TMED109; genus JAYYAX01. The sequence continues at coordinate 50,111 of PAZF01000011.1, forward strand.
CTCCATCTACACAAACAAGATTTTTTACCCTAGATTTATATTTTTTATATATTCCTTGGGTTAATGTAGTTTTACCAGAGCCAGATATACCTGTGATCCAAATAATCATTTTTATTGTAATAAATTTATTATATTATAAAATTTTCACTGTTAATTGCTATCTAAATATTTTTAATAAATATGCTAATAAAGTAAGTCAAAAAATAGTAATTTAAAATATTGAATCATAAAAAGTTCTCGGCTTTTAATTTTATTATACTTAAACAACTATAATTCTATCAACAATTAATAAGTTAGATATTTTTGATTAATACTAGCAAAACTTATTATTTTTAAAGTATAAATAAATACACAGATTATTAGAATTTAATATTAAATTATATTAGTATATTTAGGTAAATATTTAAAAAATAGAAACTATATTCGTAAATTATGGTACTACTTATAGAAAAAGACAGAGGCTGGAAAAGTACAAAGATAAAAAATATAAAAGTTTACTTTTCCGGAAAAATAGACCCTAAAATTTTAGAAGATTTAGTTATTAAATTAAAAAATAAATCATCTAACCTAACCACCAAGCAAATTAAAAGCGATTTAATAAAATTTAAAGGTAATTTCTCTATAATTATTATGTTAAATAAAAATTACTTATTAGCTGTTGTAGATAGAGTTAAATCAATACCAATTTTTATGGCTAAAACAGAAAAATCTTTATTTTTAGGAAATTATGCACCTAGTTTAATAAAAACCCTCGCTAATAAAAAAATAGACCATAACTCTCTACTTTCATTCAAAATGTCTGGATATTGTATTGGTAGGAATACGTTGTATAAAAATTTATTTCAATTATTACCTGGTGAAGCATGTCTAATTAGAAATAAATCATTAAAATATATTAGCTATCACTCTTTTATAAAAAAAGACAAAATATTTACTGACTCAAAAGAAAAACTAAGCAAGAAGCTCGCTAAAATGACCTTATCTATATTTGAAGAAATAATAAAAAATAATAAAAGTAAAAAAATTGTCGTTCCCTTGTCCGGAGGATATGACTCTAGATTAATTGCTTCCGCTTTATATCATCTAAATGCAAGAGATGTTGTATGTTTTTCATATGGCAAAAAAAATAACTTTGAGGCAAAAGTAGCAAGAGAAATATCCTCAAAACTAAATTTTCCATGGCATTTTGTAGAGTTAAATAATAAAAAGCAATCTCAGAACTTTAAATCTAAAATGTATAAAGACTATACTATATATTCAGATACACTCGGATCCTGGTCTTACATTCAAGACCTTTTTGCAATAAAAGAACTGTTAGAAAAAAAAGTGATTAATAAAAATTCAGTAATCATAAATGGCAATACTGGAGATTTTATTACTGGAGGACATCTTCCAGGATATGATAGGAAACTTAAAGATAAAAAATCTAGATTGAATCTTATTTTTAAATACATTTCTAGCAAACATTTTTCATTATGGGAAAACTATTTTTCTAGAAATCAGTATAATTTAATTAATAAGCTAATATTAAAAAGTATACCTAAAAGCTTACTTAATATTGGATTAGAAGAAGATTATAAAGTTTATGAATATGTAGAGTTTATCAATAGGCAAAGCAACTATGTGATCCAGGGACAAAGACAGTATGACTTTTTAAAAATTGCTTGGGAACTTCCATTATGGCACGATAATTATTTAAAATTTTGGAATAAAGTGCCATTTGAACTAAAATATAATCAAGATCTATACAAATTTATGTTAACTGATAATAACTGGGGAGATGTATGGCAAAAAATACCAGTAAATAATTATCATATTTCTCCAAAATATATTAAATATTTAAGAAATTTATTTAAATTATTTTTTATATTTAAGAATAGAAATGATTGGCATAATTTCGATAAAAAATATATATCGTATTTTACGGAACTAGTTCCTTATTATCCATATTTTAATTATTCAGATATTATTAAGGAAAAAAAAATTGCAAGAAATGCACTAGCTTGGCATGCTGAAGATTATTTGAAAAAAAAGGATCTCATACTGTGAACTAGAAAGATCTTCAAAAATGAGTATTTAATAATAGTTAAATAATTTTACTAAGATAATATTACTATTTTTAAAACCTAGAACATTCCAAATAATGATATAGTTTAGCTTGTAGAATTTGCTGTTTAACAGTTTCATTAATATCTTTTGTCAACTCAGGCAGTAATTCAAATTGATCCAATTCATTACCTTTCTTTTTAAACTCATTCTTAAGATTTTTTTTCATTAGTTCTAAATCTTTAATTTCATATTCAACATTAATGCATAATTCTGCAATGCTTGGTAATTTATCTTCAGAAAGAAGATATTCATAAAATGTAAATTGTAATGCAATTAATAGTAATAATTTTTTCATTAGATTTTATTTCCTTTTCAAGATTTTTTTTAATGGTGGAGGGGGTAGGATTCGAACCTACGTACTCAAATGAGGGCAGATTTACAGTCTGCTGCCTTTAACCACTCGGCCATCCCTCCTCTAAAACTTAAATACATATTGCAATATTATATTTTAGAAATTAATAAAAA
>PAZF01000012.1 GCA_002715505.1 Candidatus Pelagibacterales bacterium
TTGTAGCTGCTTCTGCTACTTCTTGTGCTGGTTCTTCTGTAGTTGTTGGTTGTTCTTCCGCTGTTGTAGCTGCTTCTGCTACTTCTTGTACTGGTTCTTCTGCAGTTGTTGGTTGTTCTTTTTCTTTGATTGTATCTTGAATATCTTCTATTTTATTATTTAAATCATTAATTAAACTTTCTCCTAAGTTGAACGCTAATTGATTGATTTCCTCTGAATTCTCAGCTATTTCTTTAGCAGCATCTTTTCCTGCTTGTAATGCTGCTAATGCAGACTCTTGAGGTGACAAACCTTGTTCTAACTTTTCTTCTAAAATAGATTTAGCAACTTCATTGATGTAATCCTGCACTCCTTCTTCTCTGGGACTTTGAGGTATCACTTCAGCTAACTCTATTTGATCACTCGTAATTGCTTCTGAAGAAACTCCTTGAACAGGATCCCCTACCATAGCAATTTCTTCAGGTGGAATAAAATCTTCTATAGCTTCAGCAATAGCTTCTGGAGATATTCCTTCCCGAGGATTTCCATTTTCTAAAGAAATTTCAGGGTTTAGTTGTACATCATTCAAAGCCTCCGCTAATTGTATATTTTCAGACGCCTGTTCCTCTTCTAAAGGATTCCCAACAATATCTACTTCTGAAGGTCCCACTAAGTTTTCAGCAGTATCAATTTGTTCACTTTCACTAAAAACCTCTGATGGATTTCCTGTTACTGGTTCCTCTTCTGGAACTAATTGTGCAATTTCTTCTGTTTGGCTTTCTACTAAATCCTCATTTTGATTAATCTGATCAAAGGTTTGTTGCGGCGATCCCTCACTATCAGATACTTCAGGTGCATTTTGAGCAATAATAACTTCTTGAGTTTGTATGTCTTGAGGAGAAGCGTCTGCTGGAGCAGCATAAGCTATACTTTCTTCAGGCTCTAAGATGTTTTCTTGTAAATTTTCCTGACTATCATCAATAACTTGCGTGTTTTGAGAATTATCTAAGACTGGTTCTCCAGATTCTTCAGATGTCTGTGGAGGTAAGTTTTGATTATTACTATCCTCACTTATTTGAGGTTGAGACTCTATAAACCCTTGAGTAGGAGAACCATTAATTAATTGATCTTCAGAAGGCGCCGACCCGCTATCAACATTAGTTGTTTCTTCAGCAACTTCACTGATCAATCCTTCTTGTGGTCCTGCATTGTCTATATTTCCTTCTAAATCATCTGCACTTATAGTCTGTCCTTCAAGTTCATCAGATAAACCTTGTTCATTGTTAATTTCTATCTGTTCAGTTGGAGCCCCTGAATTATCTTCAAAATTTTGATCAGGCGATAGTGCTTCTAAATTCGATGATTCTGATAAATTATTTAATTCTTCTTGATTAAGTGCTTGAGCAACTTCTATATTCTTTTCTAAAGTATTTTTAGAAGGTCCCTTATTTACATTGGGTTGAGGTTTTTTATCTTCTGATTCCATAAGTTTATATATCTATATAAACGACTATAATACTTGATTATATAGGATTATCAAATTTTGATAATATACAATTAATATCAATACTTTTTAAATTAAAACAAATATTTTGAGCTTGCTTCTTGCTGAAATTTTCAATACTTCGTATTTTAAATAGCCCAGCAGATGAGTCCTCGTCAATAATAAGTTTTACTAATTCAAACTCCATGCTAATTAATTCATTTAGCAATCTTTCTGCATTAGCTAATTTTCCAAATGCCCCTAATTGAATTTTATAGGTTTTGGTATTTTTAATTTTTTTGTAGGTATCATTTTCTTTTAAAGAAGCAGCAGATATTTTAGATGCTGTAAATAAAACAGATGGTTTTGTATCACTTGTACTATCTTCTAGTATAGTTACTTTTTTATTAATTAATGCTATCGGCTCTCTATTATTTTTTTCTTTGTAATCAATGTTCTTAGCTTTTGCTTTATTTGCATCTTCATTATAAATACTGATCTCTTTATTTTCCTTTTTTGTTTTTAAGGTTTTTTTATCAGTTAAAGAAGTTATTTTTTTTTCTATTCCTACCTTTACCTTTTTTTTATTGTTATTCGTAAGTTTAGATTTATTTTTAATAGTTTTAGAAATTATTTTGTTATTTTTCTTTTTTATAGATAAGTTATCTTTAAAAACCTTTTCATCCAAAATTCCTATTGCAAATAATAATTGATAAACAGCAAGTTTGTATTCAGTTTTAGCATTTTCTGCCGCGCTTTTAGAGTTTATAAAAGCTGTTTCTGAGGATAATATATCAATTAATTGCCTATTACCTAGTTTCACTTCTTTCATAGCTAAATCAAAAAACTCACCAGAAATATTTGCTTGGTTTTCTAAAAAATCATAATTTTGCTTTGCAATGTTTTTTGTTTGCCAGGAATTTCTTACACTCTCTTCTAGATTTCTTTCTAACTGGTCATGGTTATATTTAGCCATCATATAATCATTCATAGAAGCTTTATAGTCTGCGTTTTCTTTATAAAAAAATCCAGAGGGACCTCCAATTGAAATAGGATAGTTCATTTCTAATTTGTAAGTATGGTCTATCTCTGTACCTTCAATACCTGAAACATTTCTTTTATTCTTATACTGAGCTATAGCTTTTAATGAAGGTAAAAATTTAGACTTACTTTGTTTTATTTTAGTTTTAGAGTTTTTAAGATTTAAATTACTTATTTTTAAGGCAATATTGTTTTCTCTTGCTATTTCTATTGCTTGTTCTTCAGTAGTAGGAAGTAAGTTTATTGGTAGATTTGGGTCACTAAATGTAGAATATATATCCGGTAACTCTCTAAAAACATTAAAAAATCTATTTTTTGCTATTGCTAAATCTCCTTCAAACTTAACCCTTGTCGACCTTGCTCCTGCTAATCTTGCCTTTGACTGAAGTACATTGGAAGCTAGTCCTGCTCCTTTAGCAACTTTTTCATTTTCTAATCTAGTAACGGTTTTAATTCTATTTTCAGACTCTTTTGCATACTTTAAAATTGTGAATGTTTTCATATAATTTAAGTATGCAGACAAAGCTTCCAAAATCTTACTACTTTTAACATTGACACTGGAAATTTCTGATAGCTCTAATTGATTTTTAGCTATATTTATTTTGCTTCTAGTAGCTCCAAAGTCATAAATTTTTTGAGAAACCTTTGCATCCAACTCATAATAATTTAAATCAGTGTTGCCACTATCACTATTAACTAATATCTCTCTACCTAATGGAAATGTTAGATTAAGGTTAGGTGTATAAAGAGATCTAGTAGATGATAACTTGTTTTTATTCTTTTTTATTAGTGTTTTAGATGAATTTATACTTTCATCTTGTAATAATATTTTATTCATAAGAATGTTAAAAGGTTGAGAGTATAAACTTTTCTCATATATGAGCAATGCACATATTAGAAATAGGTAAGCTATATTTATCTTTTTTAAACTACTTAATTTAAACATAGTCTAAATAAGCAACTTTTAAGCCATTTTCTTAAAATATCTTATGATGTCATTTGCTATTTTGCTAACTTGGTTTTCATGAAGTTTTTTACTTTTAGAAAACCTTCTTACTTGAATCTTATCCTTTAAGCTATTCTTCAGTAAATTAATATTTTCATTATAGTTTATTTTATTATAATTACCTTCATTAAATACAATATTTATTATCTCTATATTGTTATTCTTTAAGTTTTCAATGGCGCTAAGTGTATGGCTTATAGTACCTAAATAATTTCCTGCTACTAAGATGATTGGAAATTTAAGATCTTTAAAAAGATCAATAAATGTTTTTCTTTTTTCTATTGGAACCATTAAGCCCCCAGCCCCTTCAAATAATAAGTAGTTGTAAAAAGAGTTTTTTTTCGTTTTAAGACACCACTTTTGTAATGCTTTGTAAGATATATATTTTTTTTCATATTTTGCTGCCACTGAGGGAGCCAATGGCTTTTTAAATAACCAAGGTGTTATATAAGATATATTTTCTAATGTTGGCTTTTTATTAGCAGCAATCAATAATCTACTACTATCATTATCACTAATATTTTTTTTATTAAATCCACTTAAAATTGGTTTAAAAGCTTCAATAGATATTTTTTTTTATGGAAATATTCAATAATTTTTATAGAAATAAATGTTTTTCCTACTCCTGTTCCAGTGCCGGTTACGAAAAAAGCATTTTTATATTTCATAGTCTAAAAACTTTTTTAATAAATTAGCTAGATTTTTTATGCTTTTTTTACTATGTGCGCAATTAAAAGCCAATCTTAACCTAGACGTATTTTTGGGAACAGTTGGAGGTCTTATACAACCTACTAAATAACCTCTTTTTGTTAAATATTTACTTGCATCTATCACTTTTTGTTCTTTTTCTAAGATTAATGGAACAATAGGACTTTCTGGTTTCTTCAATTTTAAAAGATCACAAAAGTATGTTGCGTTTTCTAATGGCTTTTTTACTAGTTTTGGATTGTTTTTGATAATTTTTAAAGCCTTAATTGATGCAGCTAGTACAGATGGAGGCAATCCTGTTGTATAAATTTGAGTTCTGCATCTATTAATTAAAAAGTTGATTAAATTTTTTTTTCCGCATACAAAACCTCCATAACTTCCTATAGATTTAGAAAGAGTTCCTATGTAAATATCAATCTCAACGTTTTTTTTCTTAAATATACTCGTACTCCCTGTTCCATCTCCTAAAACACCAAAACCATGCGCATCATCTAATACAAAAAATGCATTATGATTTTTTTTTAAATATGAAATTTTATCTTGAGGAGAAATATCACCATCCATACTAAATACGCCTTCTGATAAAATCATACATTTCCTATAATTCTTTCTATATTTTATAAGTTTTTTCTCTAAATCTATTATACAGTTATGCTTAAATTTTATTATTTTAGCCTTAGTTAACTTTGTTCCTAAAAAACTTGAAGAATGGCTAAGGCTATCTATCAAAATAAGGTCATTTTTATCAGCAAGAGCTGATATAACTCCTATATTTGCAAGAAAACCACTTCCAAAAACTATGCAAGCCTGAGTTTTTTTAATATTACAAATTTCCTTTTCTAGTTGCGCATAAAGCGGGGTATTACCAGTAATTAATCTAGATGCGCCTGAACCTGTACCATATTGAATGGTTGCATTAGCGGCTGCTATGGCTAGTCTTTTATCAGTACTCAGAGATAAATAATCATTGCAAGCAAAAGATAATAGTCTTTTGTTGTCGTTCAAAACAAAACTTTTAATGTTTCGCTTAGTGGTTTTTAAATGCCTAAATTGATTTTTATTAGAAATTTCTTTAAGCTTATAATTAATAAATTTGTTGTAATTATCAAATAGCATATTTTTATTACCTATATTATTATAAATTATTATGAAAAAAATAAAAACTATTAGAAATAATTGGAAAAACTCAGAGGTTAAAAGATTATTTAATTTATCATTAAATGACCTATTATTTAAATCTCATACAATTCATAGAAAGAATTTTAAAAAAAATGAGGTGCAACTAAGTACCTTATTAAGTATAAAAACTGGCTCTTGTCCTGAAGATTGTGCTTATTGCCCACAGAGCGCCCATCATAACGCAAACTTGGAAAAAGAAAAACTAGTTGAATTGAAAAAAGTCGAAAAAGCCGCAATTATTGCAAAAAAAAATGGTTCCACTAGGTTTTGTATGGGAGCAGCATGGAGAAATCCTACAGACAGAGATTTAGAATTAGTCTGTAAAATGATAGAAAAAGTTTCTTCTTTAGGCTTAGAGACTTGTGCTACCTTAGGTATGTTAAACCAAAAGCAAGCAGAAAAACTTGCTAAATCAGGATTAGATTACTACAACCACAATATAGATACTTCAAAAAAGTACTACAAGGAAATTATTACAACTAGAAAATTTGAAGATCGCATCACAACTTTGAATAATGTTAGGGAAGCAGGCCTAAAGGTATGTTGTGGAGGAATATTAGGTATGGGAGAAACACTTGAAGATAGAATTGATATGCTTATTACTTTAGCAAATCTTCCAAAACATCCAGAAAGTGTTCCATTAAATCAACTAATTAAAATACCGGGTACTCCATTAGAAAATACAAATGATTTAAATCCTTTTGATCTTATAAAAACTATATCAGTTGCTAGAATAATGATGCCTAAGTCTTACATAAGGCTTTCTGCTGGTAGAACAAATATGGACGATAGTACACAAGCTCTTGCATTTTTTGCTGGAGCTAATTCTATCTTTCAAGGAGATATATTACTAACAGCCCCAAATCCAGGTAAAAAAACTGATGCTCAATTATTTGATAAACTTGGACTAAACTCGGAAAAAATTCCTATTACAAATAATGCATAAAGATCTAAAGCATTTATGGTTGCCCTATACGCAAATGAAAAATATTGGCAGCCCCTTGAAGGCAGTAAATACCAAAGGTTGTGATATTTTTTTAAAAGATGGAAAAGTTTTATTAGACTCAATATCTTCTTGGTGGACATCTTGCCTTGGTTACAACAACTCTTATTTAATAAAGGCTGTAACAAAACAACTGAATGCTATGCCACATGTTATGTTTGGTGGTATTATCCATGATCAAGCTGTTAACCTATCAAAAAAAATTACCTCTTTAATAAAAAATGATTTAGAAAAGGTTTTTTTTGTAGACTCTGGATCTGTTTCTGTAGAAGTTGCCTTAAAAATGGCTGTTCAATTTTGGATAAATCAGGGGAAAAAAGAAAAAAATAAATTTGTACATTTTAAAAACGGATATCATGGAGATACGAGCGGTGCTATGTCAGTATGTGATCCTAGTGAAGGAATGCATTTCATATTTGGTAAGTATTTAAATAAAAATTTATTTTGTGAATTACCCACAACCTTACTATTAAAAAAGAAATTAGAAAATACAATAAAAAAAAATAAAGATAAAATAGCAGGAATAATTGTAGAACCACTAGTTCAATGTGCTGGAGGAATGAAAATATATCCTCCGAAAATTTTAAATATAATTTATGAATTAAAAAAAAAGTATAACATTTTATTAATTCTTGATGAAATAGCTACAGGCTTTGGCAGAACAGGAACAATGTTTGCATTTCATCAATCAAAAGCTAAGCCTGATATAGTTTGTATTGGTAAAGCTTTAACAGGCGGAATGGTTAGCCTCAGCGCTACAGTAACTACAAAGAAAATATTTAATGCTTTTTTAGGTTCTAGAAAAAATATAGAATTTATGCATGGTCCAACTTATATGGCTAATCCCTTAGCATGCTCAGCAGCAAACGCAACTATAAATTATTTAGAAAAAAATAAATTATTAATTAAAGTAAAAAATATAGAAAAGTACTTTAACTTAAATTTACGTAAGTTTAACAAATATAGTTTTGTAAATAAGACTAGATATTTGGGAGCAATTGGGGTCATAGAACTTAACACTTTAGACAATAAAAACTTAATTTGGTTAAGAAATGAGTTTATTAAAAGAGGAGTTTGGGTGCGTCCTTTAAGAAATGTGGTTTATTTTATGCCTCCATACATAATAAAAAAACACCAACTAGAAAAAATTTTTAAAACTACCTTAGATATTTTTGAATTATGGCAAAAACAAATAGTAAAAAAAATAATCTAATTGCTCCTTTGAAAGGACTGACTGTTATTGACTTAACTAGAGTACTAGCTGGTCCTTATTCTACAATGCAGTTGGCGGATTTAGGCGCAAGAGTAATTAAAGTGGAATCAATTAACGGAGATGACTCTAGACAATTTGGTCCTTTTTATAAAAATATATCAACTTATTTCACTTCTTTAAATAGAGGAAAAGAATCAATTCATTTAAATTTAAAAGAAAAACAAGACTTAAATATATTTTTAAAGCTAATAAAAAATGCAGATATCCTTGTAGAAAATTTTAGACCAGGAACTATGGAAAAACTTGGTTTAAAAAAAAGAAAACTATTTGGAATAAACCCAAGACTTATTTATGCTTCTTGTTCAGGATTTGGACAAACGGGAAAATTATCTACAAAACCAGCTTATGATCTAATAGTACAGGCTTTAGGTGGAATTATGAGTCTAACAGGTTATGAAAACCAAGATCCTGTAAGAGTAGGAACTTCAATAGGAGATATAACTGCTGGCTTATTTACTACTATTGGTATTCAGTCAGCTTTAATTAAAAGAAATATAACTAACAAAGGATGCCATATTGATATCTCAATGCTAGACTGTCAGGTTGCAATATTAGAAAATGCTGTTTCAAGATACTTTTGTGATAAAAAAGTTCCCAAAAAACTTGGCAGCAGACATCCTTCTATAGCTCCATTTGAATGTTTTAAATGCAAGGATAACTATATTGCAATAGCAGCTGGAAATAATATTCTTTTTAAAAAACTTTGTTTAGCATTATCAAATAAAAATTTACAAGAGCTAAGTATATTTAAAACGAATGATCTTAGACTAAAAAATGTTGTTAAACTCAAAGAAATGCTTGAAAAAATTTTAATGAAAAAAAAATCTGAATATTGGGTAAAAAAAATTAGTGCTCATGGTGTTCCTGTAAGCAAGCTTAATAATATTAAAGAAATACTTGGACATCCTCAAATTTTAGATAGAAATATGATAGTAGACGTGAAATTTAATAAAAATACAAAAATAAAAGTATCAGGTAATCCTATCAAATTTTCTAACTTTAAGGATGCACGCTATCGCAAGCCTGCTCCTTCTTTAGATCAGGATAGGAAAAAGATACTTAACGATTTTAAGATAAAAGAATAATGTTTTTGGAATTTGATATTATAGCTATTCTTACAATAATAATTGGAATAATAACATTATTTTTCTTTATTATAGATAAATATCCAATGGAAACTGTGTCAATTGGTTTATTGTCTGCATTAGCATTAATTAATGTATTTTTTTCTAAAGGTGTAGGCTTTGATATAACTAACTTATTGTCTGGATTTGCAAATCCAGGACTAATAACAGTGATGGCATTATTAATTATGGCAGAGGGAATGGTTGCAACAGGAGCTATTAGTTCTTTGGCAAAAATATTTGAATTAGAAAATAAGCTTAATACTGTAGTACTATTTTCTNTAATTTTAATTTGTGTTGCAGTCTTAAGCTCTGTAATGAATAACACGCCAATTGTAGTGATGTTCATACCTCTGATAGCNGCTTTAGTAGAAAAAAGTAATATTGATATTAGTAAAACCTTGCTTCCTTTATCCTACGTGAGCATGTTAGGAGGCATGACTACCCTAATGGGATCTAGCACTAATCTAATAGGGGCGGGNATAGTTTCTGATTTTGGAGTTTCTTCTATAGGACTATTAGATATGTCTATGCCAGCTTTAATATTAGCAATACCAAGTCTTATTTTTACATTATTGGTAATCCCAAAGTTATTACCCAAACAAAAATCTTTGAAAAATCCATTTGCAAGNGATGCTAGACAATTTTTAGCTGAAATTGAAATTAAAGCTGACTCTAAATTGTTAGATCTAAAAATTGAAAATAATAATATAAATGAATTAAATAATAGTAATATTCTTTTTATACAAAGAGGAGAACATGCTTTTTACCCACCAATAGATAATCTATCTTTAAAAGTTGGAGATGTAATAGTTTTAGGAGCAACACGAAAGTCATTAGAGGAAGCTATATCAAAATTAGGTGATCAATTACAACCTCAGCTTACTAAAGATTTAAATGATGACTTAGACAAAATAGATAAAACTTTAATTAAAGATTCTAGAGTACTTGCTGAAGTGTTGGTTGCCCCTAGTTCTGAAATGATTGGTAAAGATCTTGAACAAATTAGGTTTAGAAACTTTACTGGTTGTATAGTTTTGGGATTATTAAGAAGGTCTAGGATGCTCAAGGACAGGGTAACAGAAATACCACTGTTAGCTGGTGACGTCTTGTTAGTTCAAGGAACTGAAGAGTCAATATCTAATTTAAAAAATAACTCTGATGTTGTTTTAATTGATTGGACAAGAAAATATTTACCTCAAAGAAAGAAACTATTTAGATCTACTATGATTTTTTTGACTACAATATTAGCTGCTGCTTCTGGCTTTATAGATTTAGCTACTGCGTCTATTTTAGGCGCCTCTGCTATGGTTATAACCAACGCCTTATCTATTAATAGAGCTGCCAATGCAATTAATAGAAGACTATATATCACTATTGCATCTATGCTTGCTTATGGTGCAGCATTAGAGAGTTCTGGCGGAGCACAACTAATAGTAAAAAATCTAATGTTTTTATTAAACGACAAACCAATATCTTTTGTTTTATGTAGCTTATTTATATTAGTTACAATATTTACTAATTTTTTGACAAACAATGCAACTGTAATAATCTTTATGCCTATTGCTATAAATATTTCTTATGCATTTAATGTAGACCCTATGGCTTTTATAATTACTGTAATATTAGCTTCTAATATTTCTTTTTGTACTCCTTTTGGTTATCAAACAAACCTTCTTGTAATGGCACCTGGGCACTATAAATTTCATGATTATGTAAAATGTGGTATTCCACTAACTGTTTTAACCTGGATNATTTATATATTTTTCCTGCCTAGCTATTTTGGATATTGAAGATTAATAAGGAAAAAAGTATTTTAAATGTAAAAATATATGATTATATTTATAAATGTATTAATTAAGGGAGTAGCCAATGTCAAAAAATAAACTTTCTAGAAGAAAAATTTTAAAATCTGCAGGTATAATTACAGCTGCTGGAATATTATCATCATGTGGTGAAAGTGGAACTCCTAAAAAGCCAGGAAAATCAGCTTCAAAAATTAAAAAAAATTATGATTGGAAACTTGTTACAACTTGGCCTAAAAATTTTCCTGGGCTAGGAACTGGAGCTCAAAGGTTAGCAGATAATATTAAAAAAATGTCTGATGGTAGATTAAATATTAAGCTTTTTGCAGGAGGAGAATTAGTACCACCATTTGAAAGCTTTGACGCTGTAAGAGAAAACAAAGCACAAATGTTTCATGCATCACCTTACTATTGGATTAATAAAAATAAGTCTATGCCATTTTTTGGTGCAGTGCCAGGAGGTATGATAGCTCAAGAACATAATGCTTGGATTAATTATGGTGGTGGTCAAGTGCTCTGGGATCAATTATATAGTGAGTTTGGACTTAAATCATTCATGGCAGGTAACTCTGGAACGCAAATGGGGGGATGGTTTTTAAATAAAATTAATTCTGAAGATGACTTTAAGGGTTTAAAAATGAGAATCCCAGGTTTAGCTGCGGAAGTTTTAAATAGAATGGGAGGTACAGCAGTAGCATTACCTGGTGGAGAAATTATGCCTGCACTTCAATCAGGTGCAATTGATGCGACTGAATGGGTTGGTCCATGGAATGATTTAGCTTTTGGGTTCTACAAAATTACAAAATTCTATTATGGTCCCGGCATACATGAGCCCAGTTCTGTACTAGAGTGTTCTATAAATTTAGATGCATATAATTCCTTAACAGATGATTTAAAAACAATTGTTAAAGTTGCATGCGAAGCGGAAAATAATAGAATGTTGTCAGAGTTTACTGCAGCAAACTCTGATGCCCAACAGAAACTAATTAATGAACATAAAGTAGAAGTCTTAAACTTTCCAAAGAGAGTTTTTAAAACTATGATAAATATATCCAATGATGTAGTTGCGGAAACAGCAAATGAAGGAAAACTAAATAAAAAAATTTACGACAGCTGGAATAATTTTAAAAAAATCGCTAGATTAAGATCTCCTTTTAATGAACAAGGGTTTATAAACTTAAGTTCATAGCTTTTTAATACAATAACTCTTTTTTGTTATCAGTTTTTACATAAAACATTAATAGTATTGGAATTAAAACAGTCCACATACTAATGAAAGTTATGTTGTTTAGTGCCATAATCAAGCCTTCCCTTTCTGAAAGCAATGAATACATGTTTTCCATATTATAATCTTCATTTTTATAATAGAAAAAACTAGAATTATACGTGTTTGATATTTCTGAATAAAAAATTTTTTGCCATTTCACTAAAGTATTACTTGATAAAGCGATAAATATAGCAGCTCCTAGCCTTAGGATAAGATTAAACATAGAAGAAGCATTCTTAACCTTTTTTTGATCTATGCTAGCAAGACATATGTATTGGTTTCCTATCCAAAGAAATTGTGCTCCAAAACCTTTTAATAATTGAGAAAAAAATAGCTCATTAAACATATATTCTGAAGTAATTTGAGTTTGTAATAAAGCACCTGAACCTATAAAAAAGCACCCTATAATTACTACCACTCTAGCTCCAATAAATTTTAGTAAATAGCCTACAAAAGGACCACTTATCATCCAGGCTATTCCTAGAGTAGATATTATTATTCCTATATCAGTTGGTTCCATTAATCTTATTTCTCCTAAAAAAATAGGTAATAAGAAAATTGGAACATACAAAGTGACGCTAAAAACTAATACATTTATACAACCAATAAAAAAATTACGAATAAAAAATATATTTAAGTCAACAACGGGATATTTAGTTTTAACTTCGCTATTGATAAAAAGATAAAAAGAAATTATTGAAAGCCCCAAGGTTATTATGATAAAATTTGAACTTAACCAATCCCTTCTTTCTCCCTCTTCTATAAATAATAAAAAAGATATGAGCGATGCAGCTAGAAAAAAAATTCCCTTATAGTCAACATTTTCAAGCAGTTTTTTTTCTGCGTCCTTAAGATCAATAAAAAAATAAGCTAATATTAAAACCACAACTCCTATAGGAATATTATATAAAAACATCCAACGCCAATTTAAATATTCAGTAAGAAAACCTCCTAAGACAGGTCCCAATGCTATAGAAGAAACTCCAAACGTTGCAGCAATTGATAAAATCATAGGAATTTCATTTTTTTTAAAAAGAGTATAAATACTTGCAGTCATTAATGGCAACATAGCCCCTCCAAAAAACCCTTGTAATCCTCTAAATAAAACCATGAAGAAGAAATTATTAGAAAATGCACACCCTAAGGAAGCTAATAAAAAACCTCCTAAACTTATCAAAAATAAAACTCGGGTAGAAATTAATCTTGCTAGCCATCCTGTAAAAGGAATAATGATAACCTCTGCTATTAATGAAGCTGACATTATATAAGATATTTGATCAATACTGGCATTTAAAGAACCTTGTAAATATTTAAAAGATGACCCTACAATTTGCACACTCAAAACATTTAAAATAAAGCCTGCTAATATAATTAAAAATATAGTTAGTTTTTTTTTAAACATTTACGGTTAAAATAAAATTACTTAGAGGTAATTTTTTCTTCTAAAAACCCTTCTATTTCTTTTTCTGAATAATTAAGTTCTTTTAATATTTCTATACTGTTTTCTCCCAATAAAGGTGCTAATTTATTTCCAGATAAAGGTGTTCTTGTATAAATTGGTGCAGGTCTAGGAGCTCTAATCTTTCCATAATATTTACTTTCGTAAAAGTTAATAATTTTATTTTCTAAAATTTGTTCATTTTCTAGAACTTCAATTCTATTAAGTATNGGNGCACTCGGNACTTCTTGTTTATNAAAAGCTTTAAGTATTTCTAATGCATTATATTTAGAAATCTCTGTTGCTATTAACTTTCTTCTTTCTTCTTTAAATTTTACCCTTAAATTAGGAGTTGAAAATTTTTTATTATTTATTAAATCTAATCGCTTGAAGGCAATACACATACCCTTCCATTCCTTGTCAGTTACTGCGCCAGCTGTAATGTATTTTTTATCTTTAGTTTTAAATACTAAATCCAAACCAAGCTGACCTACTGAAGGATCTTTCTCTTTACCTACAAATGATAAAGTAGAACTACCTTCAGGCCAAAGATAAGCTATCATTACATCTAGCATAGCTAATTTTATATGCTGACCTTTTCCATATCTTTCTCTATAAAATAAAGCAGAACATATTGCTTGAGAGGCTGCTAAGCCAGTAGTTTTATCAGGAATAATTGTCCTTACCTGTTTTGGAAATTTAGTTTTTTGATCTCTTTGAATATCCGCCAAGCCAGAAAGAGCTTGTATAACTGGATCATAAACCCTTTGTTTAGAATAGGGACCTTTTTCTCCAAAACCACTTATAGAAACATAAATTAAATTTGTATTTAGCTTTCTCATTTTATTATATCCAAACCCCATTCTTTCTATGGTCCCAGGTCTAAAGTTCTGAACGAATACATCACAAGAAGAGATTAGTCTTTCTAAGATTTTTGCACCCTGTTTTTTCTTTAAATTTAATGTAATTGATCTCTTGCTTCTATTACAACATAAAAATGAGTTAGTCATACCGTTGATTTCATCACCAACCTTTCTCATCAGTTCACCTTCAAGAGGCTCAACTTTAATTACATCTGCTCCCTGATCACCTAACATCATCGTAGCAGTAGGACCGGATACCATGGCAGTCAAATCCAATACTTTTATTCCAGACAAAGGACCTTTTCCAATCATAAAACTTTTCCTTTCTTAATAAAGGAGATGCTATTTGCTAAAACAATCATTAAATGAGTCCTGAAAATTTTTTCTTTTTTTTGCTCTTTCTAAATAAGATTTTACTTTATCACTTTTAATTTCTATATTAAATTTTTCACACGGCAAAAGGCAACTAATAAATATTATATCAGCCACTGAAGGACTATCACCTAACAACCAAGCATTATTAGGAATATTTTTTTCACAGGATGATATCATTCTATCAAAATAACTTCTGGCTGTTTTAATTGCATTTTCAGCTTCTCCGTAAATATTTGATAACCCAAAATTTTCTGGTANTTCATGTCTCCTCAAAGTATAAATAGATAGGCAATCTAATTCCATCAAAGAAAAAAAAATCCATTCATCTAATTTAGCTTTATGACTAGCTTTTTTAGGTATAAAAAAATCATTAGGCGTATTAAAATTATATGCAATGTAGTTTACGGCAGCTGCGCTTTCAGTAATAAAAATATTATTGTGTCTAAACGTTGGAATTTTCCCTTTTGAATTAATTTTTAGGTAACTATTTGTTTGAGTTTCACCTGTTCTAGATCCTATTTTATGCCTATTGAATTTTAAATTATATTCATATAACATCCAATAAATTCTGAAAGGTCTATAAGTATTATATCCCCAAACTTCTAGTATTTCATTTTGAAAGTTTTCTTGCATATAAATTAATATTATAAGTCAGCATCTTAAAAAATTATAGTGGATATTAATTATATATAACTTTTGGTAGATGTGTAGCTAACTCTGGAAAATGCCACAATACAAATAGCATTAGTAGCTGTATAATTACAAATGGGATAGCTCCAGAATAAATTTGTGTAGTTCTAACAGAAGAAGGGGCGACTCCTCTAAGATAAAATAGGGCAAAACCGAAAGGTGGAGTTAAAAATGAAGTTTGTAAGTTTATTGCTATCATTATACCAAACCATAAGGGATCAACTCCCATCATTAAAATTGCCGGACCTATAATTGGGACAACAACATAAATGATTTCAAATACTTCAAGAAAAAATCCAAGTATAAAAATTGCTATCATTGTTATGATAATTGAAGTTGCCACACCACCCTCAATATTTGTCAAAAAATGCGCAACTATATCATCACCACCATAACCTCTAAAAACTAACGAAAATAATGCTGCACCAACTAAAATTATAAAAACCATCGATGTAGTTTTTGCTGTATCTTGCACCACCTCTTTCAAGACTCTAAATGAAAGCTGTTTTTTAATGTAAGCTAATATAATTGCTCCTAAAGCACCAACGCCAGCTGACTCAGTCGGTGTCGCTAGACCTGCTAATATTGAACCCAATACTGATATAATTAAAATTAGTGGAGGAATTAAGGCTTTAAATATATTAAAATATAGTCTCTTAATATTTTTAGATAATACTNTTTTTTTACTGGGAATACTTTTAGGATTTACGTATGAATTAATTATTTGCCAAAATATATACAAAACAACTAAACACAAACCTGGTATAAGTGCTCCAAAAAAAAGGTCAGTTACGCTAACTGACTCTGGTGAAAAGTTTCCCAAAGCCAGTTGTGCTTGCTGATAGGATGCCGAAATTTGATCGCTTAATAAAATTAATACTATTGAAGGAGGAATAATTTGCCCTAAAGTTCCTGCTGCACAGATTGTCCCACTAGCTAACTTTGGAGAATATCCTTGTTTAAGCATTGTTGGAAGTGATAATAATCCCATTGTAACAACAGTTGCTCCCACTATTCCAGTAGAAGCAGCAAGTAATGCTCCAACCAAGGTGACTGAAATTGTTAATCCTGATCTTACATTTTGCATTAAGATTCCCATAGACTCTATCAATTCTTCAGCTATCTTTGATTTTTGTAACATAACCCCCATAAAAACAAAAAGAGGAACAGATATTAAAAGGTCATTAGTCATAATTCCATAAACTCTATTTGGAAATGCAGATACAAATGACATATCAAAAACATTAAATGCTGCACCTAATATAGCGAATAAAAGTGATATTCCAGAAATTGTAAAGGCTACAGGGTACCCTGACAATAAAGCAATAAATAAAGTACTTAGCATGCTTATTAGCATAAATTCTTGGGAAATCATTTTTTAACCTTTAATTTTATTTATATTACTGCATATGATAGAAATTCCTTGGGCAAATAACATAAATGCAAATACCCAAATAAAGGTTTTCATTATAAATACTGCATGCAAACCCCTTTCCTCAAGTGACCCTTCAAATTGGGCCCATGAATTGATAACATAGCTAAAAGAATAATAAAAAGTAATGAAACATACAGGCAATAAGAAAACTATGGCACCAATAATATTAATGATACTTTTAGATTTTTCTTTTAGTTTTGAATAAAAAATATCAACCCTTACATGCGCATCCTCTACGAGAGTATACGCTGCACAAATTAAAAACACTGCTGCATAAAAGAACCTCACAAGCTCCTGCATCCAAATAAAACCTATATTAAATANATATCTAAGAACAACAATCAAACAGGTAAGTAAAACCATAATAAGCAATAACCATGAGAATAATTTTCCTATTTTTACATTAAAGTTATCTATTAATTGTGAGGTTTTTTTAAGACTTAACATTACTAGATACTATCTATAAAATACTTTCTAGTAAACGGTAAATTTTTATTGATAGATTTAGAAAACTTTAATAAGAAAAAAGTCGTTAAACTTAATCCATTTTTTATATCTGCTGTATTAGCTTTATTAGAAGAAATTAAAAAGCTCGGCAAAGGTAATAGTTTAGATTCCCAACCTATAGCTGCTTCTTTACTAACTGCACAACCTGACTTAGGTGACACAAAGCTTAAACTTTTACTGGAATTTGAAACAATACATTTATTTAACTCTAACCCAAAACCAATTTTTTTTAATAAAAATAATTCCCATTTTACATAATCTTCTAGCCAAAAGTTTTGATTACTTAATATATTTTTAATCAATATGTAACTTTTTAAAAATAACTCCTCTTCTGCCTCATTTTCTAAAAGGCTAAATTCAATAAGGTTTAAAAGAGCTATTATAGACAAAAATTTGCTACTATCTTCTATAAATATACCTGAGTTAGCTTCTAATAATTCGCAGTTTAGTATACTTAAAGAATCTTCCGTTCTTGCTTTACACTCAGCTAAAACTAGGTTTCCAGCTTCAAAAATATTACTTTTTTTTATATTTTTTCCACCCCTTACTAAACCAGTTTGTATGCCTTTTTTTTCAGTAAAGATTTTAAGTATTAAAGAAGTTTCTGAGTAATTTATTTTAGATAATACTAAAGCTTTATTTTTCCATACTATCAATTTTTACTCGATCTTTCTTTATTGCTTTTAAATATAAAAATAAATGAAACTTTTCTTTATATATTTTTTCTAGATCTAGTCTTGCGCTAACGCTTATTTTTTTAATATTTTTACCTTCTTTACCCAAAATTATTGGTTTGTGTGAGCTCTTATTAAAAAAAATAGACAAATCAACTCTATAACTTTTATCCTTGTTTTTAGTGATACTTTCTGTTTTAAATCTTAGGTTATAAGGTATTTCGTCATGAATATTATTAAGCACTTTCTCTCTAACTATTTCTTCAATAAAACCAGAACTAATTTCCTCATTGTTAATTTTCAAATATTTCTTATAAAAAAAATTATAGTTTTTACATAAATAGTTTAACAAAGAATTAATTCCTACTGACTTAATAGCTGACAGAGTTATTAATTTATTGTTATTAAAATTTTTTTTAATGAACTTCATGCCTTCTAAATATGACTTTTTATTGAGCAGATCTATCTTATTAATAACTATCAAACAATCTTTATCTAAAGACTTTATATAGTTCAGTATATCAGTATTTTTTTCAATATTTGGCTTTAAAGCATTTACTAGCAGCAACACTAAATCACTTTCCAATATTGCATTTGAAGCTTGTTTAAAAGTGCTTCTAGATATTTTTTTTTTGTTACCAAAAATACCTGGAGTATCTAAAAAAACAAATTGTTTATTTTGGAATATAAGAATATCTGATTTTTGTTTAACTGTAGTTTGAGCCTTCCTACTAACAATAGAAATTTTCTTTTTAAATATTTTATTTAGCAGGGTTGATTTTCCTACATTAGGCTCTCCTACAATAGAAATTTTAATTGTTTGAATTAATTTTTTTTTCATTAAATATTTTTAATTTTTAACAGATTTTTTGCGGCATTTTGTTCAGCTTCTCGAAGTGTTTTACCGCTTCCTACTTTAAAATCAAATTTTCTAACTTCAACTTTAACTTTAAACGATGGATTATGATCTGGGCCAATCTTGCTAATGAGACTGTATTTAGGAAGCCCTAATGACTTAGACTGACTCCACTCTTGTAAAGAAGTTTTATTATCAGTTTTAATTTTATCTATATTATTTATTTTATCTTTCCATAGTTTGCTAACCATATTTTTAGTTTTTTTAAATCCATTATTTATAAAAAAAGCACCAATTATTGCTTCTAAGCTATCGGCTAACCCTTTATCAGCAATATTATTTTTTTTCTCCTTGAGGAATTTCTCCAGCTTTATATCTTTAGATATCTGGGATAAAGTTTTTCCTGAACAAAGGTGGGCAACTGATTTTGATAACTTTCCTTCACTTATATCTTTATATTTATCAAAAATAACTGAGGATAAAATTAAAGCCAAGACCTTGTCTCCTAAAAATTCTAGTCTTTGGAAGATCTCTTTTTCTTTTTTTCCTTTTTTCCATATTATGTTTTCAAATTCAGATATTGTTTTCCATTCTTTTATTAAATCAAATATTCTCATTATTTAAATATATGACCAATTCTTTTATATCTGATTTTTTTTGGAATTTTAAAAAAATTAATTCCAAGTATTTTGAAATAATTATTTGAATATTCTACAGATAAAAAAATCATTGCAGCCTTTCCTACCAAATTGTCTGAAGGAACATATCCAACTTGTGATAGTATTCTGCTATCGGAAGAATGTTCTCTATTATCACCCATAACAAAAAAGTGATCTTTAGGAACAGTGTAGTTTTTTGTATTGTTCACATCAAATATATTTTCGCTGGCATTAGAATTAATTCTTCCATCGTAACCTATGTCATCTAAAACTAAATACTCTTTTCCTGAATTATTACTTTCCTTTATTAAGTGAAAAGTTTCCAGATATCCATTTCTATGCATATCTTCAAAGGTCCCTACTTTACTTCTATTTAATTTGTTATTATTTACATAAACTTCACCATCTTTTACAGAAACAGTGTCCCCTGGAAGTCCAATAATTCTTTTAATATAGTCAGTTTTATTATCTCCCGGAAATTTAAAAACTGCAACATCTCCTCTTTTTGGTCGACTATAAAAAATCCTCCCGTTGAAAGGCAAATACCTTCCAAAAGGAACAGAATAACTGCTATAACCATAAGAAAATTTAGATACAAATAAAAAATCTCCTACAAGCAAATTTGGTTTCATTGATCCAGAGGGAATAGTAAAGGGCTCGTATGCAAAACTTCTTAGAAAAACTGCTATTAATATAGCAACTATAAATGTTTTGAATACTTCTATCATTTTTTCTTTTATCAATAAGTAGATAATTACTATAATTATAAGAATCATTAATATTGTGTTCATTAAAGTTTTCCTTTATTTATTACAAGCTTCGATAATTACAAAAGCTTGAGCATACTCTTTTTCATCTGTAATAGTTAGAAGAATATTTGATGTCATGTTTTTTGGCAATAAACTTTCTAATTTTTTTTTTGCATTTCCATATAAATTTATTACTGGCTTGCCTGAATGTAAATTTTCAACTTCTATTTGTCTCCAAGCAACTCCTTTATTCATACCCGTGCCTAAAGCCTTTGACATTGCTTCTTTTGCGGCAAATCTTTTTGCATAACAACTAGATTTTTTTAATATATTTCGGCACTTATTCCTTTCTAATTCAGTAAAGCATCTATTTTCGAATTTTCTTTCGTACTTTTTAAGTGTTTTAGAAATTCTATCAATTTCACATATATCCATTCCTATTCCTATAATCATTTATCTTTTTCTCTCATAAGTTTGAGCATTTTAAAAATTACATTTTCTAATCCATAAAATATTGCTTCTCCAATTATAAAGTGTCCGATGTTTAATTCTTTTATTCCCGGAATATTAATAATTTTTTTTACTTTTTCATATGTTAATCCATGGCCTGCACTAACTACAATCTGTTCAGAATTAGCTAATTCAACAATCTTTATAATTTCCTTTAAAAAAAATTTTTCTTCTGACTCTGCTGCATTGGCATAATTTCCTGTATGTATTTCTACTGACTTAACATCAAGTTTTTTTATTTTTTTGATGTTGCTCAAAATTGGATCTATAAATAAAGACACCTCTATACCATTATTTGTCAGCTTATTAATATTTTCTTTTAGAAATTCAAAATTATTATTTATATCTAAACCACCCTCAGTTGTAAGTTCTTTTCTTTTTTCAGGGACAATACATACTTTTTTAATATTATTAGCAATTGCAAAATTAAACATAAACTCCGTTGGTGCTATTTCAAGCTGTAATGGTATATTTATATTATTTATTAAAAACCTTATATCCTCTTCTTTAATGTGCCTTCTATCTTCTCTTAAGTGAACTACTATAGAATCTGCTCCAGATTTTTCTGATATAAGGGCTGCTTTTAATGGAGAAGGATGGACACCTCCCCTTGCGTTTCTAATAGTCGCTACGTGATCTATGTTTACTCCTAGTTTCATATTACTTTTTCTTTAATAACTTATTTTTATAAGAATTTATAATACTTTCAAAAACAAAGTAAGAAAAAAACCAAGAGATAACCGCCATAGGTATAGACCCTAAGGCCATTATAGGTATGAATTTTAAAGAATTAAAGTTGTCTTTTATTAAACTATAGTCAGTAGTTAAAAATATATTTTTTATTAAGATAAATAATACTATCATTTCATCTTTTAAGCTAGGAAGCAAATAATACGCATTCAAAATATTAGTATCAGATATTAATAGTTTACCTATTTCATAACTAAGATACCAAATAAAAGGGAAAGTCCATGGATTTCCAAATAAAGTTCCTACTAGTGCTGCAGCCATAGATCCTCTTAGAATCCAAGCAAGAGTAATTCCCAAAAGTGCATGCAACCCCAGAAAAGGTGTGAAAGAGACCGCGATTCCACTTGCTAAACCTATTGCTATATCATGAGATGAACCTTTCATTCGTTTAAGGTTAAGTAAAAAGTATTTTTTTGTTCTATTAAAGCTAAATAAAATTTTAATATTATTTTTAATAAATAGAAAAAAGTTTGCTTTATTTCTTCTTCCAAAAGGCATAATTACTATCTACTTCAAAAATCTACTTCCTGGTTTATTAACTGGAATATTTTTTGATGAAACAGGCAAATTATTATCTTCATAAAGGGGTGCATTTAAACTTAATAAAGAGTATCTAGGTATTTTATATTTAATATTTTCTATACTTCTATTTATAATCGAGAAAACTCCTAGGACTTTAGCATTTAGTTTTAGAATCGAATCTATACATTCCTGAGATGATTTTCCTGTAGTTACGACATCTTCTACAACTATAACTTTAGATTTTTTTTCAACAGTAAAACCTCTTCTAAAAACAAGTTTAGAGTTTACTCGCTCTAAAAAAATTGATTGCTTATTGAGTATTTCCCCTACTTTACTTCCTATAATCACTCCTCCCATTGCAGGAGAAACTACTAAATCAATTTCATTTAAACTAATTTTATTTTTAATTAGTCTTACCAGGTCTTTAGCTATGTATATTAGGTGTTCAGGATAACTTAAAACAATTGCAGACTGTAAATATATAGAACTGTGCAAACCTGAGGACAAAACAAAATGCCCTTCTTGAAAAGCTTTAGTCTTTTTATATATTTCTAAAATTTTATTAATTTTAAACCCTCTTTATTTTATATATAGCATCTTCTAGCTTTAGTGATACAAATAAATCATTAAAGTGTTTTGAGTCAGTAACTTGTACATCTACGTCCATATAGAAGAAGTCTTCTTCTCTTTTATTAATTTTAATATCTACTATGTTAGAGTTTAGTTTCGAAATACAATTTGTAATTTTATTAAATGATCCAACTTTATTCTGAACAGTTAAACTAATTCTTGCAGTTTGTAAATATTCTCCAGACTTAGTATCCCAGGTTAATTCATACCATAACTCAGGAAAATTTATAAATCTATCTAATACAGAGCAATTAATTAAATGAACACTTATTCCTTTTTTCTCTGTTAGAATGCCAACAATATTTTCTCCAGGAAGGGGATTACAACAATCAGCAAAGTTTACAGCTTGCCCTCTTGTGAGTCCAATTATAGGAAGACTGTTTTTTGCTTTTTTTGTTTTCTTACCATTTTCAGTGACTTTTGGCATAAATGTTTCCAAAATTAAATTGGAGTTGATTTCTCCTCTACCTAGAGCAATATAGAAAGATCTGTATGTTTCATAGTTAAATATACTGATTAACATCGATAAAGTTTTTTTTGTAGCACTTTTATTAATATCAAGTAATATTTTTTTTAAGATTTCTTTTCCCAATTTTTCAAATTCATCTTGTTCATGATCTCTTAAAGATTTTCTTATTTGACTTCTTGCTTTTCCTGTTATACAAAAACTTAACCAATTAGGCTGAGGCTTCTGTCCTTTAGAAATAAGAACTTCTATCTGGTCTCCATTAGAAACAACTTCGCTTATAGGTGATAAATTACCATTAATTTTAACTCCAATAGTTTTATCACCTAGTGTAGAATGAATTGCATATGCAAAATCTAAAGCGGATGATCCTTTAACTAAAGAAATTACATCTCCTTTAGGAGTAAAACAGAAGACATTATCAGAATACATATCAATTCTAGAATGTTCCATCAACTCTCTTGGTCCTCCCGCAACATTAATAATTTCTATAACATCTTGAAACCATTTGTTGCTTTCTTTAATTTCTTTTTTAGAATAATTATTACCCAAGTTCTTATAAATCCAGTGTGATGCTACACCATAATCTGCTATCTTGTGCATTTCCATAGACCTTATTTGCAATTCCATTTGTATTCCTTCTGGCCCTATAATTGTAGTATGTATTGATGCATAACCATTAGGTTTGGGAGTTGAAATAAAATCTTTAAACCTTTCAGGCACCATTGACCAAGTCATATGAACTTTGCCTAATACTTTATAACAGTCATTTTTTGTCTGCGTTATTATCCTAAAAGCATAAATATCGGAAACTTTTTCTAATGCAATTGACTTATTTTGCATTTTTTTCCAAGTAGAATAAATTTTTTTTTGTCTTCCACTAACTTCTATATTTTTAAAATCATTTGATAATATTTTTTTTATATTTTTAATAGTATCACTTACAAAATTTTTATTTTTATTATTCAAATAATTTATTCTTTTGTTCAGTGATTGGTAAGCTACAGGATTAGTTTGCTTAAATGACAGTGTTTCTAGTTCCTCACGCATTATTTGAAACCCAACTCTTCCAGCTAGTGGAGCATATACCTCTAGAGTTTCTTTAGCAATTTTAATTTTTCTTTTTTTATCTTTAACAAAGCCTATAGTCCGCATATTGTGTAATCTATCTGCAAGCTTTATTAATAAAACCCTTATATCTTTAGAAATGGCAATGATAAATTTGCTAAAGTTACTGGCTTCTCTAACTTCTTTATCTGGAAGTTGAAGCTTTGATAGTTTAGTTACACTCTCAACTAAATTACTAATTTCTTTTCCGAATGAGCTTTCTATTTCACAATTAGTTGCGACTCCATCTTCTACAGTGTCATGAAGTAAAGCTGTAACAATGCTTTTTATATCAAACTTTAATTCTGCTAAAATTTTTGCTACCTCGTAAGGATGATACGCGTATGGATCACCTGAATCTCGCAGCTGAAACAAATGTCTATTAAAAGAAAAATAATAAGCACTTTTTAATAATTTTGTATCTAGAGATTTGTTGTATTTTGATATTTTTTTTTCTAATTTTACTAAATACTTATCGGGATTTTTATAAAAATCTTGACTCTTTTTTCCCATTTAGCCCATAAACTATTCGTTTTCTTCAATAGACAAACCAGCATCTCCTGCATTAGCTTCTAAATCCTTGATTAGTTCTTCGTCTACCGGCTGATCTTCAGTATCTGATATTTGTTCTTCCTCTGGCTCAACTAATACCTCTTCATGAACTTTTTGTAGGCCTTTAACCAAATCATCCTTAGTTGCATCTAAATCTAATCGATTTTCAGCAATTTCTCTTAGTGCTACTACTGGATTTTTATCCCTATCTCTATCTAAAAGAGGCTCTACACCTTTAGCTAAAGTTTTTGATCTTTCTGAAGCAACTAAAATTAGCTCAAATCTATTATCAATAATTTTTATACAATCTTCTACTGTAACTCTTGCCATAATGCAATTTAAATACAATTCTTAAAAAAATCAAGAAAACATTTTACTTTTTTTGATCATTTGATTCCCTTTTATCTTGGAAATTAAAAAAATACAGTTTTTTCTAATTAATGGGTGAGACCAATATTTATCTAGCTCTTGCAAAGGCAAAAGAACAAATTTTCTTGAATGCATTCTTGGATGAGGAAGGATAAGTTTATCTGAATATATATCTCCATGAAAATCTATTATGTCTATGTCTATAACCCTTTGTTTATTTTTACCTTTGAATTTTTTTCCTAGTTTTTTTTCAAGCTTATTAATTTTATTTAACAGGTCTTTTGGATCTAGTGAATTGTTAAATAATAAACTACATTCAATTACACTATTAAAAAAAATAGGCCCAGAACTAAAAGGAATAGGGTTACTTATCCAAATGCCAGAACGTTTTTTTACTTTAATTCCTAATAAACCCAGTCTAAATACTATAGCATTGAAAAAATCTTTAGTATTTTTAATTGAAAAACTTCTCAAATTAGAGCCTAGTGCTATATAAATTTTATTACGGTTTAGCTTCATCAGACTTAAAATAAAACAATATTGATAAAAATAAGAAAAAACTTACCATTAAAAAAGAAGCTGAAAAAGCTTTTTCAAATGAAAAACCTACTTTCTCTGTGGTAAACTCTATTAATAAACCAGTGATCCATTGTACAAAAAAAACACCACCAAAATTAAATAGATTTGCACATGTAAGAACTCTACCTAGAATATCCTGATTAAATAACTTTCTATAATGGTCCAGGACTAAGAGTGTAAAAGCACCTAAAAAACCATAAATACAAAAAATAGATAATATTAAATTATAATTATTAATTTCTTTTAAGGCTAATAAGATTAGTAAAAATATTAAAGTTGATGCACTAAAGATTACTAAAGTTTTATTTTTACTAATTTTTTGAATAGCATAACCAAAAAAAATAGATCCTAAAGACCAGAATAAGGCAGTAAACATTAAAATATTAGCTATATCAAGTTCATTAATAGTTTGTTTTAAAATTAAAAATTTGCTTCCCCATAATGTAAGCAAAAATGCGAAGCTAGCATAACCAAAAATTGACATAGGTAAAATCATCAAGAAATTTTTATTGGTAAAAATAAAAATAAAGGAACTAATTTCTGTTTTGCAATTTTTACTAGGCAAATAGTTTTTTTCAAATGTCAAATAATAAAATATTGCAGCTATTACACCTAATATTAAAAACGAAAATACAAAAAAACTAACTTTCCAACCTAAAATTAAAGTTAATTCATAAAAAGGACTAAAAGCAAACAGGGCTCCTAACCCACCTAACCCCATTATAATTCCAGATAATTTACTAAAACTTTCTTTAGAAGATTTTTTAGCAATATATACTAAAGGACCCATTAAACAAGCGCTGCAGCCTATACCTTGTAAAATTCTAGCAAAAAAAATTAATTCAAAGCTGTTAGAAAAAGACAGTAATAATGTTCCCAAATAAATTATGATAAGCATAAAAAAAATAATTTTTAATGGGTTTATCTTATCTAAAATAATTCCTAAAGGTACTTGCATTAAAGCAAATGATAAGAAAAATATACCTCCTAATCTGCCTAATTGCTCATAGTTTAATTGAAAATCTTCACTTATACTTAACCCAGTTATTCCAAGAGCTGATCTTAAAAATTGACTAATAAAATAAACGCTTGCTAATACCAATAATAAGATTAAAGAAATTTTTTTTTTATTCATACGTTAAACCATAATGTTTATAAAAATAATTTAATAGTTTGATTAATATTTTAATTTAAATAAACTAAAAAAATGTTTAAAAAAATCCTATACTTCAGTTCTATTTTAGAATCACTAGTTAAGTTTTTTGGTAAATTTGGAGCTTGGCTATCATTACCTTTAATATTTATTATTATTTTTGACGTAATTACAAGAAGATTCTTTATACTTGGATCAACAAAAATTCAAGAAATGGAATGGCACTTACATACTGCTATTTTTCTTTTGTCATTAGGCTTTGCCTACATAAATAATGCTCATGTAAGAATAGAAATTGTAAGAGAAAAATATCCACCCGTTTTAAAATCTTTATTTGAAATTATTGGCATACTCTTCTTTCTTGTCCCTTACACATTTATAATAATATATTATGGAGCAGATTTTGTAATTAGGTCTTTTAATTTAAATGAGGTATCATCAGCTTTAACTGGCTTATCACATAGATGGATTATTAAGTCTTTTATTCCTTTAGGCATGTTACTGCTTTTTTTAGCTGGGTTATCTATTTTACTTAAAAATGTTTTATTTGTTATTGCTAAACTTAAAAAAGATCAAAAAACACTAAATACTTTTTTTAAAAAAAGTCCTGATATATAGGAATTAAAATTGAAAGCTTGCGCATATGTATTTTATTGAATTATTACCAGTTTTTATGTTTTTAGCATTGGCTATGTTGCTATTTAGTGGTTACCCTGTAGCTTTTGTGCTTGGAGGAGTTGGTCTATTTTTTGGCTTTATAGGAATTTACTATGAAGTTTTTAGTCTGATTGAATTTTTTAATATTCTATCTAGAATTTGGGGAGGAGTTTGCGAAAATTTGATATTAGTTGCAATTCCTATGTTTATCTTTATGGGAACTATGCTAGAAAAATCGGGTGTAGCCAAAGATTTACTTTACGCTTTACAAATAATGCTAAGAAGGGTTCCTGGCGGATTAGCTCTATCTGTTACTATTATGGGAACAATTATGGCAGCAACTACTGGAATAATTGGAGCCTCCGTTGTAATGATGACTCTTTTGGCACTTCCGGTAATGTTAGAACGAAAATACGATAAATCTCTTGCTACTGGAACAATTGCAGCATCTGGAACTTTAGGAATTTTAATTCCTCCGTCTATAATGTTAGTTATTATGGCAGATCTTTTAGCAATTTCAGTAGGAACATTGTTTATTGCCTCTGTCTTTCCAGGGCTTCTTTTAGCAATCTTATATTTTATTTATCTTTTTTTAAGAACAAGATTTAATCCATCATTAGCCCCACCTTTGCCAGACGAAATTGGCCCTGCTGGTGCAAAGGAAAAATTAAAATTAATATTTTCTTCATTTCTTCCTCCTATATTTTTAATTATTCTAGTATTAGGTTCAATATTTGCAGGATTCGCGACACCTACAGAAGCAGCTGGTGTAGGAGCATTAGGATCTATTTTACTTGCTATATTTAAGAAAAGATTAAAATTCAAAGTATTGAAGGAAGTAACAGAGAGGTCTGCTTTAACAGGAGCAATGATATTTGGGATATTTGTTGGTGCTACTGCATTTTCCTACGTTTTTAGGTCACTTGGAGGAGATGACTTAATTCACCATTTTGTTAGCGAAATTGGTTTTGGTCCTTGGGGTATTCTTTTTATAATGATGGGTTTAGTATTTTTACTAGGTTTTTTCTTTGATTGGGTAGAAATTACTCTAATAGTTTTACCGCTTTTTGCTCCTATAATGAAAACTTTAGATTTTGCAGGCCATGTTGCTCCAGATTTAATTATTCCATGGATTGCAGTATTACTTGCAGTAAATTTACAAACTTCATTTCTTACCCCTCCTTTTGGCTTTGCTTTATTTTATATGAAAGGTGTAGCTCCATCAAATGTTAAAATACAAACTATTTATAAAGGAATTATACCTTTTGTAGCGTTACAGCTTTTAGGCTTAGCTTTAGTTATAAAATTTCCTGAAATTGCACTATGGTTACCAGGTCGTATACTAGATTAATTTTATTTGCTATATTAATTTTTTTTAATACTTCAATATTTTTTAGTATGGATAATGTAAATACAGAATTAGAACTAAATAAGGCCTTAGATCTATACAAAAAAGGAGATATTCTAGTCATTGACATACGAACTTCTAATGAATGGAAGATGACTGGAGTAATTCCTAACTCAATTTTAATAAATATGCATGATAACTCTAATCAAGAAAGACAAGATTTTGTAAAAGAATTAAAAAAAGAATTATCTTTGAACCAAAGCAAAAATATTGCATTTATCTGCGCTTCTGGAGCCCGGTCTAAGATTGTTCTAGACTTTCTAATAAGCCATGGTTATAAAAATGTTTTTCATATACCTGATGGTATTTTAGGAACACAAAATAATGGTTGGTTGTACCAAGGTTATCCAATAATTGATTTTAATGAGTCGAAAGAAATAAAGTGAATTTTTCTGGAAGTTATCTTTTTAAAGAGAAAATTGATGAGGTTTGGTCCAATCTAAATGATCCTGAAATATTAAAAGCCTCTATCCATGGATGTAAAGAATTTACAGAAAAAGAAAAAAATATTTTTTTTTTAAAGATACAAGTTAAAATAGGTCCAGTTAATGCTACTTTTTCAGGTGAACTAAAAATTAAAGAAACTAACCCTCCCCTTAGTTATATTATTGAAGCCAGTGCTAATGCTGGTCAACTTGGAGGAGGAAGTGGAGTAGTTGAAATAAGACTCAAAGAAAAAGATTCTTCTACTAACTTAATTTATGAGGCAACTACAAAAATTAATGGGAAAATAGCACAACTAGGAGCAAGACTAATTGAAGGAACTGTTAAAAAAAATACGGCATTATTTTTTAATAATTTTGAAAATTTACTTGATAAAAAAAAACTATCAAGTGATGAAGAAATAATTCTTAAAAATAAAGTCAAGGAAAATGGTGCTGCTTTAAATAACTTTAATAAAAAATACCTTTATTTTTCTTTTGTAATTATAATCTTATTCATTGTTATTATAATAGTGGGTTATGAATAAAGTTAAGGTTAATATCAAAATCAATCAGGAATATATAAGTAAAGCAGTTGACGCTAATATCTTATTATCCGATTTCCTTAGATATAATTTAAAATTAACTGGCACTCATATTGGATGTGATACTTCACAATGTGGTTCTTGTATAATAATGCTGGATGATAAATGTGTAAAGTCTTGCTCTGTTTTATTAGCACAGTGTAATAACAAAAACGTGGTTACTGTAGAGGGACTTGGAAAAATTGATAAGTTACATAAAGTACAAGAAGCATTTAAAAATAATCATGGTTTACAATGTGGCTTTTGTACACCAGGAATATTATTCTCTGCTCTAGAACTATCTATGAGAAAGAATCAACGTAGTGAGTATCAAATTAGAAAGTTTTTAGATGGAAATTTCTGTAGATGCACAGGATATCATAATATCGTTAAATCAATAAAAAGTTTTTTAAAAGAAAAAGATTTGGTAAATGAAAAAGTTTAATTATCATACACCAAAAAATTTAAATGAAGGCTATGAACTTTTTAAATCATGTGATTTTCCCCAATATTTAGCGGGGGGGATGACAATATTACCATCAATAAAACAGGGGCTTGCATCGCCTAGTGATTTAATAGACCTATCATATATAAATGAAATGCATGGTATAACTGAGCATACTAATAGTATAACTCTTGGAGGGCTTACCACTCATAATGAAGTAGCGCAATCAAATATAATAATAAATAAGGTTCCAGGACTGGCATCATTAGCCTCAGAAATAGCCGACAATGCCGTAAGAAATAAAGGAACACTAGGTGGCTCTATATGCAATGCGGATCCTGCAGCTGACTATCCTGCAGCTTTGATAGCACTAAATGCAAAACTAACAACAAATCTCAGGGAAATACACGTAAAAGATTTCTTTTTAGATATGTTTGAAACCTCCTTATACGAAGGTGAAATTTTAAAAAATATTACCTTATCTAAAGTTGATTATTCTTGCTATAAAAAGTTTTCAAGTCAGGCATCTAAATATGCTATAGTTGGGGTTTTTACAAGCGTAAACAAAAAAAAGGTTAAGGTTTCTATAACAGGGGCTTCAAATAAAGTTTTTCTTTTAGATGAGTTGGATAATCTTTATTTAGATAAAGCCAAAGAATTCAACTTAGATAAAATAAACTTTAATAAATACGATATTAATAATGATATTAATGCTAGTGCAGATTACAGAGTATCTTTAATAAAATCATTAATTAAGAATTCATTGAAAAATTTAACGCATGAATGAAAAAGAAATATTTTTAAAAGCTGAGGAATGGCTATTAAAAGATTTGGATATAGCAATAGTCACAGTCATAGAAACATGGGGATCTAGTCCTAGGCCTGTTGGAAGTTCTATGATAGTAAACTCCAAAAATGATATCATAGGATCAGTATCTGGAGGATGTATAGAAAATTTCGTTTTCTCTAAAAGTTTAGAAGTAATAAAAAATAATAATTTCCAAATACTTGAATTCGGTGTTACCAATTCCCAAGCTTGGGAAGTAGGGCTAACTTGTGGAGGTAAAATCAAAGTATTAATTGAAAAATTTTCATATGAAGATTTAGAAGTTATTAAAAAAATAAATAAAATTTTTAATTCTCAAGGTAAAATTATTTTAGCAACTGATTTATCTAATGGGGAAAGAATAGTTTTTGAATCTTCAAGTAATTCTAGTATAATGAATAGTCAAAAATCTAAAGTAGAAATTTATAAAGAAAAAAAACAATTTTTAAAAATTTTTACTTCCCAGTATAAAATAATTATTGTTGGCGCAGTACATATATCAGAACCACTAGTAGATTTAGCCAATATATTGAACTTCAAAACTTACATAATAGATCCAAGGAATAATTTTGATAATAAAAAGTACAAGAATAAAGCTACTCTATTAAATGATTGGCCAGATGAAGGTTTAAAAAAAATAGATATTGATACTAAAAGCAGTATAGTGACTCTTACTCATGACCCCAAACTTGACGATCCTGCACTAATATTCTCTTTAAAAACAAATCCATTGTATATAGGTTGCTTAGGTTCAAATAGAACTCATGCAGCAAGAATTAAAAGATTATTAAAGAAAGGATTCACTAAAAAGGAGCTGGAAAAAATACACGGTCCTGTAGGTTTAAAAATAAGAGCTAAAACACCATCTGAAATAGCCTGCTCAATTATTTCTCAAATAGTTTTAAGAAAGAATCAAAATGAAATTTAAAATAGTTTTATCTAAAAATGCAAAAAATTGTATTTTAGGACATAATCTAAAATTTAATAATTCTTTTCTTAGAAAAGGAAAGGTATTACATGAAGACGATATAGAATTGCTTTTAAAAAATAAAATAAAAAAAATTTATGTCGCAGTAAAAAGTGAAGATGATTATTCGGAAGATTATTCAGCTGAATTAATAGCTAAACATATATCATCTATCAACCTATATAAACCTCAGATTACTAATGGAAGAGCTGACCTATACACTAAAAAAAATGGAATGTTAAAAATTAATAAAGAAAAATTATTAAAAATAAATTTTTTATTTCCAGAAATAGCAGTTTGCTCTCTTAGAAACTTTACCATAGTAAAAAAAGGGCAACTACTAGGAAATGTTAAAATCCTACCATATGCAGTTAATAAAAAGAAAATAAAAAAAATATTAATTAACTCTTCTTTTAAAAATATATTTCAAATTATTGAAAGAAATATTACTAGAGTTGGAATAATCTTTACCTCTAATGACAACAATAATATAAAAAAAGAAAAAATATTAAAAGTAATAGACCAAAGACTTCAAGGCTTTGACTTAAAAGCAAATATAGTAGAAGTATGCAAACATAACCATAAAGCTCTCTCAGAGAGTATTCAAAATATACTTAAAAAAAAAATTCAACTTTTACTAATTTATGGAGAAAGTTCTATTAGTGACTTTAATGATGTTGTTCCAAGAGGAATTAAGAAGTCTAATGGTAAAATTCTATCTACTATTTTACCTACTGATCCTGGAAATTTGTTATTAATTGGAAACATTAAAAATACTAATGTGATAGGAGTTCCTGGTTGTGCTAAAAGTTTAAAAAGAAATGGTTTTGATGATGTTTTAGAAAGAGTATGCCATGGTGAAAAGTTTAATAAATTAAAAATAGCAGAATTAGCAGAAGGCGGTTTATACAAAAATCTTATTAGAAAATTTAAAAGAATTAAAAGTTTATGATTTCATCTATAATTTTAGCTGCTGGACAGTCAAAAAGAATGTTGCTTGGAAATAAATTACTTCTTGAAAAAAACAATATACCTATAATCAAAACCACATTAGAAAAAATTAAAGCATCCAAGGTACAAGAAATTATAATTGTATTAGGAAAAGATTCAGAGCTTATATTAAATAAGATTAAAAGCCCTGACCTTATTGTCTCTATAAACAAGAACTTTAATGACGGTATATCTTCATCCATCAAAAATGGAATTAAAAATATAAACTCTTCTAGTCTTGGAGTCATGATTTGTTTAGGAGATATGCCGCTTATTAAAACCTCAACCTACAATAAAATAATTGATGCCTTTTACAATTATAATAATAAAAATATTATTCCATGCTTTAACAAAAATAGAAAAGGAAATCCCGTGCTATTTGCTAGATCATATTTCGAAAAATTAATGAAAATTAAAGGAGACGAAGGAGCGAAAAAACTAATACATAACAAGCCAAATGATTTTATTAAAATATCAATACCTGATAGAGGAATATTAGAAGATATAGATAATGAACAACAGTATTATAGTTTTATACAAAATGAATAAAAAAATTAGAATAATTTTGTGGGATTTTGGAGGAGTGCTTACTGACAGCCCAATAAAAAATTTTCTCAAATATGAAAATAAATATAATATTCCGCCCGGGACTATTATTAAAATTAATAGCCACAATAAGTTAAATAATGCTTGGGCAAAACTTGAAAAAAATCAAATAAATAAAAATACATTTATTAAACTATTTCTAGAAGAAGCAAAAGAATTAAAAATTAAAGATAAATTAGATGTAGAAGAAATTTTAGAATGCTTAGATGTAAAATTAAATAAAGACATGGTAGATTTTTTTTTAAAAATTAAAAATAAAATACAATTTGCCTGTCTTACAAATAACATATCTGAAAGTATTAATAGTAAAGCAAATAAAACATTTAAAAGTTTTAGCCAGCATTTCTCAAATGTATTTGAATCTAGTAAGATTGGACTTAGAAAGCCAGAAATTAAAATTTATAAACATGTAATTGCAAAATTAGAAGTTAACCCAGAAAATATTTTATTTATTGATGATTTAGGTATAAACTTAAAACCTGCAAGAAGCTTAGGAATGCACACGTATAAAATGATAAATACTCAAAATACTAAAGATTTTTTAAGTGATTTTTTGGAAATATAAATGCAAAGTTTAACTTTTTCTAAGGTTATTATTAGAGGAGTAGATATACCTCTTAAGAGGCCTATAGTGTCTCATTTAGGAGTATTTGAAACTTGGCCTTACTTATGTTTAGACATTTTTACAAAGGAAGGAATAGTTGGAAAAAGCTATATATCTCCTTATTTAAAAGATTATTTGCCTGCTATAGCATCTTGTATAAAAGTATTATGTAAAAATTATGATGGAAAAAAAATAGAACCTTATAACTTTTTTGAAAACTCCCTAAAATCTTTATCTTTACAGGGATTTAAAGGACTAGGATTGTACGCCTTAGCTGCTATAGACATTGCTTTATGGGATGCTTTTTCAAAAGCTGCAAATAAACCATTCGCTGAGTTATTTGGAGGATCTATTAACACTCCAATTAAGTCTTATAATTCTAGTGGTCTATGGCTCATAGAAAGAAATAAAATAGCTCATGAAGCTGAACTTCTTAAAAAAGAAGGCAACTTTGACGCATTAAAGTTAAGAATTGGAAGAGAAAACTTTAAACATGATATTCAAGCTTATAAAGAGGTTAAAAGGGGTGCAGGATCTGATATTATTATAATGTCAGATTTCAATCAGTGTTTTACTACAAAAGAAGCAATTAAAAGATGTCAACAGTTAGATGATTTAGGATTTTATTGGTTTGAGGAGCCAATTCAATTTAATTTGTTAGAGGATATGAAAAAGATATGTAATTTGATTAATACTCCAATTACAATAGGAGAAAATTTTCACGGGCCAAAAGATGCTTTTGATGCTTTGCTTAATAATGCTTGTGATATGATTATGCCTGATTTAATGAGAATAGGAGGAGTATCAGGATGGCTAAAAATGTCATCAGTAGCAGAGTCTTTTAACATTGAAGTTTCAACTCATTTATATCCTGAAGTATCTTCACACTTGATTTGTCTAACTCCTACTGCAGAATGGCTAGAATGGGTAGATTGGGCAAATCCTATTTTAAAAGAACCTTATAATATAATGAACGGTAAGATAATTATTCCTTCAAGGCCAGGTTTTGGAATAGAATGGAATGAAAATGTACTGAGCAAATTTAAGTTAAATATTTAAATAAAATTGAATAATTAAAATTTTTACTTTGTTAGCATTAATATAAATTTATTTAATTAATTGAGTAAGAAGCTCATAAATGTACTTTCGCAATTTAATCTTGGAATATTTGGGAAGCTCTCTGTTTAACCAATGATATAAATGTCTATTTAATATATTATTAATTTTATTAGTGACTTCATGTTCAAATTTTTCCATTTTTTCTTTATTTTGTTCTTTATATTGTTTTTTAAATGGATTACTAGGAACTCTTTTTATGTCTCTAATCCCTAATCTCTCACTTGTATTATTATAGTTACTCTCGACTTTTTTACTAACATTAGCCAATTTAATTTCATTTTTATCAGCTTGTTGAATACTTTTATTATTTTTTTCTAGACTTTGTACTTCATCAGCTTTTTTAAGAAGGTTTTTAAAAGACTCAACTATTTCAGATTTATTTTTATTAATGCTCATTTTACTATTTTAGACTATTTAAAATACGTGCAGTGTTTAATTTATACTCTCTTGCATTAATTTTGCCATCCAAATATTTTTTTCTAAGATTTTTTAATTTTTCTTCTTTATTAACTAGCTTTCTTTTTAAAGAGTGTTTAGCAAAAAAAAACTCTACTATATCTTTTAAAAAATTCAGCACTACTATAATAAAAAAAAATAGTAGTAATAATAAGTATATCTTTACATACAATTTATCATCTGAAAAATTTTTAATTAATATTTCTATAAAACTAGATTCAACCATATGTATATATAGTTATAATAACATAATTATACTAACACAATTTACATATAAATGGAGCACTATCTTATCACATTATGAAAGTCAATTAAAAGAGCATTACTTTTAGGTAACTATAAAATTATTTTATATAGAGATACTAATGATAAAAATAAAGTTCTATTATGAAGTCTGTGCTGATAAACTTTTTTCATTATTATTGCTATCCTCTTTACTCTCTTCTATTTCAGGGGCAGGTATTTGTGCAAAAATAAAGTTAGCTTTTTTGTCTAATTCTCTAATTATAAGTTGAACATTTTTGGGTGTCTCAGCATAGATTTTTGCAAACATTCTCATTTCATTAAACAAGCAATAACCTCTTAACATTGACATAGATCCTTTGCTCATATAAATAGTTAAAATTACCCATGATGCTAAAAAAAGCCACCATTCAATTGTTCCAAGTAAAATAAATAGTATAACTATTAAAAATAATGGAAAATATAGTTTGTAATGAAAAAACCAAACTAATGGAAATAATGACGC
The DNA here is from genome assembly GCA_002715505.1 of Candidatus Pelagibacterales bacterium. Classification (GTDB taxonomy): domain Bacteria; phylum Pseudomonadota; class Alphaproteobacteria; order TMED109; family TMED109; genus JAYYAX01. The sequence continues at coordinate 36,585 of PAZF01000012.1, forward strand.
AAACAATGACCCTTCATTAACCTCTAATATGTTATATATATTTCCTTTACCCTTGAAAATTTCATAATCTTTGTAATTATCAAAATTTTTAATATTATCTAAGTATACTTTAACTTTTTCTAGAATAGTCGCATCTTCGTCAGATCCAGTTTCTAATAGTTTTATTCCTAAAGGTCCTCTGGCCAAAACATTAAAAAGCGTATCCTTTCTTAAAATAGTTAACGTGGTTTTAACATTATCTTTCAAGGTCTCACTAAGAATTTTTTGTGTTCCTCTAAAAGGTTTTTTATCTACAGCTACAATAATATCATTTGTTTTTAAAAATAAAGATAATGCATGAGAGCCTCTTTTGAGAGCGTCTACTTTTAAAAAAGAAACTTCGGCTGCTGAATTCTTTTCGGAATTTTCCGTAGGTTTTTGCTGATTATCTTCCATACAAGTTATGGATATTTTATAACAGAGCTATTTTTGAAAGATTTTGCTAGTTCTCCACTTTGATTAGCAAGATTGTTAACAGCTTTAGCTAAATCATTAAAATTTTTGTTCATCTTTTTTTGGTTTGAAGACATTTTATTAAGCAAGTTAGAATTTGTTGCTTTCTTCGATAACTTGATCAATTTATTCGTTGTATTTATTTGAGTGTCTTTAAGAGTTTTAACTAGTTTATTTAGTTCCTGCATATTCTTTTTGCTAGAACTATTCATATTTTTAGTAACATTATTAGCAAGATTAGAAATTTCTGTAACGAGCATTTTATTAGTATTATTTAGATTATTATCTAAATTATTAATACTTGCTATCAAAGCATTGTTAGTCTCTAATATCTTTCCTTGCTCTTGAATTCCAGTTTGAAGCTGTTCTAAAGCTCCCTTAACTCCTTCTACATTTTCTGCAAAAACTACCAAAGCCTCTCTGCTTGTGCTAGTCATTGCTGATAATTCATTCATGGTTCTGCTATAAATTAAGGCAGTCAGACTTAATCCTATTACAGCTGCTAAAATAGAAATACCAAAAATTATTGTTGTAAATTTATGAACTTGTTTCACAGAAGCCTCCAATTTTTTATTTTCATTTTTAATTTTATTATATTCAGATGTAACATCAGTAGCCGCATCTGCAGCATCAAGTGCTATTTTTATACTTTCTTGAACTTCATTAACAGTATTCATATCAAATTTCCATTATATACAATTTATAACTTTTTATAAGCACATTTTGTGCCAGATGATTGAAAAACTACGAAAGACGGAATATTTTTTGAAATAAATCCAAAAGCTTTACAACCATAAGGCCTATTGGGGCGATAGGTGATAAAAAAATGTTTGCATCCATGACATTTTACAAAGTTTTTATTTTTTTTCATTTTTAAATTTTCTTTTTAAATAGTAGATAATATTTGCTATAGAGAATCTAAAAACAGCAATAAAAGATAGTATTCCGCAAAAAAATAATATAATTGATAAAATATTATTATTTATCCATAAATCAATTGCTTTATCAAAACATAAGAAAGAAGAGTATAAAAATGCGAAGGTAACTATATAATCACTTATTTTTTTCATTTTTTATCATTTTCATTAATTTGTGCTCCATCTTCATTAAACATCAATTCATCTGGTATTTGAATATCTGGTTCCTCTAAATTTTCTCCATTATTTATTTTGTAAATATAAGCTAGAGCAATAGCTACTGCTGTGTAAAGCTTTTCTGATATTTCGGAACCAATTTCTGAAGTAAAATACAATGCTCTTGCTAATAATTTGTGTCTAAATACTGTTATTTTATTTTCCTTTGCTTTTTCTATTATTTTTTGAGCTATTTGCCCTCTTCCCATAGATAATACTGTAGGGGCGCCTGGAGCACCTACATCATACTTTAAAGCAACAGCAAAATGAGTTGGGTTTACTATTACTGCATTAGCGTTCTTTACTTCTTCAACTGCCTCTGCTTGCTTAATTGCTTTTCTTACAGTCTCTAATTGCAGCCTTTTTATTTTAGCCTTTACTTCAGGAGATCCTTCGGTTTCTTTATTTTCGTCTTTTAAATCTTGTCTGCTCATTCTAAGGGACTTAATAAAACTATACTTTTGCCAAGTCCAGTCAAGAATTGCTATCAATAAGAGAACTATTAATAATACTAATATTAGTAAAGGAAAAAACCCAGCAGCAGTTACTAAAGAATGTTCAAACTTTTCGGTAGACAACTGTATAATGTCATCAGTCTTTATATATAAAATATAAAAACTAACTCCAAATAATAATGCTACTTTAAGTATGCTCTTTAATAATTCTACTAATCCTTTAACACTAAAAATTCTCTTTAATCCCTGGATAGGATCTAGTTTGCTAGATTTCCATTCAATAGCCTTAAAACTAAAAGTAATTCCACCAACTAATGATTGAGTGAAAATCGTTAAAATCAAAACGGGAACACCTATAATAAGTGATACCAAAAAAACTTTATAAAATGATTTTTTTATTGCTAATAATGGAGAGTTATTATCTATTGGCAGGTTTAAAAAATAAAACATATCTCGCCAATTTGCTAAAATATAGTTGAAATTATATGAAAAGAAATAAATAACAACGAATAGCATTATCACTGAGGAAAAAACATACATTTCCTTTGAAGTAACAGTTTTGCCTTCTTCTTTAGCTTTATCTATTCTACGCTGGGTAGGCTGTTCTGTTTTTTCTTGGCTACTATTTTGATTTTCTTCGGACATTTTTTATAACCCTTCTATCAGTCTTGCTATATAGTCTATTGCTACTTCTGCTACATTATCAAAATTACCTCCTATTGTAGCAGTACATAAAAATAATAAAATAAATGCAGATATCATTGTAATGGGAAATCCAAAAGAGAATAAATTTAAAGATGGAGCTGATCTAGTCACAATTCCTATTACTACATTTAATAAAGTTATTCCAACTACTACTGGTAACATGATTAGTGCACCAAACTTAAACATTAAACCTCCTGCATCTACTCCTAATTTTATAATTCCTAAATTAAAACCATTTCCTCCAATAGGAAATACCTTATAACTCTCTAATAAAATCGATAATGCAAGCAAATGTCCGTTCAATGATAAAAAAGTAAGTAACATAAACATTGAAAATATTTGACTTATAACTGGAGTTTGTGCTCCAGATTCTGGGTCAACAAGACCAGCAAAACTTAGCCCCGTACTAGCTGCAATTTTTTCTCCAGCAAGTTCAGCAGATGCAAATAAAATTTTCAATAATAAACCACTAGAAACTCCAATAATTAATTCTTGAGAAATAGCTACTACTAAATTTAATGAATCTAATTCATTTATATTTGGAACAGGTATATAACTAAAAATTAAAAAACTCGTAGCAAAGGAAATCACTATTCTTACTTGTAATGGTATAATTCTATAACCAAACAAGGGTGATGCTAAAAAAAAACTTCCTATTCTTAATGAAGCTAACCCAACCCCTGCCAAAATATTTAATAAATTAGATAATTCTAGTCCTGGCAATGTTTCCGAAAAAGTATAAGCCAAATTTTCCATTTATCTTAAAGTAGCCACACGTTCAAAAATAAACATGAAATAGTCAGTCAAACCAGTTAATAAATAATTAGTAAAAATAGCTATTGTCAGAATAACAATTACAACCTTTGGAACAAAGCTCAAGGTCATTTCATTGATAGATGTAGCAGCTTGAATTATACCTATTGTTAGTCCTACTACCAAAGCTACTATTAATACTGGACCAGCTAATTTTAAAACTGTCCAAAATGCCATGCTAACCATTTCTATATTGTTTTCATATCCCATAAATAACTCCTATTGTGAAACGAAGGTGCTTACTAAAGATCCCACAGTCATACTCCAACCATCTACCAAAACAAATAATAAAATTTTAAATGGCAATGCTACTAACATTGGAGACAACATCATCATACCCAAAGACATCAAAACAGATGCTACAACCATATCAATAACTAAAAATGGCAAAAAAAGTAAAAATCCTATTTGAAAAGCAGTTTTTAATTCAGAGGTTATAAATGCAGGAAGAGCTATACTAAATGGTATATCCTCTTTTGTTTGAAAGTCCTCCTCTCCTGCAATTTCTGAAAACATTGATAAATCACTTTCTCTTGTATTCAATATCATAAAATTTTTAAATTCCCCCGAGGCTTGTTGCAGTGCCTCTGGAGTTTGTATATCTCCATTCATATATGGAATTCCTATGTCTTCGTAAACTTTATTAAAAGTGGGTGCCATGATAAAAAAAGTTAAAAAAAGTGCTAAAGCAATTAATACTTGATTTGGTGGAGTTTGCTGTGTACCTAGTGCTTGCCTTAAAATTGACATTACAATCACTATTCTTGTAAAAGAAGTCATTCCTAAAACTATTGAAGGCAAAACTGTTAAAAAAGACATCAACATTAAAATTTGTAAAGATAATGAATAAGTTGCTCCTCCATCAGGATTTGATTGTACGTTCACTGCAGGAAGACCTCCTAAAGTTTCTAAACCATAAGAATTACAGTGAAATAAAAAAGCTAATATAAAAAATAAAAATACTTTAAAGATTTTATTATTTTTAATCATTATTTACTCCATTATTTTTATTTTCTTCCTGTTCACTTGTAGGCAAGGAAATTATATTTGAAATATGTGCTCTATTAGTTACAACCATATAACTATTATTTCTGACCTCAAAAATAGTTATTCTATTTCCATGACCAATAATATTATTGGACGTTATATTTAGTGAATTATTTGACTTCAAATGAGATCGTAATAAATCTTTCTTTTTATTTATTAAAAATGAAATTATTACTAAAACTACCAAGAAGGTAATTATGGTTATTAAAGTATTTATATCGTACAAAGATTGCATGCTTTTGCCTCCTTTTTCTTAAGATGCAAAAGGCTTGCCAAAGCTATTTTAATAGCTTTTCTGGATATTTTAAGATTTTAATTAGTCAAAATAATGACTTTAAATGCTTTTTACTCTTTCTTTTGGATCTACAACTTCTGTAAATCTAATTCCAAATCTTTCACCTATCATTACTACTTCGCCTTTAGCAATTATAGTTCCATTTGCTAATATATCTAATGGATCACCTGCTAATCTCTCTAACTCTATAACTGATCCTTCATTAACTCTCAATAAGTCCCTTAATTTTATTTCCGCACCACCTACCTCAACAGTAAGTTTTACATCAATGTTTTCTAGAACCCTTAGGTTTTCTAAACTACTTCTTTCACTTTTTTCAGTTTCCACCTTTGTTTCAGAAGGCTTTTTTTCACTTTCTTTATCAGACTTAGTTTCTTCTTCTACAACATCTTTATTTTTTTCCTCTACCATTTATATCTCCATTTATATTCTTTTTTTAACATTAACAGCTGAATTGCCTTTATACTCGCCTAAATCACCATTAAACATTTTTATATCTTCTACATAAACATCAATTTTATCAGAAATAGGTATTTCTAATGTATTTCCTACATTTAATCTAAGTAGCTTTGATAAATTAACTATTGGTTCACTTAAAGTGGCATTTACCTTCAAAGGAACTTCTAATACAGACTTTTCCATCTTCTCTCTCCAACTAATATCATCTTCTACAATATCAGACTGTACTCGTGACCTTAATAAAGATGCAATTGGCTTTAAAGTCTGCAAAGGATATAAAATGTCAAAATTTGCTGCATCTACACCAGGTAATTGAACTACAAAAGAGCAAATAATGACTAAATCACTTGCATCAACAAAAGTTGTAAATTGAGGATTCACTTCTCTACCCATTTTTGAAAAATTAATCGGAGTTAAATCTTTCCAACTTGTCTTAAGCTCTCTCATTAATCCATCATTTGCCATTTCAATAATTCTTTCTTCGGTAGCAGTAAATTCTTGCCTATTAGATTTGAGAACTTCTATATTACCGCCATAGTATGCATTTGTAAGTATACTTATGAAAGGCGGAGACATCACTAATAGTAAGGAGCCTCTTAATTCTTCAATTCTATAGGTTGACAAGCTCATAAACGATTCTAGAGAAGATGAATATTCATCAAAAGATTTTACTTCTGGAGGAAAAGAGCTTATTCTCGGTTGTAACCTTAGCATTGGTTGAAATACTGATCTTGCAAACCTAGCAAATCTTTCGTTTATTAGCCTTAGAGCATAATAATCCCCCATGAGGGACAAATCATCAGTTCCAAAAGCAAATGGAGCAACCTCTAAATTGCTTCCTATTCCTGAATTCTGATCAGCTATATCCCCTGAGGATAAACCCTCCATCAATGCATTTACTTCATCTGAAGTTAGCTTTCTAGAATTATCACTAGTCAAATTATTCTCCGATATTATTGTAAAACAAAAGAAGTAAAATGAATACCTTCTACTCCCCCGAACCCTTCTTTATCTTCAAGAAATATATTTAGAGCATCTCTTAATGCATCAGCAAGACTTTGTTTTCCATCTCTACCAGCCACATCTTGTTCTGAATATTCACTCATTACTCCTAATATAATACCTCTTAGAGCCAACTGATGGCTTTCTACATTGACCATGACTTCTTCATCATACTGAGTAGAAACACCTACTGTAATTTGAAGAAACTTTTTAGATTCTCTTAAATTTGTAGTAAAGTTACCAGGAAATTCATAATAAGTAGTTAAAAACTTTTCTTCTACATTTACTTTTTTTACCTTCTTTTTTGGAACACATTCTTCTTCTCCATCAGCATTTTCTACACATTCCATTTCTATCTCGCCTTCTTCTTCTGCATTCTCATCCTCAGGAGCTTCTTCTTTTTTTTCTTTTTCAGGGTTTTTTCCTTCAAGTATTTCTGATACTTCTGCAGAAGGATCAGGCTCACTACCTCCACCAAAAATTAGCGCTCCTATTCCTAATCCTATGCCTAACAACACTAATCCTGCTGCGGCAAATATTGCAATTTTTACAATTCCACCTTTTTTATTTTCTTCATTATTTTCAGCCATATCTCACTCCAAATATTTATGCCTTTATGTAAACTAAGTTATTACTTTTATGATGTTTTTCTATTTTTGAATCTAAGCTTTCTTCTTCTTCAATATTTTTTTTTGAAATATCTTTTTTTTCTTTTTTTAGATTTTCATCTGCAAACTTATTCTGATTATTATAGCTTAAATTCAGGTTGCTTAAATTTAATCCTTGAGAACTAAACGATTTTTGTAAGCTGGTATTACTTTCTGAAAGCAAGGTAGCAACGCTATTATTATCTACTTTTAAAGTAATTTCTACGTTATCTCCATTTATTTCAAGCATTACTTCAATTTTTCCTAAATTCTCAGGTTTGATCTCAATTTCAAATTTATTATTACCTAACTTAATGTTTCTTTCAAATATTTCAGCAATTCTTTGATTCACATTATTGCTTTTAATATCTAAAATATTTTTCAAAACATTATTAGCTGATCTGTTTAAATTATCATTTTTCTCTGTTTCAGGACTGTCCAAATTTAAATTAAGATTGGTACTTTTACTGTTTAGCGAAGTTGTGCTTTTTTCTAAAGTATTTATATCTGTGCTCTCATTAAATTTATTTTTTATTATTATATTATTATTTTTTTGCTCATTAGAAATTTTTATAATTTCAGTATTCAAATTATTAGAAGATATTAGTTTTAATACTTTTTTATTTCTATTGCTATTTTTAGCATTATTAAAGTTTAAATAATTTTTAAAAAATGTCTTTATTTTTTTTTGTTTTTTTGGTTTCTCAAGATTTTCATTAATATTTAACGATACATTTTTTTTAATACCTAACTTTTGTATCTGTACATTAACATTATTAACTTCCAATATTTTATTATTTTTTTTTACATCAGTTTTAGTATTTAAAATATTATAATTTACCTTCTGATCGGAATGACTATTATGATTGTTAGTGTTGGGTGTTTTAGCTAAAAATTTTTTTATTAATACTTTATCTTCTATTTTCTCTGACTTTTTTTCGCCTTCTATACTAATATTGACTTTTGAGTTTAAACTATTTTTTAAGATATTTTCAGTAGTAAAGTCATTAACATTTTTTGTTTCATTTTCTTGAGTTTCTAGTTTAGATGTATTTAAAATATTATTTTTATCACCTAAAAGAAAACCGCTTATATCTGAAGAAAAATCTTCACTTTTCTCACCTGAAGGCTTTTTTTTGCCATTAGAAATGGCACTGCCTTCTAATAAACCTGCAAATAGATTTTCTATAATATTTTTCATTATTACTCACTTGTAAAAAATACTGCAAAAATAGTGCCATCAGTTATTTTTTGGAGGAGGCATGCTATTGATGAAATTTTTCTCTATATTATTTTTTTCTAATTTAGTAATAACTTTAATTTTTTCATCAACTAAATCTTTTTCTTTTATAAGCTTACCTAAATTTTTTTTTGCCCTTTCTATTTCAATATTTAGGAATTTTTCTCTATTTTCTGATATATAAATTTGCTCTACTAATTTTAATTTATATTGGCTTTTTTCTTTTATATTCCAAGCCAACTCTGTTTTATCTATATAGGTGTTTTGTAAAATATCTTTTAATTTTTTTTTATTGTTTTTATTTTTTTCATACTCATTATCTAATGTAGAAATTTCTATTTTTTGGTTTAGTAGTTTTTTTTGTTTTAATAAACTAAGATTTTTTAGTCTTTTTTTATTTAACATTTTGCTTCGAATTTTCTAATAGGCCCTTGAGTTTCTCATAAGATCCTTCGAAAGTATCTTTTTCTGAGCTGTCCTGTTTCATAAACTCAACAATTTTAGGCCAAATTTGATGTGCATCGTCTATTGACTTATCCTGTCCTTTTGAATAACCTCCCATTAGCACTAAATCTCTGCTTTCCTTATAAACTGAAACTATCCTTTTTAATTCTCTACTGAGTTTTTTATGTTCTTCAGGTACTATATCATCCATTACTCTACTAATTGAATTTTGAATGTCTATTGCTGGATAAATGCCTAATTGAGCTTGTTCTCTAGATAAAATAATGTGTCCGTCTAGAATTGCTCTAGCAGAATCTACAACAGGATCGTTATGATCATCAGAGTCTGCTAAAACTGTATAAAATGCAGTTATGTTTCCTTCTGAATTATTACCACTTCCGGCTCTCTCTATCAAAGCAGGTATCATAGAAATAACTGAAGGAGGATACCCTTTAGAAGTAGGTTGTTCTCCTAAAGCCAAACCGATTTCTCTTTTAGCATGCGCTACTCTCGTTAGAGAGTCCATAATTAGTAAAACATTCTTACCTTTTGAACGAAAGTATTCAGCTATTGCAGTACACCTATTAGCTCCTCTCATTCTTAATAATGGAGATCTATCAGCAGGTACAGCAACTATTATAATTTTATTATTTTTATCATAACTTAGTAAAGATTCTACCATAATTTTTACTTCTCTTGCTCTTTCACCAATTAGACCTACTACTACTACATCAGAATTAGAATATTTACTCATCATTTGCAACAAAACTGATTTACCAACACCACTTCCTGCAATAATGCCTATTCTTTGACCTTTCCCTATAGTTATAATAGAGTTAATACTACGTACTCCTACATCAAATGCTGTATCTATTTTTTTTCTTTCTAAAGGATTTACTGCTTTACCATTTAATGGCCAATTTTCTTTTAACTTGCCTAACGGTTTTCCATCTAAAGGATAGCCCATTCCATCGATGACTCTTCCCAAAAGTTGATTTCCTACATCTATATTCACCCCTTCATCAACTAGTTTAACTCTAGATCCCACTTTTAGTTTAGTATCCGTTTTATGCAGAGCTATTAGATTTTTATTATTTCTAAAACCTATAACTTCAGCACTAGTTTTATATGCATCAAGACTTTCTATTTCACAAACACTTCCTACTGAAGCAGGAAAACCATCTGTTTCTACAATACTTCCCTCTAAACCTCTAACTACTCCAGAAATTTCTGTATTAATTTTTATTTTTTCTAGTTTATTACTATTAATTATTTTTTTTATTAAGCTCATATTTTAGCTCTCTAATTTTTGCTTAATTCTAATACCATTTACCAGCAACTCTACTTCCCCATTTTGTAATTCTGTTTTTTTAGAAATATTCATTTCTTTTAGTTTTGCTTTAATATCTTTATTTTTTTCCAAGACTGTATAATCGTCTTCACTTATTAGTATTTCGATTTTTCCTTCATTATTATCAAGACTTGAAACAAAGTTTTTTATTTTCTTTAAAAACTCCGTTGGTAAAGCTTTAATTATTTTCCCTGTTAATTCAGAGCTGAGATTTAGGATTTTATCAGAAATAAGATTTTCTAATTCTGTTAAGTCATGTAACTCAGTTTTAGCAATTTTATCACTTATACTGTTTAGCTTTGCTATAGCTGAATCTGCGCCTTCTTTTATCTCTGAATATGCAGCTTCTTTTCCTTTTTCATAAGATGTTTTTTTTTCATTTTCTAAAATTTTCAAATGTTCATTTTTTTCAATAACTTTTTCTTCTAGAAAATTATTTTTATTTTCATCTTCTTCAGGACCTGGATCTTTATCAAGACTTTTTAAACCTTCTTCTTTAAGCCGGCTATCTTTGCTTTTATTATCTTCTCTTTCTAATAAATTATCATCTTCTTCTTTTGTTTCTACTTTTCCTTGACTTTCTTTATCGTCTTGTTTTTTTTCATTTATATCTTCTTTTTTATCTTCTAAATCCTTGCTGTATTTTTTTGCTATGTCATGCAATGTCACTTTTTTAAAATTTGTAGAAACTTCATTTTTTATTTCTTTAATTTTAAATGTATTTTCTCTGCTTGCCTGAATTAAACGAGAAATTTCTTCATCACTTAGAGGTGTATCTTTCTCATTTTCTTCCTCGTTATTTACATTAGTGCTTAAACTTTCATTGCTCACAGTAAACTCCTATTAATTTTCCTCAGCTTCTTTTTTATTTCCTTGCTTCATAAGTGCTTTAAATACACTTGATACTCTTCCTGCTTCATCTCCTACTATCATTCTAATTACAGCTACTTTATCATCATAAGTGTTTGCTGTGTCAAGCATATCTGGAGATATTGCAGATTTTTTAGGTTTAAGCTTAGCTTTAATATCTTCTAAAGACTCTCCTTCTTGAACTTCTATTTTATCTTCCTCTTCTTCATCTTCATCTAAAGCTACTGCTCCTGTACCACCATCAGCTATAGCTCCTCCAACAGGAACCAATATTCTATTTAATAATGGTTTTAATGCACCAAAAATTACAATAGCTAGAATTAGAATGGTAAATAATTTTCCTAATAATTCTCTTATAGCCGAATTTTCATACCAAGGAACGGTGCTTAACTCAATTTCATCAATAAATTCACCACTAGAAATTGTAATTGAGTCGCCTCTTTCTTGTTTGAAGCCTATAGCGTCTCTTACTAGAGCTTCAATATTACCTTTTTCTTCATCACTTAACTTTTGAAGTACATTTTCTCCTAATTCATTTAAAACAAGTTTATCTCTTACTAAAATTGCTGCTACTATTCTTTTTATTTGTCCAGTTGGATTTCTAATCGCAGTTACCCTTTTACTTACTTCGTAATTTTTAATGCTACTAGAGCTTTGAGATTTAATTTTTGATCCGGCTGGAGCAGACTCTGGTGCGCCTGTAGCTAAATCAGCTGCTACTGGCGGTGTATTTGCAACAGCACCTGGAATACCAACTGCCTCTGGTTCTGATGTTAAGTCTTGAGTTGCCTGTTCACTTCTTAATGCCGTACCCTCAGGATCTACTATTTCTTCAGTAACATTTTGAGTTGTAAAGTCTACGTCAACATTAACTTGTGCAGTTATATTTCCTGCGCCTAAAATAGGCGTTAATAGAGATATTACTCTCTGTCTATAAACTTGTTCTAATTTCATAGTATATTCTAATTGTCTATTTGATAAGGCAGAGGTAGGATCATTGGTAGGCCTAGATAATAAATTACCATGCTGATCAACAACTGTTACGTTTTCCGACGGTAAATTTGGAACAGAAGAAGAAACTAAGTGCACTATAGCTCTTACTTGATTCTCTCCTAAACTTCTACCTGCACCTAATTTTACAAATACTGATGCTGTAGGATTACCTCTTTCTCTAACAAAAACAGATTTGTCGGGTATAGCCAAATGGACTCTAGCTCCTAATATACCTGAGATTTCATTTATTGATCTTGCAAGTTCACTCTCTTGACTTTGTCTTATCTTTACTGCCTCTACTGATCTGCTAGTCCCCATTGGAAGGTCGCTCAAATTATCATATCCACTGGGTAAAGACTCCGGCAAACCTTCAGCAGCTAGAAGCATCTTTGACTGATAATAATCTGTGCTAGGTACTAATACTTCGCCTGTAGCAGTATCTAAGGAAACATCAATCCCTTTTTGTCTTAACGACTCCACTACCTTTGCCTTATCACCTTCTGTTAATGAAGAAAATAAAGTTGTTTTAGCGGGTTCACGCATAGTTATAAATATAATAATCCCAATAAAGGCTACTAACAAAGCCACTACTGTAGGTAGTGCCCTTTTTGCAGCAGGTTCTTCTAACAACCTTCTTATATCAGTTATGTAAGAGTTTGTCTTTGTAATAAGGTTGGTTTTATTATCATTTACGTTTGAAACAGTAGTATCAGCCATTTATTTAGTCTCCTTTTTAAATTTATACGGGCATATTCATAATATCTTTATAAGCACTTAAAACTTTATTCCTTACATTTAAAGTAATCTGAAAAGCTAGCTTAGAAATTTGTTGATTAACTATGACCTTAGTCAGATCCTGTTCATTACCTAGCTCATAGTTTTTTGTTATTTTTGCAGCTTCATTCTGCGTCTTTGCCACATTATTAATAGCATCACTTACATTTTGTAAAAAGTTATTCTCATTAAGCAAATTATTATTTTTAAGTACTGAATTTTGTTCGGATAAGATTTCTTTTTTTGAAACTAATTCTTCATTTATTTTATTTTCATTAGCTCTGCTAATTAAATTTAATCCTGTGCTATTTATTTTGTTCATAAAACCTCCTAATTACCAAGAGCAAAAATCTTTTCTTCTAATTGTTGATAATATTCATTATAGTTTTGAACACTATCATCGACTAAGATATGCTCCTCATTTATATTTATTGAATTAGATAAAACTATTGATCTTAATATAACATTTTCTAGTTCTCTCACATTTCCCGACCAATTGTGTTTTTTAAGGACATCTTGAGCCTTCTTTGATAGATATGGGAAATCCTTGTTTTCTACATTATTTTTTTTAATAATTGACACTACTATTGGAATAATATCATCTATTCTTTCACTGAGACCAAAAGTTTTTATAGGGAATACATTTAATCTATAATATAAATCTTCTCTAAAATTATTCTTCTTTACCTCCTCGGCCATATTTCTATTAGTAGTTGCAATAATTCTGACATTAATTTCTACTTCTCTATTTCCTCCCACAGGAGTTAATTTTTTTTCTTGCAATACTCTTAATAATTTAGCTTGTAAACTCAAAGGCATTTCTGAAATTTCATCTAATAGCAAAGTTCCATTATCTGCCGCTCTAAATATTCCTTTATTTGAATGAGATGCCCCAGTAAAAGAACCTTTTTCATGTCCAAATAATATTGCCTCTAGCATATTCTCAGGAATTGCCGCACAATTTACAGCAATAAAAGGTTTATCCTTTCTTGGAGATTGATCATGAATATAATTGGCCACTACTTCTTTTCCTGTTCCCGTAGGACCATTTATAAAAACAGTAACATCGGTACTAGCTACTTTCTTTGCAAGTGACTTAAGCAGCAATGACTCTTTGCTACCAGTTACAAACTTTTGATCATCTAAGCTAAAATTCAATACTGTTTCTAAACTGTAGGTATCATTTTCTATTAAATTTAATTTGATTAACGAATTTCCAAGTTCTTTCTTTAGTTGAAAATTTTCGTTATATCCTTCAATTAGAATTATTTTTTTTATTTTAAGGTTTCTTGCTAACCCTAATAAGCTTTTACTATCTTCTCCATATTGTTTTAATGCATCACTGTGACAAATTAATGTGCAAGTATTATTAGCTGTTAATTTATCCAAATTATCTAATACTTGAACATCAGCATCTCTTTCTTCAAGTTTATTTTTTATGAAATCTAATTCTTTTATACTTTCTTTTATTATACTTACCTTTGTCATATTTCCTCCATTACAAATAAGGAAACGCAAAAACTTTGCCAAACTTAAAAAAAAAATAAAAAATATATTTAAGCCTACATTTCAGCTATTTTTAATATTTTTATAGCATTTTTAATTTTAGTGTCATAAAATTGTCATTAATTTAAAATATATATTCAATATTTTGACTGTGGCAAAAGACATAAATGACATAATAATTGGTGAAAGTAAAAATGTTTTAGAACTTAAATTTCTAATAGATAAAGTTGCTAAATCAGAAAGCACAGTATTAGTTTTAGGAGAAACAGGCACAGGAAAAGAACTAGTTGCAAAAGCTTTACACTCAGCATCTAAAAGAAAAGGCTCTTTTATTCCAGTTAATTGTGCTGCAATACCAGCAGAATTACTAGAAAGTGAATTATTTGGACATGAAAAAGGAGCTTTTACCGGAGCTGAAAAATCAAGAGTGGGTAGATTTGAACTTTCATCTGGTGGCACATTGTTTCTTGATGAAATAGGAGATATATCTCTTTCTCTACAAGCTAAACTACTAAGGGCACTGGAAAATAAGTGCATACAAAAAGTAGGAGGCGGTAAAGAAATCTCACTTGATTTAAGAATGGTATGTGCAACTCATCAAGATCTTGAAAAGAAAGTAGCTGACGGAAGTTTTAGAGCAGATTTATATTACAGGATTAACGTATTTCCTATTAATGTTCCTACTCTTTCTCAAAGAAGCGAAGATATTCCTTTACTGATAAACTATATTTTAAGTAATTTAAAAAAAGATAAAAATAATCTTCCTAAATTTACATCAGAAGCTCTCGAAGTACTTAAAAGACATTTATGGCCAGGTAATATAAGAGAACTTAAAAATGTTTTAGAAAGAGCCTATATTTTATTTGAAAACAAGCAAATTGAAAAAAATCATGTTTTAGAAAATCTTATTAGACTTAAGGCCCCAACTTCGAAAGAAGAACAAGAAGCCCTTTGGGATGCTACTCAAGAACTTGATAATGTAGAAGAAAATAATGGATTACAATCATTCAATAAAAAAAGCTCAGCGCCTCTACCTCATCCAAAACATTATGCTGATTGGTTTGACTTTTTTGAAAATATTGACTTAAGAGTATATTTAAGAGATGTGGAAGTAGTATTAATAGAGTCGGCCATAAAAAAGTCTGATGGTGTTGTTTCCAAGGCTGCCGAATTGTTAAAAATTAACAGAACCACTTTGATTGAAAAAATGAAAAAACTCCAAATTAATTAGTTTTAATTATTTTGTGAATATGCCTTAAAAGTTTTTCTTAACTTATTAAAGTCTTCCTGCTTTTTTGTAATTGAAGACTGAGTATCTTCTATGAGTTTACAATTATTTACCCATATAAGTTTGAGTCTTTTTTTATTCTTAATATTTAAATTAGCTGCATCTTTAGAAATTTTTTGTAAAATAATCTTTCTAGCTAAATCTAGTTTTGTAACTTCTCCAAAATTTCCTATTGTAATACTATCAGCTATTTTAGAGGATAATTGTTCAAGTTTGTAAAAATAGCTGTCTAATTCTTCATTAAAATTAGTATTATTACGCATTATTAAAACTTTCTTCAAAAGATTGTAATATATTTTTTATAGCATTAGCTGCCTTTATAATACCTTCAACGACTTTTTTAGAGTATCCTTTAATTAATTGCTGTCTACAATACTCATAAAGTTGAAAAAGGTTAATAGCGATTTTACTATCTCTATCGAAGGTTAAAGATGTTTGTAAAGCATATATTGCTGTCAAAGATTTTGTAAAATGTTTATTTTTAATTTCTAAATCTTTTTTTTCTGGCTTCCATTCCTTAGTTTTATCTATGCTATCAGCAACTATCCTCATGGATCTTTCTAATTCTTTTAAAATCCCAGAAATAATTTGATTGCCTGGCTTCTCAAAATTATATGCTCCTTCTGATTTTTGATATTTTTCTAAATTTTTTGATTTATTTGCGTACATTTGTTATATTTAATTATGATTGAATCATTGTCATCTATACAAAACTTTAATAAGGTTAATCCTTTTTCTAAAGTTGATACTGCAAATGGTATGCCAATAAACAACTACAGAGTTGTGGATCCAGTATCGGATAGTCTAAGGTCAAAAGAATTTGTCTCGAAAGAAAACTATAAAAATCTTTATACTCGTACATTTTCTTTTAGCAATGGGGATACTACAGAAAAATTCCTAAAATCTAAGAATTTAATGACTCCTGTCTTTATATATAATGAAGCAAAAACAAAATATGATATGATATCTAAATTAGAGATAAGTTTGCCTAAAATTAAACTGAATGTTGATCTCTTCGCCTAAAAAAAAAAAAATATATGCTTTTGATATAGATGGTGTTATTTGCACCACGGTAAATGGCGAATACAGCAAGGCTAAACCTAACAAGAAAGCTATAAATATTATTAATAAAATTTATAAAGAAGGAAATAGGATAATAATTTTTACAGCTAGATATATGGGAAGAACGAATAACAATATTGAAAAAGCTAAAAAACTTGGATATGAAGAAACTTTAAAACAACTTAGAGAGTGGGGTTTAAACTTTCATGAGCTTTTTATGGGAAAACCTAGCTATGATATTTTAATAGATGATAAAGCTTATAATTATAACGACGATTGGATTAAGAAGCTTTAATTTAACTTAACTCCTCTTCATTCCTTTCTTTTTCTGCCATTAACAATGAATTAAATAGATCACTTTCGCTTATAATTCCAAGAATATTACCATTCTCTTCAATTACTGGTATCGACTCACCAACAAAGTCCTTTACCTTATCAATGGCTTGCAAAATAGTATCGTTACTATTTAAAAATAAGTAATTTTGATAATGAGAAATATCAAAACTTTCTTCTTTATTCTTGAGCTGAAGCAGTAAAGGTAAACTTACTTTTCCCAGTAGTTTTCCTTTAGGGTCTGTGACATACCCTTCACTAACGTTAGAACTTGATAAAATTTTTATCATTTCTTCAATATTATGCTCTGGGACTAACCTTATATAGTTTTTATTAAGAATATCAATGACTTTGACAGATGCTAAGTACAATCTGTCTCTACCTAAATGTATATCTATATTTCTATTTAATAATATCTGATCAAATGCAGAATGACCAAAAATTTTAGAAGAAACTAAATTTGCAAAACATATACTAATCCCAGCTCCTAGAGCAACATTATAGTCGGAAGTTAACTCAAATACTATTAATAGCATTGAAATTGGTCCTCCAATTACTGTGCTAGCTACTGCAGCCAGTCCAGCAACAGCAAACAAAGAGTGATTAACATCTAAAAACGAACTTGCTAAAAATGCAAACAAACTGCCTGTACAAACACCAATAAACAACGCAGGAGAAAAAATTCCCCCAAATAGGCTTAATCTAATGCATATAACTGTCAAAAAAAGCTTTCCTATTAAAAGAAGACTCAAATAACTGGTATCACCGGGGTTTGCTATTAGTTTTCTAATTGTTTCAGTTCCTAATCCAAGAAGTTCAGGTAAAAAAATTCCCAAAATACCGCAAATCGTTCCTGCAATTATAGGTAAAAAGAAAATAGGAATCTGTTTTGGAATCTTTAAAGGTCCTGTAAGTCCTTTCATATAGACTGCCCCTATTAAGCCTGATAAAATACCTAAAATACCTAATAAGAAAATTTCATTAAATTCTGATATACCCCCTATAGTTGTTTCTAAAAGTGGTTTCATTTCATAAAATTCAGAACTAAAAGTATAGGCAACTATAGAGCTAATTAAAATGGGTGCTACTGCTTTTAATGAAAAATGTCTAACTATGACCTCATGGGCAAATACCAAGCCTGCTATAGGAGCTCCGAAACCAGAAGAAACCGCAGCAGCTGCTCCACAAGCTAATAAAATATGAGGAGGCGTCTGATCTTTAAGTAACTTAGAAAAATAATCTCCTAAAACTCCACCAAAATGAACTAAAGGACCATATTGACCTACAGAAGCCCCTCCAGCTAATGAAACAGCTGAAGCTAGAGTAGATAATAAACCTGCCTCTGTATTTGGTCTTTTTGTAGGAACGTGTGAAGCTAATATACTTTCCGCAGGTCCATGCCATTTGTCTAAATTTGCTAATTTAAAAATTATAGCAACAATAATTCCAGCTATAATTGGCCCACTAATTATTAGCACTGGTTTTGGCAAACCTAGTAGAATATGATTGTCGCCTCTTAAATAAGACTCAAAAAAGCTAACAAAAGATATGAAACCTTGAACCGCAAAGGAAACTATAATTCCTATTAATACTGCTAGTATGATAGGAAGAATAAATCTAAAATCTATACCACGCATATGAAATAACATGATAACACAGTTACTGTTATCATGTTATTTATTTTTGCTACTTAAAGTTAAAAAAGTATTTTATTAAGCTACCTTTGAGGAGATACCTTTCCAACCTTCCAATATTTCATTTGAAACAAATAAAGCACTTTTCATTAAATCTACTTTATCTTTTTCAATATATATTTTAGTTGCAAATCTTATGTGTCTGTACAAATAATTTAGATTGTCAGCAATCTCTCCACCTTCTTTAAAATCTAAACAATTTTGTAAAGAAAAAGCTATTTTTTCTGCTTTTTGAGCTAACTCTTTAGCATTATTTAAGTTTCCCTTATCCATTGATTTTATAGAATCTGATAAGTGCTCATTTAAGCCCTGTAATAGCTCATGAATGATAGAATATGGATTTAATTTTTCCATATCTTGACTAATTTTACTGGATTTATATTTATTAATTTTTTTCATAAAAACTCCTCTATAACTATAAGAACGACTTATTTAGAAAAGTTTTACTTAGTCTTTGCTTTTTAGCATCTCTGTTAAATAATCTCCTGTATCTTTAAGCCCTGCTACTGCAGTTTCCATAGAAGCATATTGCATAGCATATCTTTGTTGAAGTTTTTCCATTCTTTCATCTAGAGTCACCTTTTGGTCTGCTAGATCTTTTAAATTATCACTTAGTCCTGATAATCTATTTTGAATATCTCCATCAAAAGCTAAAAAGTTAGTTAAACTATCATCTACTAAGGTCATTAATGATTTACCATAATAGACGTTTGCTGAACTCAAATTTGAGTCAGTTATTGTAAGAATTAATCCAGTAGAGTCTCCTGAAGATGAAGTGTAATCACTTCCACTAGCACTCATTGCAGCTCCATCAATAAGAAAGTCACTGCCTGATTTGGTAATACTGAAGCTTCCTGGTTTAGTATTAACACCTAATGCTTTTACACTTACATCTGCATTGTCAGTAGTTAACTGGTTTTTAAAAACTGCATCTATTACTGTAGGATTTTTTTCAAAGGTTGTTTGTAAAGTAGAAGTATTTAAACCTAAAGTACCATCTCTGTTAGTTTTAACACCTAGTAAAGATAAACTATATGGTCCATTTTCATATCCTTTTATTGACTCAGAAGTATAATTTCTAAGATCTCTTTGAATTCTCCTTGCAAGAGAGTCTCCAGATAAAGGTCCTGCCTCGCCTCCTGTTTGTGATTGCATCGACATTGCGCTTATACTTGCATAAATAGCATTATATGAAGTAATAAAATCATTTAATAAACCTTCTATAGTGCTAAGGTTTTGAGAACTACTTAATTTTATTGCACTGCTATTTGTTGCTAATAAATCTAATTGATATCCTGCAAAAAGATCAGAGATTGTATTAGAAGATCTTGTCATTGATATACCATCAACTGTAAATGCTGCATCAACACCATCTGAAGTTTGAGTTAAATTTTTGGTAGAAGTAGTATATGAAAAATTATTAGTTAAATCTGAAGAAGAGCCGCCTCCTGGCGTAACCCTAAGTTCATTGCTTGCTCCACTTTTTCCTTTTATAACTAAAACAAATCCTGTTCCGTTATATAATATCGTAGCCTCAGCATTATCAGTAGAATTATTAATTGTATCTCTCAATTGAGAAAGTGTAGTGGATGAGGTTGTATTAACAGTTACTGATGAATTGGAATTTGCAGTAAAAGTGTCATTAGCTGAAGAGGTAGTACTCCAAGTACCAAAATCTATAGTTAATGATCCTGCTCCCACAAGAGATCCACTAGAACTATATGCCCCTGTTGCTAATGTATGAGTAGAAGCTAATGTATTTACAACTAAGGATGAGTCAATTTCATCACTCCCTGTGCTTCCAGTTGTAGTAAAAGTAGCTACAGTAGCATTGCTTGTTGCTCCTACATGACTTGCCGCATTTGAGTCTTTTATTGTTCGAACAGTTTGACGGAAAATACTTATTTCGCTTTTAAGTAAACTGTAAGCAGAAATTTTATTTTCGGTTTGTTCTTCTGTTTTTTCTATTCTGTCAAGTGCTGGAGCTTTTTCTGCATTAACCAATGCAGCGATGATCTCAGAATTATTCATTCCAGATCCAATGTTTAACTTAGATAATATTTCTGGCGTTGCTGCCATATATTATTTCTCTTTTCTACATACCTTGTAATAAAGTTAATATGCTTTGTTGTGCTCTTGAAGCTTGCGCTATCATTGCCATAGCACTTTGTTGTAATACTTGAGACTTAGCCAATTCTGCTGATTCTGCGGCCATATCAGCATCTACTATTCTAGATCTTGCTGAAGCAGTATTAGCAGATACATTAGTAAGATTATCAATAGCCTGGTGCATTCTACTCATTACAGCACCTAATTTAGCTCTTTCCATGTGTACTTTGTCTAAGGCCTTGTCAACAACCTTCAAAGCGTCTATTGCTTTAGATCTTGATCTCAAACTTAGCTCTGACACCTTATTTAAGGTTGCAGCTCCGGGAGATGATTGAAATATGTCACCATTTGTATTGGTTGTAGTTACGGTAAATGAATGTGAGCCATGCATCATTATCTGACCACCTACAATAGCGTCTTTACCTGCTCCTGAACTATGAGAAGTATCAGTCATTGTTTTAGCTGTACCTGAGAGTATTTCACTACCGTCTGCAGTGAATAACCTAGCGTCCATTCCTGTTACTTGAAGATCTCTTGAATTATCAGTAGTATCAGCAAAATCTAAATCAGTTAAAGCAATGTCATGACCCTCATCTTGAGTTAAATAGACTGTAGTTTTATCTGCTTTTAGAGTAGCTACGATACCTGTTTCAGCAGAATAGGCATTAATAGCATTACTTAATCCAGTCAGGTCAGATCCTCCTACAGATGTTGCTAACGTTATTCCAGCAGATATTGTTCTTACAGTTGAATTTTTTCCTTTTAAGCCTATAGATAACGTGGCTGATCCAGCAGTTCCTTTAGCTTGTATTTTCATATTTGTTGATGCAGTAGCACTCACTCCAGTTTGATCAAATTGTATATTTACTGCCTCAGCTATATCTTTAGCTGAAGTTCCAGCAACTACATCTATAGTTTTAGAACCTAATAGTCCATGAATTGTAAAGTCCTCATCTGCGAAAGTAGCAGCAGATCCCAAAGTTACAGCAGTAGCTGATACAGTAGCACCTGTAGCTGCAGTAGTTCTTACGATATGGTTACCTATAGCTTCTGTTCTTAAATTACCAACTGATATTGAAGCTGCTTCTCTCTCTTTAGATCCTATTTGAAATCTTCTATCCGCAAAAGTTCCATCTAAAACTGCTATTTCATTAAAAGTTGTATCTCTTGCTAATCTATCTAATTCCTGAATTAATTGATTTGCTTCTGTTTGTAAATATAATCTTTCTTCTCCATTCATTAAATCACTGGCAGACTGAATAGCTAATTCTCTTATTCTTTGTAATACTTTAGAAGATTCATCTAAAGCACCTTCTGCTACTTGAGCCATTGATAAAACATCTGATGCGTTTCTTACGGACATATTCAAACCTTTTATTTGTGAAGTCATCCTATCGGCTATAGCACCGCCTGCTGCATCATCACCTGCATGATTAATTCTTTTTCCTGAAGATAGTCTTTCTATTGAAGTACCTAACTGTCTCTCTGTTTTATGTAAATTATGTAGAGCAAATAAAGATGTTACTCCTGGATTTTGTACTGGCATTTTAACCTCCTAGTATTCCTCTTCTAGCAAAATATGTGCCAATAAGGTTATTTATAATTTCTATCATATTTTCAAATAATTTTAACATAAGGTGAATTTTGCAAATGTTGTGCCAGTTTTTGTACAAAATATAGATATATTTTTATAGTTGATACTAAATATTGATAAATATATATATTTTAGAAAATAATTTGTGATAAAAATTTTGACTACTTTAATTAATAAGCGAATATTTATAATAAATTATCATAATTAAATGTATTACTTGATAAGTGTAATCATGTAGAACATCAATAAACTATATTCCTAAAAGTAATACAGCCTCTACTTATTTTAGTAGAAGCTGTATGTTTTAACTATTTGTCTTCCTTTAAGAGAGACTTCTTTAGTTACTTTTGAGCTTTTTATAAGCCTTTTTCTTCTAAAACTCTATTGTAATACTGCTAAAATTGCACTCTGAGCTTGATTAGCTTGTGCTACCATAGCCATAGCAGATTGATTTAAAACAGAATTTTTAGTTAAATTTGCAGTTTCTTTAGCAAAATCTGTATCTTCTACTCTTGATGCTGCTGCTGCTAGATTTGCTGATGCAGAATATGCCACTGCTTGTCTACCCTTAAGAGCTGATATACCAGCTGCAATATGACCTAAAGAAATAGCAACTCTTGTTAAAGTTGTATCTGCAGTTCCATCTGCACCTGCGGCCGCAGCAGTTGTTATTCCACCTAAGGTTACACCGGTAGTCAAAGTAACCGTTCCACCATCGTCTGTTACTCCAATTGCATGAGTTTTATTAGAGTTTCCTGTTTGATTTAATAAACCTACTCCATTAAAAGTTGCTTTAGTAATTATTCCAGTAATCGCAGTTCCGATTGCACTCGCTTCTGCATTCATTGCTGCTACATCTGAAGCTGTTTGTAATAGAGCGGCATTGTCAGCTTGCATACCTAATTCTCTTAGTCTTTGTGCTAATGCTGCAATTTCTAACAAAGCTGACTCTGCTACTTGAGCCGCAGAAATACCATCTTCAGCATTCCTAGCTGCAATTGCCCAACTCATTGATCTTGCTTGTAGAGTATTAGCAACTGATTGACCCGCTGCATCACCACCATATACAGATCTCATTCCGGTTGATAAACGAGCTATTGACTCATTCATTCCATGCCTAGCTTTTGATGCTGCTGAACCAGCTACCAAAGCTCCGACTGATATATTTGATACACTTGGCATTTTTTTTTATCTATCCTTTCTTAAAAAAATTATTGTAATACTGCTAAAATTGCACTCTGAGCTTGGTTAGCTTGTGCTACCATAGCCATAGCAGATTGATTTAAAACAGAATTTTTAGTTAAATTTGCTGTTTCTTTAGCAAAATCAGTATCTTCAATTCTAGATGCTGCTGCTGCTAGATTTGCTGATGCAGAATAAGCTACTGCTTGTCTACCTTTAAGAGCTGCTATACCTGCTGCAACATGTCCTAAAGAAACTGCTACCTCTTTTAATGTTGTGTCTGCTGATCCATCAGAAGCTCCTGCTTGAGTTATTGCAGTGATTGCTGTGATTCCACCAGTAGTTTTTAAAGTTACAGTTCCTCCATCATCAGTAACACCTATTGCTTTACTAACAGCTGATGTTCCTAACATTGAAACTCCATTAAAAGTTGCTTTAGTAACGATAGCATCAATAGCATCAGCAATTGCAACTGCTTCTTTGTCCATAGCTGCTATATCGTTAGTACTTGATAAAAGAGCGGCATTATCAGCTTGAATACCTAATTCTCTTAACCTTTGAGCTAATGCTGCAATTTCTAACAATGCTGACTCAGCAGTTTGAGCTGCTGAAATACCATCTTCAGCATTTCTTGCTGCAATCGCCCAACTTTTTGATCTTGCTTGTAGAGTATTAGCAACTGATTGACCCGCTGCATCTCCTCCATATATAGACCTCATTCCAGTGGATAAACGAGCTATTGACTCATTCATTCCATGTCTAGCTTTTGATGCTGCTGAACCTGCTACTAAAGCACCGACCGCTATATTTGATACACTTGGCATATTTTCTCCTTATTTAATTTGCTTATAACATATGAACGACTTATTAAAAAAATGTTTAGTAAGAAATAAACTAATTTTAAGATGGCATAATCATTGCAAATCTTTATTTTTAATTAATAAGGAATTCATATGCATTTACAGGGAAATTTTGAAAATAACTTGGCTGAAGCTTTTAATTTTATAAATACTGGAAAAATTGATAAAGCTATTAATTTATTTGAAAGTTTAACCGAAAAATATCCTAAGACTGCAAAAGGATTTCATCTTAAGGCTTTTGCATATACTAAAGATAACAACTTTACAAAAGCTTTAGAAAGTATAGAAACAGCAATTAAAATATCGCCTGAAAATTTAGACATAAATCTAGACTATGCGAATATATTAAATGCAGTCGGCAAGAAGCCTGAAGCAATTAAGATATTAAAGTCTGCTGAAATAAAAAATAAAAAGGACTCAAGAATTTATTATAATTTAAGTTGTTTGAAAATAGATCTAGAAGAATATGAAGATGCTATCGAATATTTAAAAAATACTTTAGAACTGGATCCTCAAAATAAACAAGCCTCTTTTAACCTTGGTGTTTGTTTTTTTAATGTACAGAATTTTGATAATACTATTAAAGTGTTTCAAGCCTTTCAAAAAGAATTTGGATTTAATTTTGAAGCAGAAAGATATTTATCTTTAGCATTTTATTCTGAAAATAAATTAGAAGAAGCAGAAAAGAGTTTGCAAACTCTTTGTGCCTCAAAACCAGAGGATTCTAGTTTATGGTATGATAGAGCAATAATACTAGAAACCATGAATAGAAATATCGATGCTATTCATTGCTATTTAAAAACATTAGAGATAGTACCAGACTTTCATGATGCCTTTACAAGACTAGCATCTGTATACAAAAAAGAAGGAAAAATATATGAATTAATTGAAGTATACGAAAAAGGGAAACCCAATGAGGGAGAGGAACACATCCACTTTTCTTTATTGGCGCAAGCTTATTTAATGGATGAAAAAACCAATGAAGCTATCAAGTATATCAATAAAGCTATTAATTTATATTCTGAAAAATATAATAATAAAGATAAAAAATACCTAAATTATTTAATTATAAAAGGAAATATTTTCTTAAGTAGCGGGGAAATAGAAAGCTCTATAAAGATATACAAAGAGGTTCTTGAAATTGATAATCTTGCAGAGCAAGCTTACATAAATATTGGTACAGCATATATAGCAGCTTCAAAGCCTAAAGAGAGCATTCCTTATTTAGAAAAGGCTATCAAGCTTAATCCAAAAATAGCTTCTACATATGCATCTCTCGGAAATGCCTGCTTCATGATAGGAAATAAAGAAAAAGCTTTAGATTACTTTAGTCAAGCTGAAAAATTAGACCCAAGTTTTTCTGGAGCACTCTCTTCAAAGGCAGCAGCATTTATGGATACAGGAAAATCAGATGAAGCAATTTTAACTTTAATAAAGGCTATTCAAAAAGATCCCTATAATAGTAATGCATATATTAATTTAGGTATATTATTTAGAGAAAAAAGATTACCTCAAGAAGCAGAAAAATGGCTTAAAAGAGGAATTACTATCCTCAAAAATCAACCATATAAAGATAAAAAGATAGCATCAGCTTTATCAAACTTAGGATATACATACTTAGATTTAGAAAAATATACGGATATGAAAGACTGCTTTGAAAAAGCAGTTAAATATGACGAAGATTGCGTTGCTGTCCCTGGATTTTACACTTACGCCAAATTATTTATAGCTGATTGGAAAAACTTAGACTTTTACAAAAAATTAACCTTAAAAAAAATATCTGATAATAAAAACAGCTGCACACCATTTTGTTCATTTTCAATAACGGATGATCCAGAACAGCAGAAAAAAGTTGCGACAACTTACTCTGCAGAAAGATTTAAAAGAATATACAAGAGTAAAAGCTTCAGCTACATAAATAATTATAAGCATAAAAAACCAAAAATAGCCTATATTTCTTCTGACTTTTACGACCATGCTACGATGCATTTGATGGCAGGATTATTTGATAATCAAGATAATAAAAAATTTGATTATTACGCTATATCATATACAAAAAAAAGGGATGCTAATGCCATAACAAAGAGAGTAGAAAAAGCCTTTAAAAACTTCTATCATGTAGGTGATTACAGTAATGAGCAAATTGCAGAATTAATTAATCAATTAGAAATTGACATTGCAATTGATTTAAAAGGGTATACATATGGTACAAGAATGGACATCTTGGCTCATAGGCCCTCTCCAATTCAAATAAGTTACTTAGGACATCCAGGTACTACAGGAACTGAGTATATTGACTATGCGATAGTTGATAGTTTTATAGTACCAGAAAATAAAGATAAGTTTTTTACAGAAAAACTTATCAAATTAAAGGGATGCTACCAAGCAACTGATAATACAAGAACAATTCCTGTTCAGTTGCCTAGGAAAAGTTTTGGGCTACCAGATGATAAGTTTATTTTTTGTTCATTTAATAATACCTATAAAATCCATCCTGAAATGTTTAGTATATGGATGGATTTACTTAAAAATAAAAAAGATAGTATTCTTTGGTTATTAGAAACAGAAGAAATAGCAAAAAAGAATCTATTAAACTTTGCTAAATCAAAAGGAGTTGCAGAAGATAGAATATTATTCTCAAAGAAAATTATTATAACTGAGCATATTCAGAGGCAAATGTGTGCTGATTTATTCTTGGATACATTTCCTATTTGCGCTCATACCACTGCAAGTGATGCATTATGGGCCGGAGTTCCTGTAATTACTATGGCAGGAAAAAGCATGGTTAGCAGGGTTGCTGGGAGTATTCTTAAAAATATAAATATGGAAGATTTGATTACATTTAGTTATGAAGATTATAAAAATAAAGCTTTGTTTTTAGCTAATAATCCTCATGCTCTAAAAGAAGTCAGAAATAATATTATACAAAATAGAATGAAAACAAATCTTTTTGATACTAAGTCTTTTACTAAAAACCTTGAGGACGAATATGAAAAACTGTTTCTAAATTGGAAAAACAAGAATATATAAAATGAATAAAAATACTGAAAATTTTATTGTCAGAGTGGAAGGAGGCCTAGGAGCTCAGATTGTAGCAGTATCAGCCTATTTTTTTTTAAAAAAAATTGGATGTAGAGCATTGTTAGACTTAGGTTATTTTGAATATCCTTATCGTAAAGCAGTCATTGGAAAACCTCAAGTAACACATTGGGACTGGAAACTAGATTATTATGGACTAAGTGAATCAAATTTAGATTGGATAAATTTGAATAAACTAAGGAAATACTCTAAAGAAAACTTGCATGACTCCAATGAAGGACTTGAGATGTTTGATTTAAATACTGCGTTAGAAAATTTTTTTAAGGCTGAAGGAAAAGAATTTAATGAATATCATATTAATGATAGAGACTTCTATAATACAGATAATATAAAAAATGTGTTTATAGATAAACCAGTTATTATTCATGATGGACCCAATAAAAATAGATTATTTATAAATGCAATGCTTGATAAAAGCATAAAAGAAAAATTTTGCACCAATTCTGAGGAATGGAAAACTATAGTAAAAACAAATAATATAGACTTTCAAAATACCATATTTCTTCATTTAAGAAGAGGTGATTATTTAAATGTAGCAACTCATCTAATTTCCACAAATGATATTATTAAAATATGTAGAAAACTTCCTAAGGTATTAAAAAATATAGTTGTCTTTTCAGACGCAAATGAAATTGATAATCAAAAGTTTATATCAGAATTAAAGTTAATTTTTAATGAGGTAAAATGGATGGATGACATAGATAATGTTAACACACATAAAATTATGAGTGAAGCAAGCTTCTTAATGTGTTCAAATAGCCAGTTTAGTACTACTGCAGCTTATCTAAGTAATGGATTTAGTATTATTCCTCAAAAATATAGTTCTGATAACGATTATGTCTTCCAGTATGAGAATAGACAAACTTCATTTGCATTGCTGAATAATTAAGAAAGTATTTATAAACAGCATTATTAAACTCCAAACTTAATATTTGCCATCTCTTTCCATCTGTCTGACTCAGATTTATGTAGATCCATTATTTTAATAATCATTCTTGGTGTAACTGTCTCTATATTTTCATAATTTTCTACTATCCACTGTAAAACTTCTTTTTCCAGCTTAGTTGTTATATCGTAATCATCTGTCATCTTTAAAATCCTTTAAAATAAAATATTTATAACAAATTATATAAAATTATAAAATAAAATTTTTAGGCACAAAAGTTGCAGTATTTTTATATGGCTTCCAGCAACGAACATAAAGCAAAGCTCAAAAATAAATTAAATTTCATAAATAGTATTGGATTTGAGCATTTTGAAAAAATATATGATAGAACTAATGTTGAGGCACTAGCTCCAAATTTAAAAGAACTAAAAGGTAAAAATAAAAATTTTTATTACCCTCTTTCTATTAATACTTGGGATAGTAAAGAATATGATGCCATTAATAAAGTTGTATTATCTCAAAATTTTACAATGGGCGCTAAAGTAAAAGAGTTTGAAGAAAAGTTTGCAAAATATATGGGGAGCAAATATGCTGTTATGGTCAACTCAGGATCCTCTGCAAACCTTCTAATGATTGCATCATTAGTACTAGATAAAAATATAGATTTGAATGAAGGCGATGAAGTAATCGTTCCTACATTAAGCTGGGCTACTACTTATTACCCATTACAACAATACAAATTAAAAGCAAAATTTGTAGATATAAATTTAGACACATTAAATATTAATGAAGATGCTATTATTTCTGCTATATCAAAAAAAACAAAAGCAATATTCGCAGTTAATGTTTTAGGAAATCCATGTAAATTTAGAAAATTGCATGAAATTTGTAAAAAGTATAATTTAATTTTGATAGAAGATAATTGTGAGTCGTTAGGAGCAAAATATAATGATAAATATTGCGGAACATTTGGTATAACAGGATCTTTTAGTTTTTATTTCTCACATCATATACATACTATTGAAGGAGGAATGGTAATTACCAATAATGAGCGTACTTATCATCATTTGTTGTCATTAAGAGCCCATGGATGGATAAGGGACTTACCTAAAGACAATAAAATATTTAATAAAAAAGGGGATAGTTTTGAGGATAGTTTTGTATTTGTTTTACCTGGTTATAATTTAAGACCAAATGAAATAAATGGATGTATTGGAATTGAACAATTAAAAAAGGTTAATAATATAATTAAACAAAGAAGAGAAAATGCAAAAATATTTAAAAGTCTTTTTAAAGATAATCAAAATTTACAACTTCAAAAAGAAATAGGAAAATCATCTTGGTTTGGATTTAGTATAATCCTCAAAGGTAAGTTAAAAAACAAACGTCCAGAAATTTTAAAAATTCTTAGAGAAAAAGGAATAGAAACCAGGCCTATTATATCTGGAAATTTTCTAAAATATCCTGTAACTAAATTTTTAGATTACAAAGTATGTGGAGAAATAAATAATTCTAAAGAAATAGATAATAACGGTTTTTTTATTGGAAACAATCATGTTGATATGGAAAAAGAATTAGAATATTTTAAAAGTGTTATAAATAAATACTTTTAATTATAAACATGAAAAGATTTTATATTTTACTTATTTACATTCTATTTATAAAAAATAATCCTGCTAATGCGATTGACCCTTTAACTTGGGAATCTAAGGGAAATATAATTAGAGAAGAGGTTATAGATTTTCCTAGCGGTAAAAAATTTATTTCTCTTAAGCATGAGGGTGGTTTTGAGACATCTATGGCAAGATATGGATCATACTTTTGCTCGGGAAATATTTTTTATAATCAAAAAGGAAATCTTGAGAAAATGATTTATGCATGTGAATTTATAGATCAAAAGGGTGATAAGTTTTTTGCTATAGGTTCCAGAAATAAAGGATCAGATACTGATAGGTCAATTGGAAGAATGACTATTATTGAAGGTCAGAAATTCTGGAAAAACTATGAGGGTAAAATTTGTATATATGGACTTGAATATGTAAACAAAACAGTTTTTATCAAAGCAAAATGTAATTAAAAATTAAATATTTTCACTATCTTCCTGTTTTATTAAAAAATCTCTTGGTGTGCATTTATTCAACAGCATCTGATAAAATAAGCCCTCTTTACAATATTGATCTTTTCTTATTTTTTTATCTCCGAAAAAAACTGTTACAAAAAATAGAAGCAAAAGAAGGCCATAAAAAAGTAACCTCATCTTAGCAATTAATCCTGTTTAATCCATGATTTAATATTTCAATTTTCATATAAAGTCCATATATAATCTTTTGTAGAATTTTCTCTGAGACTGCGTATGTCCTTTTTCTCAGCTTCATCTAAACATTCTTGAAAAAATTTTTCACTTGGAAATTTTACTATTACAGCATAGTCTCGCTGAATTTCTCTATGTAAATTTCTAATTGGATTCCATCCCGAAGCAATTACTTTACTTCCTTTAGAATAGATAATTTTACCCGCTTCAATTGAGTATTTTTTATAATTCTTTTCCTGAGAAGGAATAAGATTAAATACATTTAGAGCATAAACCATAAAACTATTCTTACAAGGTAATACCTTTGTTTTCGCATACAAAGCTTAATACTTTCATAGAGGTACTGTTTAGTCTAGGGTGTTGCCAATATGAAACAATCTTTGATGGAGCCTGGTTTTGGGATTGATCTTTTCCCATCGGGTCTTTATGATATGATAGTTTTAGCCATTTAAACCTTAAATTCTCACAATCACCTTCTACATATATCTTTGCAGATAGATCTCCATATTCATCTTCTTTTTTATAATCAATTAATTCCCAAAAAAAAAACTCGGCCTTTTTCCTCTGAAATACTTAGCATATTTACATAAAATACTTGTCCATTATTACTTTCCGTTACTTTGGTCCAATCAGCATTTGCCTCAAATAAATAAAAGAAAAAAGCTAGGATATAAAAATATAAATTAATTTTTTTGTGTTTATAAAGTTTAAAGTTTCTTAGATAGTTAAGATATAACACTTACAACTCTTCTCTAATTTTATTTTTTAATCTTCCAAAGCCTTTCCCTAGCGACCGCATTAGCTCTCCCCTACTATTTAATTCCTTTGCATTATTAATTACTTTCTTAGTTTTGTCTCTAAGTTTTTTATCAGTTGCTAATCTAAAAGCTGCTTTTTTAAATAATTTTTTTATTACAAAATTAAACATAATTCTAAATTAAAAATTTTATTCATAGCATATTTTATTAAAAATCTCATAGCTTTAATTTCATAGCAATCTAATAATACAATTAAAAGTATAAATAGTTTACAAATTTTAAAAATGTTTTATAATATATTTTCGTTCATCTATCTAGACGGAAGTAGGATATATAATATCTGAAGGAACGCATTACGTTCGTTCATCTCTTAGAGACGGAAGTAGGTAATGGTACCGAAGGAACGCGCTAACTTTTTTAATTTATTAAGAAAGGAAGTGAGTTATGGATAGAATGTCTTTGTATTATTTTACAAAAGAAAGACAAGCTATTAAAAATAAGAAGATGCTTTTTAAGCTTTTTTTTATTTTTAGTTCTAATACTTTTAAATAAGTATTTTACGTATGTGGTAGTTTTTACTACCACATACTTTTTAAATAATAGCTAATATTGTATTACAATTTGTGTTCTATTTTAGTTCTTTACTTCTAATAAAGATCCATTTTTGTATATTCTCTTTTCTAGTAACTTAGAATTTTTATCATATATAGAATATTCACCTTCTAATCTACCATCTATATAAAAACCTTTTCCTCTAAGCTTTCCTTGTTCATCAAATTCTAGGTATTCGCCCTCAAGTTTTCCATTTATATAAACACTTTTAACTCTTAATTGAACTATTTGATCTAGCTCGTACTCATGAAAACTTAAACTTTCTCCATCAAGTTTTCCTTTCCTGTAGAATTTTTTGTTATTTAACTGTCCGTTTTTATGGTAATCAAAATATTGTCCATTTAAAATACCGTTTTCATAATACTTTACGCTTAAAAGCTGCCCCATACTATAATAATTCAGTACTTCTCCCTCTAATTTACCATTTTTATATTTTCTTACTGTAAGAATATTTCCATTATTGTAAAACTCCATATATTTACCATTTAACTTGTTTTTTTTAAAATTAGCTTTACTAAGAATTTTTCCACTTTCATAATATTTAGTGTATTCTCCTTCTTTTTTACCATTAACAATTTTTCCATTAATTTTTCCAGAAACCTCTCCTGTGTAAGGTATATCAGAAGTAGCTTTATAATATAAACCCTCTCTTATCTCTAGTATTTTGTAATCAACTACATTGCTCCAGCTTACAGATATAAAAAGATAAAATATTAAAAAAGATGTATTTCTCATTATACAATAAATAAATTAATTATAATTATTATAAAAAAATTATATTTCATATTTTTATTTTTAATAATATGTATTTAGTTTTTAAGAACACTTAATACTCCTTTTTCAAGTTTACATTTTTCTTTAATAAAACTAGATTTTTTGAACTTAGTTACAGCATACAAACATTTTGTTCCTATTAATTTTTTAAACTTTCCAGTAGCATCTATTATTGTAGAGTCCCCTACTCCAGCTTTAAATGAGGAACTACTTCTTTCTAAAACAGACCATACTTTATTTCCATCGTTCATAGAGCTTTCACAAATCACTCTTAAAAATATTAATTTATCCTTATTCTTCTCAATAAGACTATTACATTTAATATTGCCATAGTTTCCTATATTATTTTTTATATGACCTTTAAGGCTAGAAGACTCAAAAGTTCTTCCGTCTTCTAATTTATAAAGACCATCTATAGTTGCACTAAAATTGAATTCATTGACTAGTTGATCGGAAAAGGATTTACCTATCATTAAGTGACTAACTAAAATTAATATTAGAAATTTCATATTTTAATTATATTAAAAAATTTACTACTGTCCTTATAAATCTCAAAACTGAGTCTTAAATTGATAAATTAAAAAATTTATAAGTTAGTTCTTGCAACTAAGTGATGGCAATTTAAATATTCCATCATCCCTCTTTGTATAACCTCTTTTTTTCATACATAAATTAAATTTAGAAAAAGAAAATTTTTTATTTTTTAAGTTACTTCCTCCTCCGCCACCTCCTCCGCCTCCATAAGCGAATACAGGAGATATTAAAGAAAGGCTTATGCTAGACTCATTACTGGTTAAAGAGTCACAAGTTTTAATCATACAATGATTAAAATCTTGATTAAACTTATCAAAATTTTTGTGAGAACTTCCATATTTAGTGGTGCAGGACACTAAAAAAAAAAGTAATGGTAATAAGCAAATATTTCTCATAATAATAATATAGATATAAATATTTTGTTTCCAAGTTTATTGATTACTATATTTT
Organism: Candidatus Pelagibacterales bacterium; assembly: GCA_002715505.1. Lineage (GTDB taxonomy): Bacteria > Pseudomonadota > Alphaproteobacteria > TMED109 > TMED109 > JAYYAX01. The sequence goes on from PAZF01000012.1 coordinate 70,357, forward strand.
TTCAAAATATTATATTCATCTATTGTAATTTTACACAAAAGTTTAAAAACTCCGCCACCATCGATTATTTGTGCAGCATATGGACATTCTTTTTCTTCTAAAATTTTATATTTTTTTTCAGTATGTAAATATTTATTTTTTCCTATTCCTGCTTTGTTAAAAGAATTTCTCTTAAGAGCAGTCCAGAATTTTTCTTTTTCAAAATCTTCTGCCTCGCAATATGCATCCAAGGAAATTTGTTGTCTCTTATTAATAAATTGAGAAACTATACATCTCATTATTCCATAATTTCCAAAGTTATCTTCCCAAACTCCTTTTGTATCATAAGTCTCATACCTAGAAGAGTCAGGAAAGTTAATTATATTATCCTCAACTTCAATACTAGGATACCAATTAAATTTATATTCTTTTGTTTCTTGTGCTAATGAATAGAATGATAATAAAGAAACAAAAATAATTATTAAAAAATTTCTCATAATTATTCTTCACATTAAGTTTAGTATTTTGCAAGAAATATATTCCAACTCGGAATTACTAATTATTAATAATATAGTAATCACTTAATTATTATATTTTGATAAATGCTTATGCATATCTTCGTTTATAGAACATTTCCTGATACTAAAAGTTCTATCATCTAAGTACCTTATTGAATAAACACAAGTAGCGCCTATAATTTTTTTCCATTTGCCCTGACCTTCAATAAATAATGCTTTTCCGCTACCTGCAGAAAGTTCATTACCTTTTCTACTATTATGCAAAGTAAATTTATTACCTGCTTGATCATTAAGTTTACAATAACTATCAAGTTCTATAATTATTGCTTTATTATTATACTTAATGCTAGTAAGACAATAAGAGGTTCCATAGTTTCCGTAATTATCAGTCCATTCTGACTCATAAACATTATGAGAGATTTTACTTTTGTCTAAAAAAATCATTTCATTCTTTTTATATGATCCGCTCAAATTGAATTTTAGATCAAATTCCTTGCAATGAATCTTTGAAGTCATAATTATTAAAATTATATGTAAGATATATTTCATATCTTAACAGTTAAGGTAACTCACAAATTTGCTTAAAAAAGTTAATTTTTTCATTCATATAATTTACAGCATAAGGACATTCAATGCCTATGAATTTTTTATATTTCCCTGTTCCATTTAAAAATCTAATTTTTCCTATTCCAGCCTCCATATTTTTATCTCTAATTAACTGCGTCCAGAATTTATCACCATTTGATGCTAGCTGTTCGCAATATATAATTAAAGAAATTGCTTTATTTTCTGTCAGTATATGTCCATTACACTTCCCAGTACCATATTCACCAAAGGAGTCAGTCCATCTATTTTCTATAACTACAGTTGTAGACTTTAGATCTTTCGTGATATTTATGTGATCAGACTTAACGCTAGAAGATGACTCATTAATATATTTTTCAGCTTTAGACAAAGTAACATATAACAAGGCTAAATTTATAATAAGTATATATTTCACAACTCTATTATATAAAGAATTTTAAAAATGTCCTTATATTATATTACTATAAAGATTTTATTTATTTAAACCTTTAAGAGTTTTGAATGCGTCATCATTCAATTCACACTTCTGAATGCCAAATACATTCTCATTTAAAATTTTTATACTGTAAGTACATTTGGTATTTATTAAACTACTCATATTTTCATCTGCCCCTATAACAACTACTTTACCTATTCCTGTATCCTCATCACTATCTCCCCTTCTTCCTTTAAAATAAATTTTACTTGAATCTTGATATTCCCATCTAGTACTAAAATCCATAGTCACAATTTTTCCTTGCTCTATTTGAGTAATAACCATGGTGTCCCATGAACCATAGTTAGCAAAGTTATCTGTAAATGTTCCTTCAATAGTATAAGTAATAATTTTTCCTGTATGAGAATATTTATGTGTATTTATAAGTGTTCTTTTTCCTCCAAAATCTACTGTTAATATATTTTTAGCAGAAATTTGTATTGTATAAAAAGTGATTATAGTAATTAATAAATATTTCATATTTTAAGTATATTGGGAATTTTAATACTGTCCTTTTTTTTCGTGTCTTATTTGTAAAAAAACAAGCATAGCATATTATTGAGCATTAAATTTACATTTACTTTTAATAAATGAACCTTTTCCTTCTTTAAGATGCGATACAGCGTATACACATTTTGTACCTATATATTTTTTAAATTTACCAGTACCCTTAACATATTTTAATTCTCCTATTCCTGCATCAAAATCATTAGAGTTTCTATTCATAATTAACCAAAAGTTGTCATCCTCTACGTTTGTTCCTTTACAATAATTCTTTGCTATTGTTCCTTTTTCTTTATGTAAGGTATGAGAACCTGTGCATTCAATTATACCCCAATCCCCCAATGTATCTTTCCAATTAGACTTTACGTAAAATTGTCTATAAATTAATAAGTCAGGAAGTTCTATTACTCTTATATCTCCTTCATTAGATAAAACCTCAAATTCAAAGTCATAAGAATATAGATGTTTGTTTATTAATAAAAAAATAAAAATAAATATGATTTTTTTTGAATACATTACTAATTTCGACATTTAGTTTTTGTATGAAAAGTATCTTTATAATAAGTAACAGCATAAACACAAGTTTTACCTATAAGGTTTTCGTATTTCTTAGTTGCAGATGTTATAGAGGTTTTTCCTACTCCTGCTTCCCACTCAGAATCACTTCTTTTAGGTATAAACCATATATACTCTCCATCAACATCTTCTAACTCGCATAAAATTAATTCATTATCAGTTCTTTTTCCGCTTTTATTAATAAGAAGACTTCCTTTACATTTAAATTTACCATAATTATTTGAATTATCGTTCCAATTTCCTTTACTCTCATAATGTACTAGCTTATTTTCATTTTGCATTACAATTTCATCATTTTTATAATAACCTCTAATATCTATAACTAAATCTTCTGCTAAAGCAGAAAAAATAAATAAACTTAAAAAAATTGTTAAAAAAAATTTCACAATTATATTATTCTCCAGGAAACTTGCATTTTTGCGAAGCAAATAATACCTCATCTACATACTTTACTCCATAAATACACGTTGCTCCAATTAACTTTTCCCACTTTCCTGTACCATCAATAATTTTCTGTTTACCAACTCCTGCTTGTGCATCCTCTGATTTTCTTGAACCTTTAGTAAATATTTTGTCACTATCCTGATCACTTAATTCACAATAATATTGAAAAAAATCGTCTTTATTCTTATTAGATTCAACAATTCCGTAGCAATATCCTTTTCCAAAGTTTCCAAGACTATCCTCCCAGGTACCGTTATTAAAAAGATTAATTATTTTTCCACCACTAGGTAATTTTATAGTTTTTAGATCTACATAACCTGAATATTTAAAATTCCATTTTAATGAATCTTCAGAATAAACATTAACTGTTAAAAGAAATAAAATAATTTTTATAATTTTATTCATAGTCCCATTATAAGAAAAACTTATTTAATGTCCTTACATTTCTTACTTATTTAAAAAGAGAAAGCAGAATAAACAAAAATACTAATTTTTTGTGAAGAAATAAATATTAAAAAGTAAATGTTGCTGTAGATTTTTGGATATAGAGGTAAGATTTTAATTTGCTGCCTTAGAATTATTATGCCCTGCTAATTGTAAAATATTGAAAAAAGTTTTAAAAATTAACTATATTAGAATTAATTATTAAATAATTAGATTTAGGAGAAAATAATATGTTTGTTTTTGGTTTTGTAAGAGGTGCTATTCTTGGGTTTTCTTTAGGTTTAGTGTCAAGTTTAATAGCAAAAAAAATCTGTCAAAAAAAAAATAAGGTAAGCGAGAGTAATATTGACAAGAAAGGAAATTAAATTTAAGGAAATAATAGTTTTTTATTAAATAAATATTAAAATGTTATTAAATCAGGTTCATCCTCAAAAAAATTAATAATACATCTGATAACTTTACCAACTTCTTCCTCCTCAGTTTTATAATTATCAAAGTCGTTTTCTGTATAAATTTTTTTTAATTGAATAAAAGTATCTTTATTCATCTCAATCTCAAACTGAGGTTCTGATGCAAAACAACCTCCACTGCATTTTTCTTTTATTGTGCTAAAAATCAAATCATCTTTATTCAAATTTAATGCAGACGTAATGCACCTGTTTATCATTTCTTTATTACTAGTAATTGAAAACTTTGCTTTCAGATCATTTATTACTTCTAGGTGCGGTTCTTTAAGATTTAAATTAAATTTAATCATACGTTATAATATATGAATATTGATTACATTTCTAGTCACTATTTTACTAATCTTGAGCAGGGGATTATTTGCCTTCAAAGTTATCAATGTAGTTTCTTCCTTCAGTATCACTTTTAAATTTTTTTAAAGGAATAAGATATTCAGCAGAGTCATTTAAAGTAAATAATCCATATATATAATAATCAGAACTTGTATAGGTACCACCACTATTCTCACTTACATTAACTAGATATGAAGAATTACAGGTGCCCTTTAAGTATGGTGCTAAATTAGAACAATTATTTTTTGATACTTTTTTAAGAGTTTTATAATATAAAAATGTTTTTCCCCATTCATTTTCTGTTATTAACTCTACATAATCATTTTTAATTAATAAATTTTTTGAGTTTTTATTACATTCAACTATATTTTTTGCTAAAGATATCTTTTCTCCCCAGGAAGTATTAATTTCTTCAATAGGAATTAAGTTTATAAAATATTTTCCTACATTATTTCGAAAATCAGTTTTATTTTCAATTTTATATTGTTCTTCATACTCTTCGTAGTTATCGCCTGATACCCACAATACTGAAAAACATCTGGGGGATATTGTAAGTTTATTATGTACCCATTTGGGAAAGTCTTGAGGTAATTCCTCTATCTCATTATGCCATATAGAAGTAATTTTTA
>PAZF01000013.1 GCA_002715505.1 Candidatus Pelagibacterales bacterium
TTCTTATTTTATTTTAAGTGGTTCTAACATGTTAGGATATGTTTGGAATTGGTTTAATACATTCCATCTTCCTATCAGACCAGCCCTTAAATATAAATATTGATAATATTATGGAACGAACATTGTTTCGTTGGGAGGCACCATTTCCAATAACGAATCCTGAACAAGATCGTGCATCATCCAATCACTAACTTTTTTTCTTTCTCTCAACGTATTGCGAATGGTTGTGCCATCAATTGGACAGTAAGCAGCATTAGCTGTTTTTTCTCCATAATTATTAGTTTCTGGTAAATACCCGATCGGTGAAAAAAATATTAATTCGATACCAATATTGCCAATGTTTGCTAGAAGTTTTTCAAGCGCGTCGTTAGGATAAAAATGTCCTATCCCCGTATGATCTCTGCCGATTATAAAATGAGAGCACCCCATATTTTTTCGGCATAAAGCAGTAAAAATAGCTTCTCGGGGGCCGGCATAACGAGCGTAAGTAGAAAATCCACCGAGAATAACTTTCCCTTTTGGATATAGTCCAAATTCCAGCATTGTCTGATAACTTTTCATAATATACTCGGCCTTAAAGTCTCCTTTCTTTTTAGGGCCGATCACCGGATTTATAAACAGCCCGTCGGCGCCAGAAATCTCAAGAGCTTTTTTCTGTATATATTCGTGTCCACGATGGACGGGATTTCTAGTATGAAAACCTATCACTTGGGACCATCCTTTATGATTAAAGATAAACCGAGTTTCCGCAGGCGTTAGCTGATAGGTTTTCCGGGTAAGTTCGGGGCGTCTTGCATATTTAATTTCACCACCGACGCAGACATTCCCTCTTTGCAATAATTTAGAAACACCCGGATGTTGCTTTGATTTTGTCGAAAACCAACGACTTGCTAGTTGCTCAGCGTTAAACGAAAATTTATCCGAAATGTTCAGCGTGCCGTGGATAACACCGTTTCTATCTGCTAGTGCAACTTCCTCCCCGACCTCAACGTCATCGCTTTGATCGTTATTTAGTTGTAATAAAATTGGCATGGTCCATATACTTCCACAAGGTAACATATTTTTATCTAGGACGCATTCTAGTGTTTCTTTATCCATAAATCCCTTAACTGGCGAAAATGTTCCGTGCGCGATTTGTTCTAAATCAAGCAAACTAGAGTTTGGTGCAACAATTTGTTTTAGTTCTCTGGCTTTGTGGAGTTCGTCATTACTCATGTATTGATTGATCAATAAACCGCCATGGGGAGTTGTTAACAATGAGGAAGCCGGTGTCCGTATTTTAAGTCGAGGACCTTTGATGGTGGTTTCAAAATCCTTTATGATCTTAGAAACCATTGAAACACACTGAATTGGATGTAGTCCTATTGCAGTTTCTGCTGCTAAAACTAATCCGTCCGCACCATCGAGCAAAGTATTATAAATATCATTTATTTCTGCGCGCGTCGGTACAGTATTAGTGACCATTGACTCAAGTAAGTTTGTAGCAACAAACACCTCACTTCGCATGTCACGTGCTGTTTTGATAATCCATTTTTGAGTTTGAGGAATCTTCTCTATTGGCACTTGCCTCGACAAATCGCCGCGATCAATTAAAATAGAATCTGATGCTTTAATGATACCCTTTAAATTATCCAGACTAGAAAGAGATTCTATCTTTGAAATAATTTTAGCATCTTCACCAGCAAGCTCTCTCAAATAATCTACGTCGCTTTCTTTATTTGCAAATGATAATGCAAAGTGTTTTAAACCTAATTTTTTGCCTATTTCTATAGCAGCGACATCTTTTTGTGTTAAAGCGGGTAATATTATATTACGCTCAACCGTTACGGCTTTATTTCTTCCTACCTTTCCTCCATTTAAAATTCTTATTATGATGTTACGTGAAGTTCGATCAATAACTTGAGCGAGTACAGCGTTAAAATCGATACTTATAAAATCCCCAATGTGAATGTCGTCAATTATACCCACTGGCGTAAAGTTAAAAGCTGTTGAATCACCTGGCACCAATTTTTTTGGTATTGTCACTAGGGTATTGTCCCTAAGTTGTATGTATGTATCAGCAAAATCTCCTGTTCGGATTTGTGCGCCCTCTGTGTCTAAGCAAATGGGTGTATTACTTAGAGATTGGATTGTTCTTACCACAGACTCTAGTGCGTTTAACTTTGTGTGAGACAAATTTATTCTAAATAGCCAAACTCCTAGAGCATCTAACCTTCTTATTATTTGTGGATCTAATGAGGAGGGGCCAAGTGTGCAGAGTATTTTTGTTTTTGTCATCTTAGCTCGTGTGTAAGTTTAATATTAGTTTTTTTATTACTCAGAATAATATGGGCTTCTATAGTTGTTCTTATTTTATTTTAAGTGGTTCTAACATGTTAGGATATGTTTGGAATTGGTTTAATACATTCCATCTTCCTATCAGACCAGCCCTTAAATATAAATAAGGACCTGTTCCTATCAATTGTTCTGGTTTTTGATATTGTTTTCGCGCGAGTTCTTTTTCAAAGTCAAATAGTTTATCTATTTTCGGCCTTATCTCTTCCAGATCAGATTTGAACTGCTCAGGATTTTCTTCTGTGTAACCAAATTTCACGCTAAATGGGTAAAAGAGTGTTCGTAAAACAAATTGGTCATTCTTACTCAATATAGACCCTACTTTGCGTTCAATAGGTTTGCTATCAAAAACTCTTTGCCCGTTCTTGCCATAGTCAGGGCTGCTGGGGTCACCCCACCACTTCTTACCTTGCGCAGTTGACTCGTATAAGCTATCCCTTTCACTTATACCCATCCATTTGCAAAGCGCAGGGATCGTCCTTTTAGGATGCAAAGTCAGATCCTCTAAGCGGACCCCAATACCTTCTTGATATTGAAAAATCACATTATCAATATCGTGAAGCATCGTAATAATACTGGATGTGATAGTCAGATAATTACCATTTTTAACATGCTCTCGTATCCAAGATTCACAAGATTGAATTGGTTCACGGACCATCATAACCCACTTGTTCTTTGGTGCTAAAGTTAAAAAGTTAAACGCCGTAGAGACGTCTGGGTTATGAATATGGTAGAAAATCATACTCTTTGGTTTTTGATTGCCAAGCGCCTTTTCGTAAGAAATATGGACAAGTTGAAAAAAAGTGTACGCATCTATGTTATCAAAGTTAGTTAGTTGATTTGTTAGTTCACTGCGGAATAATTCTTGATCTACAAAAAGAAACTCATCTCGCTTCTCTCCAACACCCGCCATGCCTTCTTTTATTCCTAATTCTATTGTATGAAAGCCGCTTCTGCCACGGATAGGATAGGATGATCGGGCATCGAATAGAACAGGATATGTTTGTATGAAATTATCCACCATCCTGTCCCATCCATCAGCAGCAATTTTTTTCCATGTTAGGGAATTAAAATATTCACTAAAGTAAACACTGGGAGTAGTAGAAACCTCCTCGTGATTATCAATTAAGCTGTGAAGAAAACCAGTGCCACTTCTTCCAAAGTGGAGCAAAGAAAATATCTTCTTTGGTAAAACTCTGTTTTGCTTTTGCTCGGGTGTAATGGTGTAAGGGCTGCTGACCTGGAGTTGCTGTTTTTTAGAAACGGTTATAACCTTTGATGCAAGCGTATTAATATTAGTCTGACCCAGATAGACTTGATACTTAAGAAATTCTGCGTTTGTCGTAGCATCTTTGAACTTTGAAAAAAATTCTTTTGCTCTCTCAGGTTCATAAAAACTGGCAACTTTGAGGGGAAAATAAACATTATTCCAAACTATATGGTTATCCACGTCAATAATTAGGGATTTTGTGAAGGCCGATATCGATGATTGCGTATCTCCAATCAAACCTAAAAGGGTTGCTGAGACAGCATGAGCCTCAGCAAAATTATCTTCAAAGAGTATAGCGCGATTGGAATGTTTGACCCCATCCCCAAAAGCGTTAAGTTCCTTAAATACAATCGACAAATTATGATATGTATTAACTCCTCTAGGGTCGAGTATCAATGCCTTCTTGAAGCTTTTTTCTGCTGCCTTGAATTTCTGTGTCGTAGTGAGTAAATGTCCCAGATCACCAAAAGTCCTGGGGTCATTCGGTGCTAGTCGCGATAATTTTTTATAATTTTTAAAACAGTTTTTGTATTGTCCCAACTTAGTGAGTATCTGACCTAGCTTAAAATAAGCTTCTGCATGATTAGGCTTTAACATCAAAGTGTTGTAATAATTCTCCTTAGCATCCTCGAGTCTTCCTATTTTCAATAAACAAGTTCCATTATTAAAAAAGAGATCGTGCGATCCTGAATCAAGTTTAATAGCCTCTTTATAAGCAGCGATAGCTTCAGTATATGACTTCGATTCCTTATAAACGTTAGCGAGGCTTGAGTAAGCTTCGGCATCATTAGGTTTTAATATTACTGCTTTATCGTAGCTTTTCTTTGCGTCCTTAAGTTCACCAATTTCAAGTAGATAACTTCCTAGGTTGTTATAGGCTAGTGACAAAGCAGGATTTATTTTTAGAGCTGCTTTATATTTTCTTATGGCCTTTTCATGATAGTTAGATTTGATATATGCAGCTGCCAGATTTATGAAAGCTCCAGCGTAATAGGGTTTTAGTTCAACTGCTTTGTTGTAATTAACAATAGCCTCTTCATAATTTCCTTTTTGATAATGAGAAATTCCTAAACCATTAAATGCTTCTGGGTAATTAGGCTGTAGTTCAATCGCAGCATTGAAGCTTTTTATAGCATCGTTGCATCTTCCCGCTTTATCAAGTGCGACGCCTAAGCGATAGTGTGTTTCAGCATGGTTGGGAATTAGCTGAATAGTACTGTTATAATAACCTATAGCCTCTTCTAGTTGATTTAGATGAAAATGCGCTTGGCCCAGTATATTTGGTATGTTTGGGTCATTCGGGAATTGTTTTATAAGTTGTTCACCTAAGTTCACCGCGTCTTGAAACTTGCCCTCATTGTGTAAGCGCAATAAGTTATCCAAAGCTTCCTTTAGTGAACCTATAGCTTTAGGGGAATTACTTAGTTGTCCTTCTAACTGTTTGAGCTTTTCACCGGCAACACCATGTGACTTAGCTTGACTTAGAAGTGCGCTAGCTTCATCAACCTTATTCAGTTTAGTTAACGCACCAATATAACTTAACCAGAATTGCTCTACCTTAGGGTTGGCTTCCACAGCTTTTTTAAATAGAGGGATTGCCGCATCTACCTTACTAAGGCTAACAGCTAACACACCTAAATTATGGTTTGCATCAGGATGATGAGGGTGCGCCTGAAGAATAGATCTATATATACGCTCAGCTTCTTGCAGATCACCCGCCCTATGCGCAGATACACCGCGTTCAAGTGCTTGTATGACAGTTAATTCCATGAGACACTCTTAATAGATATACGCCTTAGAGCTAAGGATAATATAGCTACTATTAAAATAATATAGCCTCTATTAAAATTAGAAAACTTATGCATATCTATCTTTAAACATTGGTTCAAAATTTTTTAATAGCGGGGTGCGGTCCTGGCAGGCATGCAATAAACACAGCCGGTACTTTCAGGGATAGCAAAGTCACTGCAATCGACCTTAGCTTGCCGAGTTTAGCATATGCAAAAAGAATGACAGAAGAACTGGGTATCAACAATGTTGACTATCTGAAAATGGACATTCTTGAAGTTGCTTCGTTAAGTAAATAATTCCACATAATTGAAAGTGTGGGTGTACTACATCACCTTCAGGAACCAGTGAGAGGCTGGAAAGAACTCCCGTCGGTCTTGGAATCAAAAGGGTTAATGCGAATAGGTTTATATAGTGAAATTGGAAGAGAAACTTTAATAAACCAGCGTAGTCTTATCCTCAAAGATGGTATTAAAAATGAGACAGAGGAAATGTTGAAGTTTCGACAAAAAGTTGTTCAAGATAGCAATGAAAAAACTCGTGGTGTAGCGCGTTACCAAGATTTCTATTCCACTAGTATGATTCGTGATCTGATATTTCATACTCAGGAAGTAAATTTTGATCTTCTAGAAATATCTGAAATATTAGAAACGCTAGGGTTGCGGTTCTTAGGTTTTGAATGAGAAAGAAAGAAGTTAGATAGATTTGCAACAGAATATCCAAGTGAGGAGAATTACCCAGATATAAGAAAGTGGAATACTTTTGAGCTAAATAATCCTGATATATATATACGTTTTGGGTACAGAAATTATAAGCTATTTCTCCAATAGTTTTTTAGGTTTGTTTATTTTGATAATTATTCCACATTGTTTGAACTGCATTTCCTAAATTGTCTGCGAAGCGCTCTGCCTCGAATAGAGGCGACTTCAATACATTTACTCTCAGCTCCGAGCGCAAGTTCGATAAGTAGTCTAAGTCGTACGTAAACTGGACAGTTTTTTTGACGTAATCGTCCTTGCAGTTAGCTATCCAATTAGGCAGATTGACGTTGGATAGTAAACCTACCCCTTGCCTGGAAACGAGGCAGTTTCCTGCTAAAGTTACGAAGGGTACTCCCATCCATAGTCCTTCCACACTTGTCGTTCCTCCAGTAAAAGGGAAAGGATCGAGAACAATATCAACGTTATTATATGAGGCCAAATATTGAGCACGAGTTGACCACCCTTCTAGGGTGATCCTCTCAGACTTTATCCCTTTACTTAAGAATCGCTTCAACGTTGATACTTTACCCTCATCATTATTGAGTTGTTTTGCTTTCAAGAATAGCTGACTATTACCTACTTTATTCAAAATTTCTGCCCAGACTTCTAAGACTTCATTAGTAATTTTGGATAAATTATTAAAACAACCGAAGGTAATGTATCCATTCTTTTGAGCAGGTAATTCAGATACAACCGCATCTATATCAGGTGCAGTAAAACACCACCTTGTCTCAGGTAAACGTAAAACCTTTTCGGAGAATTGGTCATCATTTTCAGGCGGGGTGACATAGGGGTCCCCTATCAAATAGTCCATCTCACTAAGCCCTGTAGTAGAGAAGTAACCTAACCAGGTTACCTGTACCGGTGCTGGTTTATAGACAAACACAGGCAACCTGTTCCCTGCTGTATGTCCTGAAAGATCCACAAGAATATTTATTCCATCCGCATGAATTAACTCAGCTACTGCTTCGTCTTCTTCACAAAAAATAGGTCTCCACTCACGGAAGAGAGGTTTGATTCTCATACTTAATTCATCTTCGTAGGAGGCGTCAGTAGTATAAGCAAATAAATCAAACTGAGATTTATCTATGGAGGATAAAACGGACTCCAAAAAATAACCAACAGGATGTGCCCTAAGGTCACCAGAAACAAAACCTATTCTAATCTTTTCATTATTTGTGCATTCGTATGATGGGAAATGTTTTTTTCTGTGTCGTGAAAAAGTTTGGCCAAAACGAATAGCTTCCCTTGTCTTATTTTCAGCATCCCATGAATAATAATTGAGAACGCAGTTCTTATTATTATAAGCACCAGCATAGTTTGGTTTTATGCCAATAGCATGATCATAAAAAATACCTGCCATTTCGTGTTTACCTAAATCAACTAGAGCATTGCCTAAATTATTGTAGGCCTCTGCATAATCTGGGCTGATAATAGCTGCTTTTTTTAAGAATTTAGTCGCAATAGTACTTTGGCCTAAAACTCTCAACACATCGCCAAGATTATTTAAGGCCTGCGCAAAGTCTACCTTACACCTAATCGCCTGTTTGTATTTAATTATACTCTGTTTATAATTACCGGCTCTTTTCTGCATATTGCCTAAATTACTATAAGCATCCGTATAATCGGGCTTAAGCAAAATTGCTCTTTGAAAATACCACAGGCTCTCCACATGGTTGCCAATGCTGCTAATGGCGATGCCAAGGTTATTATACGCATTAAAATGATCCGGCTTGTATCGTATCGCACTCCTGTAGTTTTCGATCGCGCTATGCGTTTCTCCCACTTCCTTATAAGCGTTTGCTATATTATAAAAGGATGACCAATAATTTGGTTTTACTATGAGCGCTCTTTTATAATACCCTATAGCGTTTTCATTTTGCTGGTTATCACTTGATATAGTGCCAATATTATAAAATGCTTCTCCGAGACTGGGTTTAAGTATGATTGATTTTCTTAAATAGGTAAGGGAGTTATTTGGTTTTGAGAGGTTTCCTAAAGCAACCCCACAATTGAGATAAAATTCTGCTGCTTCAGGTTTCAAATCGATGACGGTATTGTAGTATTCGACTGCTACGCCATATTTCTCTTGGCTCAAGTTTGAGCCCGCTAAGATAGAAAGGACGGTTAGATCATCTGGAAACTGGGTTAAGAGTGATTTCCCTTTCTCAATAGCCTCATGAAATTTTCCTTGTGCGTACAACGCAATTAATTGATCTTTATTTCTTTTTAGAGAAGTGTTGCCTTTGGAAGTTCCAGCCAGTCTCTCCTCCAAACTTGTTACTTTATCTCCACTTAGACCATTCGCCTTTCCGTGTTGCAAGACCTCCCGGGCATTGTCTATTTGAGCGAGCTTGATCAAAGCATCAATATAGCTTAGCCAAAACTGTTCTATCTTTGGGTTAGACTCAACAGCTTTTTTAAATAGAGGAATTGCCGCTTCTACTTTACCAACGCTAACTGCTAACACACCTAAATTATGGTTAGCATCAGGAAGATTGGGTTGGGATTGAAGAATAGCTTTATAAATACGTTCAGCTTCTTGCAGATTACCTGCCCTATGAGCAGATATACCTTTTCCAAGTGCTTGTGTGATCGTTAATTCCATGAGTTTAAGTTTAACCTTGCTTAGAAAATCCTTTTAAACGCTCGAACATTTTCGAGTAAACTATCATTAATCGATATTTTAGATAACATCACACTTGATTTAAATATCTACTTTCTTCATTTGGGGATCATTACTAGAAACTGCCTATTTAAACAGTCCTTCTTGCTGGCAGTGTAAATGTACGACTGTTTTCTTCACTGAGTCAAAAAATGCATTGATTAACTACGGAAGTTGAGTAACCGGCTCATCGGCGAACGATAATACGGTTATTTTAAATTATGAGAAGCAATTTCAAGGGATCCAAAAGTGGAGCCGAATGTATGACTATTTAATCTATTTAGAGCTTTTAATAAATTTCTCATTAATGCGCGATAGATAGGATCTTGTCTAATATTCGAACGTAGGAAACATATTAAGCTGTACTGGAACAGGTGAAATTGACTAATAATTTTGGAAACGTCCTTATCAACCTAATAAGGTAAAAAGGTTTAAAATATACCAAGCTTTTCATTCATTTTTGGACTTTATGATGATAATAGAGATTGATTACAAAAAATAAGTTGGGAATGCGATGGTTAGTACTACAGCCGCAATTTACTTTCACCCAGAGGCTTATTCCACAGGAGGGAATGATTTAAAAGGTCGTAATGCGGCCGGTGAGTCCTTTTTAAAAGGATATCTACAACATTCGTCACAAGATGAGTTTTTTTGTTACGTGAAAAATTTGGTAGATGCAGAGGATTTTGTAAGGCAGGTTAGCGATCGAAAAGAACAAAAGGCTAAAATTATAACGTTTGATAGAACTCCAGCCTTAACTTTAGCTCAGACACTTTTTTATCCTGGCCCTGATATAGGGGATATAGCCTTTCAGCGCTCAAATATAGACCCTACTGGCTGGTCAATTTGTGGCATCACACATACAACTAGTAGCGCTCGCGCAATGGATGCGATCGCCTCATTGATTATATCCGAGGTGGAACCATGGGATGCTGTTATCTGCACATCTTCAGCTGTAAAGCGCCATGTCGAAAATATCTTAACTAACGAGTTGGAGAGGCTAACGGCTCGCCTCGGAATCAGAAAGTCACGTCTTCCCATATTACCAATCATACCTCTAGGTGTTAATACGGATGACTTTATATTCTCAGAAACCGAAAAATTGGAATCACGAGATAAACTGAATATCAAGAGAGAAGATATTGTTATTTTGTATATGGGTAGGCTGTCGTTTCATGCGAAGGCTCACCCGGCTGCAATGTATTCAGCGCTTGAAAAAGCGGCTAAAGATTCAGGAAAAAGGTTAACTTTGATTGAATGTGGATGGTTTGCAAATTCTTACACTGAAGCCGCGTACAGCGCAGCATCAAACGAACTTTGTCCAGCCGTAAAAATAATACGGTTGGATGGTAGAAAAAGAGAAAATCGTAGGCTTGTTTGGGCCGTGGCAGATATTTTTTGCTCACTGTCAGATAATATCCAAGAAACTTTTGGCATTACACCAGTCGAGGCAATGGCGGCAGGTATACCTGTCGTCGCAAGTGACTGGAATGGATATAAAGATACTATCCGGCATGGTAAAGATGGCTTTCTTGTCAAGACTTCTTTACCGCAGCCGGGCCTTGGGGGGGATTTAGCGCTAAGGCACGCGATGGGAATAGATAATTATGATTATTATTGTGGTTACAATTGCATGCATACTGCGGTAGATATTGAAGAAACAACTTTATTTCTTAAGCGATTGATAGAAAATAGGGAATTACGGCTTTCAATGGGAAAAATAGGAAGAGAAAGAGCGATTAGCACTTATGATTGGAAAGGCATTATTGGACAGTATGAGGAGTTATGGTCAGAACTAGGGGAAAGCCGATATAGAGCAAGAAATAGTGATGATAACTTAAAGAAACCACAAATTTGGCCAGCACGAATGGACCCATTCACTAGTTTTGCCCATTACCCAACATATTCAATAAATATAAATTCTATCGTTGAGCGTGTAATCGCTAACGAAGAGAATGCAATCGAACAATTGGAGATGTTTTATAATTTAGAGATAATTAAATTTTCTAAGGATATTCTACCGTCGATTGATACTGCTACTGAAATTTTAAAAAAAATAAAGGCTAGTGGATCAAAGGTGGAGCAAGTAATACGTATAGGTGAAGAAGAGGCCGCCCTGCAGCTGAGAGCAGTAAGCTTTCTTCAAAAGCTAGGTCTAATAAGAGTGAAAAAATAATAAGTTGGAATTTAAAAATATTGGAAAGAGGCCAGTAATTTACTGATGCGAGATTGGCGTACTTTCCTATTCTATTGTGGGTGTTATCAGTATCTTACGAGAAGCTATTTTTTTGCCATAAGGACTGCTTTCTCTAGCATAGTATTAAGGATCTGTTGTATTTAATTTTCCTGCTTAATTTAAAGTTTTCAAAAGTTATGAGTTTTTATATTGTGGCGTTATGGAATTAACGATAGTCGAGGCTTTACAGCGGGGTATCGCGGCACATAAAGCGGGTAAGCTTGATGAAGCGGAACGTCTTTATCGCGCTATTTTGCAGTCTCAGCCTTCACATCCCGATGCCAACCATAATTTAGGTGTATTAGCTGTTTCAGTTAATAAGGTTGATGTATCGCTTCCATTTTTCAAAACAGCACTTGAAGCTAATCCAAAGATAGAACAGTTTTGGCTTAGCTACATTGATGCGCTCATTAAAGATAAACAGCGTGATGTTGCCTTTCAGGTTCTTGAGGATGCGAAGAAGCATGGGGTAACTTCAGAGCAGCTGAATGTTTTTGCATCACAATTAATTCCTGAGGTTCAATCGACTAATTTAACAAGCCCATCTAAAGAACAGTTAGATAATCTTTTAGGTTATTATCAGAAGGGTAGGATTGCTGAAGCCGAAAAGCTGGGACTATCCCTCACTGAAGCCTTTCCATCACACTCATTTAGTTGGAAGGTGCTGGGTGCATTATTCGGTCAGACGGGAAGGCATTCTGAAGCTTTGCGTGCGAACCAAAAGGCGGTTGAGTTATCCCCTGGAGATGCTGCGGTTTACAGCAACCTTGGCAGCATTTTTCGGGAAATTGGAAGGTTTGGCGAGTCGGAAGCAAGCTATGCTCAAGCGATTAGGTTACAACCTGACTACGCTGAGGCTCATTTTAATTTGGGGAATACGTTACAAGAATGGGGTAGGTTAGAAGAAGCAGAGGCAAGTTACAAACAAGCGATTAAGTTGAAACCGAAGAATGCTAAAGCTCACTATAACCTGGGTATCACGCTACAGAATCTCAATAGATTAGAGGAGGCGGAAGCATGCTATGCTGACGCAATATCGTCGAACCGTAATTATGTCGAAGCTTATAACAATTTGGGCAACACGCTGAAAAATCTTGGTAGATTGGAGGAAGCTGAAGAAAACTTTTTTCAAGTGATCAAGTTAAAGCCAGATTTTGCTGCAGCCTACTACAACTTGGGTAATACATTACTAGATCTTGGCAGATTGGAGGAAGCTGAAGAAAGCTTTGCCAAAGCAATTACGCTAAACCCTAACTATGTAGAAGCGTATAACAACCTGGGTATACTATTAGAAGAGTCCGGAAAATCAGAAGAATCTGCACTTGTTTTTGATTTAATGATCAAGAACAAGTCAGAGCCGATCTCCTGCGTAAGCAAGCCTCCTATGATAGCTCTTGTCATTTTTGGGAGGTCAGGGTCTTTATTTTTTCATTCTCTTATTGATGGGCATCCTGAAATAGCAACGCTGCCAGGGGTTTATTTTAAAGGCTGGTTTGGAATAGACGTTTGGCAACAATTTGCTCCTGATTATTCACAGTCAGAGTGGCGGGAACTTCTTGTGAGTAAAGTTACGAAAGAATTTGAGCCACTCTTTGATGCGCAATGTAGAAATAATGTGATTGGGAACCCTTTTCAAATTGTCCAAAATGCCAATTGGTTGGCACTGAACCAGGGTTTCACAAATATGGGACCAGAAGGATCACAAAGTTTGCTGCTGAATAAAGAGGCCTTTTGTCAGGAGTTTTTAAGTTTACTCGAGCCATTATCTTCATTGGGTGTTTCGGAGTGCTTCGAGCTCATCCATATAGCTTTTGAGAAGTCGGTGCGTGACGATAGTGGTTCACGTCGACTCGATAATAAAACTATTTTCTATCACATACATAACGCTAATTTGTATGAGCGATTGCATTTTCTGAAGCACTATCCCGAGGCACGCATTGTTCAACTTATTCGCAACCCGGTGCAAAGCATGGAGTCGTGGTTGATTAGTAGTGTAGGACAGTTAATCAATAACAATGCTAATCAACAAAGAATACCTGGTATCGCTGTTAGACAGTGGCGTGAAATAGTTAGAAAAATAATATCGATGTTCCGGCAAATACTTTACCCCCTTCATCTCCCATCATTCAACTATGGTATTCGATTAGAGGATATAAAACGGAATCCTGAAGAGGTTATGCCTAAAATAGCGGCCTGGATGGGAGTAAGTGATCATGCAGAACTCTACAATTCTAGCTTTTGTGGATTACAATACTGGGGGCCGCCAAGTGTGACTGGAAAAATCACTGGATTTGACACGAAGTCTATTGATACCTCGGTTGGACGTTTGTTAGGGCCGCGGGATATTATTATCTTTGAGACACTATTTTGGCCCTTAAGTACTAGTTATTCTTACACGCAGATGAGTGCTGCTGAATTTCGTCTTCGTTTGTCTGAAATTCGTCCATGGCTAGACGAGCCACTTGAGTTGGAGAAACGAATTTATGAGCAAATGGAAGCTAATACCTACTCACTAGAGAAAATGGATCCTTATATTCGGTTACATCAATTTATGCACGTATTGTGGAAAATCTTAGACCGTGATGAAACGTATATGGGAATACCAAAACATCTAGAATTAACATAGAGAATTTTCATAATGGATAAAGGAAGTTTAACAATTACTTTCCAGCGTTCAATATAAAGGAACATATATTATTACGGTAGAGTATCAATTGTAAGACAAATTAATCATCACGAACCAGGGTTGGCCAAATACAAAACAAGCTTCACTGAAGAGCTATTTCAGCTTAGCCATCCAAATATTAGTGAAATATGGAACTTTTATGGTTTTTATCGATAAGTTGAAAAGATATTTTTCGATAGCGTTGACTACATCATTAAATTTGCCCGCGGCTTGTTGGGATAAAGTGGCATGAGATCTCCAGGCCTCAACGCACTCTTGAACGGTCTGCTCATGTATTACTTGGGAGTTTAAATGTATGACTGATGTAAACAGATTACTCGTTTCTATGGTTCTTCGCTGATCCTCTCGTCGGGATCCATATTTGTAAGCTGGAACGTGCTCTTTAATTATAATTTCAATTTCGTTCTGGACAACGTCCTCTAACTGACGATGGTTCCATATGCACGCAAACCACCCATTTTCCTTAAGAATCCGAGCTGTTTCTTTTAAGGCGTGTTGTCTATGGCAAACATTGAAGGAACTGCCAAATGTAACCAAATCAAAGTGTTTAGATGGTTGCCCCGTGTTCTCACCCGTGCCCTCTATCCATTGTATATTGCTGAAATCCCTAGTTCTTTCTCTTCCAAGATTTCGCATGTTATCATTAGGTTCGACTGCTGTGATTAAAAGCTTTTTCGAAGCCAGCATTAAGGTTAAGTGGGCTACTCCTGCGCCCACATCACAGACCACCTGACCATCTGCGATACCAGCGATATCGAGCATAGCATCAATAGCATTAACGGAGTAGTCCGGACGTTGCAAATATGAGTTTGCAAGGTCGCTGTAATCCCATTTTGTTTTCACATTTACTCTCTTTTCTTCGGCAAAAGTCTTTTTCAACAAAGCGATAGTTACTATAATTCTGAGACGATTTTATCATGAGAGTAACCATTTAATATTCAAATTTAAGAGAATGCTTCAGCCCAGCTGTTAAACTCTGACGCAATCTATCCCATCAAAACAAAAACCAATTTCTCTAGCTCTCCGAATGTAAAAAATCAAAGCTTAAGCTATTATATAATGTTTAAACCAGCTGGTGCCATTGTCCAAACTAAAGCACCAAAATCTAAAATATTTTTGCCGCGTTACTGTAGACTGATAGATTTCCCAACAATACTAAACGTTCTCTACCTTGCGTGTTTGATATGTGACAACATTTAAGAGAAATCCTTATTTTGAAAAGCTATCGAGGGTTTCGCGGGTCGTAGAACACACATGATCCGAAATTTATAAACATTTCGAATAATAATAACATTATTAGTACAGAAGCGCTCTGAAAGTTCACAATAATTAATAGTTACGTGTATTCTTTAATAGACGTTTTAACGTCAAATAACTTGGTAAAAATATAAAGCGTCCGTTTTTGGAATACCATGGTGCGTCAAAGGTTATTTGGAATTGAGATTGGTGATGTTATTTTTCTTTTGATTCAAGCAATAATTGTCAATTCTTCTTCTTTAATTAATTTTCATTCAAATTTTGCGACTTCGGCGTTTGAGAGACGGTAACACGTAATAACTAAAGCATATTGATAGATGTACTATTAGGATAAAAACGATAAGATTTAATTCAGAATTAAAAAGGGTTATGAGTTTTTATATTGTGGCGTTATGGAATTAACGATAGTCGAGGCGTTACAGCAGGGTATT
>PAZF01000014.1 GCA_002715505.1 Candidatus Pelagibacterales bacterium
CCAAGGGGAGGAATTATAGTAAGTAATAATGAAGAACTAGGAAAGAAAATAGATAAAGCTGTCTTCCCAGGAATGCAAGGAGGCCCATTGATGCACGTTATCGCGGCTAAAGCAGCCGCATTTAAAGAGGCTGATACACTAGCTTTTAAAAAGTATAGTCAACAAACTGTAAAAAATGCTAAAGCATTTTGCAATTACTTAGTTCAAAAGGGATTTGATATAGTTTCGGGTGGTACTGATTGTCATATGGTTTTAATAAATTTAGAGAGAAAAAATGTTACAGGAAAAGTTGCCGAGGAAAGTTTAGACAGAGCCGGAATTACTTGCAACAAGAATTCTGTTCCTTTTGACAAGCAATCTCCATTTGTAACTTCAGGAATAAGGGTAGGAACAGCAGCAGGTACAACCAGAGGCTTTAAAGAAGACCAATTTGAATTTATTGCAGAATGTATATCAAAAATAATAAATGTACTACCTTCCAATGATGAACAACTTATTAACAAAACTGAGGCAACAGTGCTTTTAGAAATAAGAAAACTGTGCCAAAATTTTCCAATTTATAAGTAGAAAAATGAAGTGTCCTTTCTGTAATAACTTAGAAACGCAAGTAAAGGACTCAAGACCAACAGAAGACGATTCTGCTATAAGAAGAAGAAGATTATGTCCCAATTGTGGGTCTCGTTTTACTTCTTTTGAGAGAGTACAGTTAAGAGATTTAACAGTAATAAAAAAAGATGGTAAAAGAACACCTTTTAATAGAGATAAGTTAGCTAATTCAATTATTATAGCATTAAGGAAAAGGAAAGTTGATGCTGATAGAATAGAAAAATTAATTAGTGGGATAGTAAGAAGACTAGAAAGTTCTGGAGAGGTTGACATACCTTCTCAAATGATTGGAAAATTGGTAATGGAGTCACTTTCTGAAATAGATCAGGTAGCTTATGTCAGATTTGCTTCAGTGTACAAAAATTTTAGAGAGGCTAAAGACTTTGAAGATTTTTTAGGTGAGTTAAAGGACAATTCTAAGCAATAATCATGGACAGTGTATGGTTAAATGCAGCATTTTATCAAGCAAGTCGTGTTGTTGGTAATACAGGAAAAAACCCACCAGTAGGATGCATAATAGTAAAAAATAATCAGGTCATAGGTATAGGCCATACCTCTTTAAATGGCAGGCCTCATGCTGAAGAAAATGCATTAAAAATGGCTGGAAACGATGCATTAGGATCCACTATGTATATAAGTCTTGAGCCTTGTTGTCTAGATGATAACTTAAACTCCTGTACAAACCAAATAGTAAAATCGGGTGTTAAAAAAGTAGTTATTGGCATGCTTGATTATAATAAATTAACATTAAAAAAAGGTTTTAGAAGATTAATTAAAAGTGGAGTTGAAACTAAACTTTTACCTCTTGATTTTGAAAATTTTTTGTTCAATTATTCTCAATATGCTTATCACGTTTTGAAAAGACCGCAAATTACTGTTAAATTAGCTACTAGTGCTGATAGTAAAATCACCTATTCTAATGGTTCAAGCAAATGGATAACTTCAAAACTTGCAAGAAAACATGTACATCAGGTTAGAAGTAATTATGATGCTATATTAGTAGGAAAAAATACATTTATGCAAGATGACCCAAGTTTGACTGTGAGAATAGAAGGTTACAAAAAAAGTATTAATAGAGTTTTGTTAGATACGAGCCTAAGTTTAAAAATTAATTCTAAGTTATTAAAAACTTTAAAATATAACCCTCTTATAATTTTCACAAAAAAAAAATTAAAAAGCAAACAGTCTGAATATTTAATTTCAAAAGGAGTAAAGATATATCAAGTAAAAACTTTATCAAATGGGCTTTTATGTATATCAAGTGTTATAAAAATACTTCATAGACTAAAAATTAGAAATGTTCTAGTCGAAGGAGGAGCAATAACTGCTTCCTCATTTTTAAATTCTGAGTGCTGTGATTTTATGTACATTTACAAGTCAAAAACTTTTATTGGAAATGAAGGGCTTCATGCATTTGGTAAATTAAACGAGCAGAAGAAATTTTCTTTATACAATGAATTATGTTTAAAAGATAATAAACTAGAAATTTGGATTAATAATAAAATAAATAAAATATATAAAAAATTAGTGTAAAATGTTTACTGGAATTACAGAGAATATAGGAGTTGTTAGAAGTAAAACATCTAAGGAGCCCGTTGAATATAAAATTAAAACTAAGATGAATTTAAAAAAATCTTTAATAGGATCTTCGATAATGTGTTCAGGGATCTGTTTGACAGTTGTAAAGAAAACTTTAAATAGTTTTTCAGTTAATATTTCTGAAGAAACATTAAGTTTAACAACTGCAAAAAATTGGAAACCAGGGACCTTAATTAACCTTGAGAAATCTTTAAAAGTGGGAGATGAATTAGGAGGACATATTGTTACTGGCCACGTAGATGGAGTAACTAAAGTAAAAGAAAAAAAAATTCTTAAAAAATCAGTTTTAATAAACTTTTTTCTTCCTAAAAAAATGAATAAGTTCATATGTAAAAAAGGATCAGTATCTATAGATGGAGTTTCCTTAACTGTTAATAATGTATATAAGGACAAATTTTCAGTCAATTTAATTCCTCATACTTGTAAAATAACTACACTTGGTAAATTAGAAAAAGGTGATAAAGTTAACATTGAAGTTGATATCTTGGCTAGATATGTAAATAAGAATATGAGTAAAAATTAAAGAGGTTGTTTTGGAGTTATCAAGTATTGAAGAAATAGTAGAATGTGCAAGAAATGGTAAAACTTTTGTATTAGTAGATGATGAAAATAGAGAAAATGAAGGTGACTTAATTTTTCCTGCGCAATTAGTCACGCCTGATATTATAAATTTTATGGCAAAGTATGGAAGGGGTCTTATTTGTCTTGCTTTAACTGAAAAAAGATCAAAAGTTTTAGAACTGAAAAGAATGGACAGAAGGAATGCTAGTAAATTTGATACTGCTTTTACAGTTTCAATAGAGGCTAAAGAAGGTGTAACCACAGGAATTTCAGCTGCAGATCGTTCAAAAACTATTCAAACTGCTATAGATAACACTAAGGGAAAAGACGATATAACCACGCCTGGCCATATTTTTCCTTTAGTTGCTAGAAATGGCGGAGTTCTCTCTAGAGCAGGACATACTGAAGCAGCAATAGATATTGCTAGGTTAGCTGGTTTAAATCCATCAGCAGTAATTTGTGAAATAATGAATGATGATGGAAGTATGGCTAGATTAGATGATTTGAAAAAATTTTGTAAACATCATAATTTAAAACTTGCTTCTATAGAAGATTTAATAAGGTGGAGAGTTCATAAAGATCCTATAGTAAAAAAAGTCTTTTCAGATAAACTTAGCACTGATTTTGCGGGAGATTTTGACTTTTTTTGCTATTTGAACGAAATAGATAAAACTGAACACTTTGCTATAGTAAAAGGAAAAATTACAGAAAGTGAAAATACATTAGTTAGAGTCCAGAAAGTAAACTATGTTAATGATCTATTTGATGGTCAATTGGTAGGTAAAAAAGTAAATAGTTGTTCTATTAAGAAAGCGATGATAGAAATAAATAATAATAAAAAAGGTGTCTTAGTAATAATAAAGGATTACAAATCTCAGTTTTCCTCAAAACTACAAGATGAAAAAAAAGGATCAGAGTTTAGAGAATATGGAGTGGGAGCCCAGATTCTTAGAGATTTAGGTGTCAGAAAAATGTTATTGTTAACAAACTCTAACCAGGAAATAATAGGGTTAGAAGGTTTTGATTTGAAAGTAATAGAAAAAAAGAGTATTTAAAGATGCAAAAGAAGAGGCATATTCTAATAATAGCGAGCAATTACTATCATAAGATTTATGATAATTTACTAAAAGAAGCAATAGATGAAATTTCTTCTCAGAATATTCAGTATACCCAAGAAACTGTAACTGGAGTATTTGAAATACCATCTATAATTACATTTGCCAAAAATAAATTCGATGGCTACATTGCTTTGGGTTGCGTTATTAGAGGTGAGACAACGCATTATGATTATGTTTGCCAAGAAAGTGCAAGGGCACTAATGCAATTATCACTTGAAGGCCTCGCAATAGGATATGGTATTTTGACCTGTGAAAATTATGATCAAGCAACTACTAGATCTATTTCTAACGAAAATGCAATAGGTAAAGGTAGGGTCGCTGCAAAAGCATGCATCAATCAAATTGAGCTTAGACGTAAATATACGTATGAAAGTTAAAAGAAACGCTAGATTAGCAGCAGTACAGGTTATATTTCAATATTTTTTTTCTAGGGCAGATATTAAAAAAATTATAAAAGATTTTGATGGATTAAATGAAGATTCTTTAAAGAGACAATTAAATAATTTTGATAAAAAACTTTTTGAAAAAATTGTTTTTGGTGTAAGTATAAATGAAAAAAAAATACAATGTTTAATCGAGGAAAATCTATCTGAAAATTGGATTTATGAAAGACTTGATCCTACAATGAGAGCTATAATAAGCCTAGGAGTTTTTGAATTGAACTTTTGTCTAAAAACGCCTTATAAAGTTATAATCGACGAGTATGTATCAATTGCAGATTTATTTTTCAACAAAACAAATACGGGTTTTATTAATGGTATTTTAGATAATATCTGTAAAATAATTAGATATAATGAAAGAAATTAATCTTATTAAAAAATACTTTTTACCATTTAGTAAGAATTTTAAAGATTCTTTGAATTTAGAAGATGATGCGGCAGTTTTAAGTTATTTTAAAAATGAAAAGTACTTAGTAAGTGTTGATAATTTTATACAAGGCATACATTGTCCTCATACTTTAAATTCAAAGCAAATTACAGTTAGAGCAATATTATGTGCTATTAGTGATTTAGCTGCAATGGGTGCCACACCTTATTGTATATTTTTATCATTATCTATTCCTAAAATGAAAAGTAAAAATATTTTTAATAATATTGCTAAAGGAATTGATGAAGTAATTCATCTTACTGGAATAAAAATAGCCGGTGGAGACTTAGTTTCATATGATGGCCCTCTAGCAATAAGTGTTACTGCTGTAGGAAAAAAAAAATCTTCTGAAAAGACTTTATTTAGAAAAGGAGGAAAAGTTGGAGATTTTATAGGTATAACTGGTTTTATAGGAGATGCTTACATAGGACTTAAAATTCTACAAAAAAAGATTACAATTTCAAATGTTAAAGAAAAAAAATCTGCAATTAATTCATTTCTTTATCCTCCTCAATTACATGATTTTGCTAAAAAACTATCTGACTATGCTCACTGTTGTATAGATATTTCTGATGGATTAATAGAAGATATAGGAAAATTAGGAGCCTTGGCAAATTGTGGTGTAGAATTATTTTCTAACCACATACCATTATCAAATAAAGCCAATTTGTTAATAAAAGATAGAAAAGTTTTTTTTAAGGACATTTTGAAAGCTGGAGATGACTATCAACTGGCTTTTACTTTTCACAAAAAAAATTTAGGAGAAATACAAAAATTAAAAGGTACATTTAATTTGAATATTTCTATAGTTGGCCAATTAACCAACGGAAAAGGAGTTTATCTAGACAAAAAAAAAATTTCAGGTGGATTTTCTCATTTTTAGCTTACAGGTTAAATAGATATTGCATTAAATCATTACATCTGGCATTGTACAAAAATCATTAACAATAAAGGGTGAAATGTGATGGAACAAATATTTTTATTTTCTTGTATTGCAGGAATTATAGCAATACTTTATGGATTTATTACTGCTAAACAAGTTTTAAATATGCCTTCAGGGAACAAAAAAATGAGGGAGATTTCTGGAGCAATACAGGAAGGTGCTTCGGCTTATTTAAAAAGGCAATATATTACTATTTCTATTGTTGGAATAATAATATTTGTTTTCATAACTATATTTTTAGATTTAAATGTAGGGTTAGGATTTTTAATAGGAGCATTATTATCTGGAGTAGCTGGCTTTATTGGAATGCATATTTCAGTTAGAGCAAATGTTAGAACTACAGAAGCAGCTAAAAAAGGTCTCAATCAAGGACTAAATGTAGCATTTAAATCAGGAGCAGTTACTGGAATGTTAGTAGCTGGATTAGCTCTTTTAGCAATTTGCTTTACTTATTTTTATTTAGTTAACTCTGGGGCTGAAGGAAGAGAGTTAATTGATCCATTGGTTGCTCTTGGTTTTGGAGCTTCACTAATTTCCATATTTGCAAGGTTAGGGGGAGGAATTTTTACTAAAGGAGCTGATGTAGGAGCAGATTTAGTAGGAAAAGTGGAAGCAGGTATTCCAGAAGATGATCCTAGGAACCCAGCTGTGATAGCCGACAATGTTGGAGACAATGTTGGAGACTGTGCTGGAATGGCGGCAGATTTATTTGAAACATATGCAGTTACTGTAGTTGCTACAATGGTGCTTGCTTCAATATTTTTTAATGGAAATTCTGAAATTTTATTAATGAATCTACCTCTGGCTATAGGGGGAGTATGTATACTTGCATCAATAATAGGAACGTTTTTTGTCAAGCTATCTAAAAATGGAACAGTAATGGGAGCTTTATATAAAGGATTTTTGGTTTCAGCAATTTTATCTCTAATTGGTATTTATGCAATAATAGAAATCTTTGTTGGTATAAATACAACATTTACAAGCTCTAACGGTTATTTCACAGCTAATGATATTTTTTATTGCTCAATAATTGGTTTAGCAGTTACTGCCTTATTTATCTGGATTACTGAATATTATACTTCAACTAATTTTAGGCCAGTAAAATCCGTAGCAAAGGCCTCAGAGACTGGACATGCTACTAATGTTATACAAGGTTTAGCTATTTCTATGGAGTCTACTGCGATTCCTGCAATAATAATTTGTATTGCTATTATTGTTTCTAATAGTTTAGCTGGTTTATTTGGTATAGCTATATCTGTAACTAGTATGTTAGCTTTGGCAGGGATGGTAGTTGCCTTAGATGCATATGGACCAGTAACCGATAATGCTGGAGGAATAGCAGAAATGGCCAATTTATCTGAGGATGTAAGAAAAACCACTGATAATCTTGATGCGGTAGGAAATACTACAAAAGCGGTAACTAAAGGTTATGCTATTGGATCTGCTGGCTTAGGAGCCTTGGTTTTGTTTGGTGCTTACAGAGAAGATTTAGACTATTTTATTGCTAACTCCTCTACTTATACTTATTTTGAAGGATTAAATATTAATTTTTCACTAGATAATCCTTTTGTAATAGTGGGGCTTATTTTTGGAGGATTACTTCCATTTTTATTTGGAGCACTTTCTATGACTGCAGTTGGTAGGGCTGCTTCCTCTGTGGTTTTAGAAGTAAGAAGACAATTCTCAGAAAATAAAGGAATAATGACAGGTAAAAGTAAACCAAATTATAGTAAAACAGTTGATTTATTAACAAAATCTGCAATAAAAGAGATGATTATTCCTTCTTTATTACCGGTTTTAGCGCCTATAGCTTTTTATATGATTATAGAAAAAGTTGCTGGTAGATCGGAAGCTTTTATATCTTTGGGAGCAATGTTACTTGGAGTAATTATAACGGGTTTGTATGTTGCTATAAGCATGACTTCAGGAGGAGGAGCTTGGGATAATGCTAAAAAGTATATAGAAGATGGAAATCACGGAGGAAAAGGTTCTGATGCACATAAGGCTGCCGTAACTGGTGATACTGTAGGGGACCCTTACAAAGATACTTCAGGACCAGCAGTCAATCCCATGATAAAAATTACTAATATTGTTGCTTTACTTTTAT
This sequence comes from Candidatus Pelagibacterales bacterium, assembly GCA_002715505.1. Classification (GTDB taxonomy): domain Bacteria; phylum Pseudomonadota; class Alphaproteobacteria; order TMED109; family TMED109; genus JAYYAX01. Next base: position 7,802 of record PAZF01000014.1, read on the forward strand.
TAGCATTTTTATCGCATTAATCTTTTGACTCAAGCCTTCTTACAAAAGAGTCTAGGAATTCTCTTACTAGACCTCTTTTGAATGCTGAGGTTTCAGTAGTATCATTGTTAATAGGTATTTTAATAGAATTTTTATTTTGTATTATATTATAACTTTTTACATTTTGTTTATTATCAAATTTTATTTTTAATACAGTGTTGCTTGTATTTCTTACCTTAAAATAAGCTCTTTCTTTTTGAATGAAAAAAATATAATACCAAACATTATCTGAGAAAGTAGATCGTGTAGATGGTTGCCCTAGGATCTCTAAGATCTCTGATTTGTTTAGTTTTGTAGATTGTAAAAGTTTAATATCATCTTGACTAAAAAAATTACCATGTCTTGATATTCTTGGACTACAACTATAAATTAAGGTTAAAATGATTAAATAACTTAAAATAAATCTTAATTTGTAAAAAAACATAAAGTTCAACTAAAAAAAATAATACTTGGCTAAAAAATGTTTCTAAAATTTAAAAAAAATAACATAAAGAATATTTCATATTTAATTTATAAAAAAATAGTTTTATTCTCAAGGAATAAAATTTTTTATACTATTTTAAAAGTACCCGATACTATCGATGGGAGGTTTGATTTAATTATTTTTCACTTTTTTTTTATTCATAATGTATTTTTTAAAAAAACTGATTTAGAAAAAAGAATCCATGATGAAATTTTAAATATTATGTATAAAGACTTTGATTCTAATTTAAGAGAAATAGGAGTTGGGGATCTTTCTGTAGGTAAAAAAGTTTATCAGATGTCTGAAGCTCTTGCAGGAAGAGTAAATGCTTACAATAAATCTAAAAATAATAAGGCATTGTTATATGAAGCTATCTTAAGGAATGTATATGGTTCTAAGAAAAATATAGATAAAAAAACTGTTTCAATTATGGTAGATTATTTTTTAGTTAATATAAAAACTGTTAAATCAAAAAAATTAGTCGAAATTAAAGAAAATAATGATATATTTTTTGATTTAGAAAAATTTATTAATAATTATAAGAGGAAATGAAATGGCTGTACCTAAAAAAAAGATATCTTCCTCAAGAAGAGGTAAAAGACGATCACATCATGCTTTAAGTGATAGTCTAGTAATGGAATGTCCAAATTGTGGAGCCGAAAAAAGACCACATCATGTTTGTCCAAGCTGTGGTTATTATAACACCAGACAAGTAGTTCTGCTCAAGAAAGAAGAAGACAAAAAAGAGTAGAAGCAATGTCTATTAGAGTCACAATAGCCGTAGATGTCATGGGTAGTGATAAAGGTCCTAAATCAATAATCTCTGGCGCTGCTTTAAGTAAGGAAAGACACCCTGAATCCGACTATATTTTTTTTGGGGATTATAATTTAATTAATAAAGCAATAAGTGAATACTCAATCTTAAAAAATTGTAGTGAAGTTATAGGTACTGAGTTCGTCGTAAACCCTGATGACAAGCCATCTTCAGTTTTGAGAAAGAGCAAAAATACTAGTATGGGGGAAGCTCTGGATTGGTTGAAAAATAAAAAAGTAGACGCTTTAGTATCAGCAGGAAACACAGGTGCGCTAATGGCTCTATCAAAATTCAAACTAAGAACGCTTAGTGGTATTAGTAGGCCAGCAATAGCAACTACAATTCCTCATGCTAATGGTGAGTTCGTTATGTTAGATTTAGGAGCAAATGTAGAATGTAATACTGAAAATTTTATACAATTTGCTATAATGGGATCTGAGTTTGCGAAAATTATTTTAGGGAAAGAGAAACCAAAGATAGGAATCCTAAATGTAGGAACGGAACAAGAAAAAGGAAAATTAGTATTGCAAGAAGCTTCTGAGCATTTAAAAAAAAGTTATCTTTCAAAACAATATAGCGGTTTTGTAGAGGGAGATACTATTACAAATGGAGTAGTTGACGTTGTAGTTACAGATGGTTTTACTGGAAATATTGCTTTAAAAACTGCTGAAGGAATAGCTAAATTATGTTCTTTTTATATAAAGAAAATGTTTTTAGGAAATTTATTGGGTAAAATAGCTTATTTGCTTATAAAAAAATCATTAGGCTTGCTAAAAGCTAAGTTAGACCCTAGAACCAGAAATGGAGCTCTTTTTTTGGGTCTTAATGGCATAGTTGTAAAAAGTCATGGGGGAGCAGACGCACTTAGTTTTGCTTCTGCTATAGATATAGCTTTAGAGTTTTCTAAAGAAGGAGTAGGGAAAAAAATAATTAAAGGTTTAGATAATCTTAAATCATCAGGAGATATAAATATTGATTAGAAAAAATTTAACTAAACAAAATATAGCTGATAAAATTAATCTTAAGTTAGGATTTTCAAAAGAGGAGGCTAAATTCTTTATAGAAAACTTTTTTTCTATTATACAGGATAAAGTGGTCTTGGGAGAAGAAGTCAAAATACCTAAATTAGGAAATTTTTCATCTAGAAAAAAAAATGAAAGATATGGAAGAAATCCAAAAACTGGAGAAGAGGCTTTAATAACAAAAAGAAAAGTGGTTAGATTCAAAAGCTCTAAGCTATTAAAAAATAATATTAATAGATAGTAGATTTAAAATGAAAAGTTCTGAGGCTTATAAAACAATAGGAGAAGTATCAAAAATGATACAAACTCCTCAACACATACTAAGATTTTGGGAAGATAGTTTCTCCCAGATTAATCCGCTAAAAAGAAAAGGTGGTAGAAGATTATATTCAGATAGTGATATAGACCTGCTTAGAAGAATAAAACAACTTTTATATGAAGAAGGATATAGCATTAAGGGAGTCAAAAATTATTTATCAAAAAATAAAATAAAAGATATTAAGTCAGAAGGTAAGTTAAAGGTCCCTGAAGAAGTTTCAAAAAAACTTGAAGAAATGAAGCAAGCTCTAATAAAAATAAAAAAACTTTATGAATAAAAAAATATTTATTTTATCTATAGTAATAGGGATTGTCTTAGTAATAAACATACTATATCTTTCATTAAATAAAAAAAATGATAATAAATTTTCAATTAATAAAGAATTAACTTACTTAAATCTAACTACTAATAAGGGAATACATCTTAAAACAGAAGAAGTTCTAGGATCTCCTTCAATATTTTTTTTTGGTTTTTTAAATTGCCCTGATATTTGTCCTAATACGCTAATGAAAATATCTGAAATTATAACTAAGCTTGGAGATAAAAGCAAAAAAGTTAATTTTTATTTCGTTACTGTTGATCCAGAAAGAGATAAAGTGGATGATATGAATAAGTATTTGACTAATTTTAGTAAAGAAATTATTGGAGTAACAGGAAGTCCTAATAATATTAAAAAATTTTTAAAAACCATGCATGTATATTACGAAAAAATTTACTTAGATGAGAACTTTTATACTTTAGATCATAGTTCTCAGATATTTATTTTTAAAAAAAAAGGAGATTTTTTTGGGACCATTTCACTAGAAGAGGATGAATTAATTGTATTAAAAAAAATTAAATCAATAATCTAATAACGGTGCGTAGCGCAGCCTGGTAGCGCACTAGTCTGGGGGACTAGGGGTCGTAGGTTCAAATCCTGCCGCACCGACCACTCATTAAATTAAAATTTTATTAAGAGCTAATTTAAACTTTTTAAATTTCGTTCAAATAAAAGTATTAAATTTTCCCAATGCTTTTCTGCTGCTTTTTCAATATAAGAGTGCCTGCTTGGAAATGCAAATCCATGATTAGTTCCTTTATATGTTTCTACAGTGACTTTATTATAAGTATTAGAAAATGATATTTTAATTTTTTCTAGTACTTTGTTTGGCACCCATATATCCTTTTCAGCAAAAGCTAAATACAATTCTCCTTTTATTTTATCAGCAAGCAAGTGTGGTGAGTCACTTTTATTTGTAAAGATATCTACACCATAAAATGAAGCGATAGCTGATATTTTTTCTGGATAAATAGCGCCACAAGTTACTACAAATCTACCACTCATACAATAGCCAACAATTCCTATATTTTTATTATTTGGAAAATTATTTTCTATATAATCTAAAATAAATTTTGTGTCTTTTGTAATCATTGAATTTGTAGTGTTATTCATTGTTGTTATCATTTTTTTTAGTTCTTTTTTTTGAGTTTTATAACTACCTTGATTAAAAGGATAATTTCCTTCAGTTCCAACTCTATAAAATAAATTAGGTAATACTACATTGTAACCGTTCTTGCAAAGCCTTCTGCACATGATTCTTAATTCTTCTCTTATGGCAGGCGCATCCATATAAAATATTATAGAAGGAGTATTTTTATTTTTATTTATAAATAATCTACAATCTAAAAGACCATCATTAGTTTCTATAGTAATTTCTTCCTCTTGCATTATATTATAATATTAAGAAAATATGAAAATAGTAACAATATATTTTTTAACTATAGTTTTTTTTAATTTAAGCTTTTCTTTAGACTCAAATGATGCTTGTGAAGATTATAATACTAAATTAAGAGAAGCTAGAAGCTTTTTCAAATCTTATAAAGAAATAGACTTGAACCTTACATTAAGAAGCTCATTTATCAAAAATTATAATCACTTTTCTCATGAAAAAAAAAAACTTGATGTTGATAGGTTAACTTTGTTTATGTTATTAGATAAAACTGAATGGTATATTTTAGGAGCAAAAAACAAATGCTTTACATTTTGGATTAATTTAGAGCCAGACAGATTTGTAGAACTAATCGACGGTGGCTCTTTGTCATTAGGACAAGGGAACTGGCTAGAGGATTAGTACTATTTTAAAGCAAAATCCAAATCTTGAATAATATCATCGATGGTTTCTAATCCAATAGATAGTCTTATAGTATCTGGTGCTGCGCCTGCTTTTATCTTGTCCTCATTAGATAATTGGCTGTGTGTAGTAGATGCAGGATGAATAATTAAGCTTCTAGTATCCCCAATATTTGCTACATGAGAAAAAAGCTTCACTGACTCAACTAAATCAATACAAGCTTTGAAGCCTTTTTTTAATTTAATAGTAAATATTGATCCTGGCCCGTTAGGCATATATTTTTTAGCTAGCTTGTAATATTTGCTAGATTTTAGACCTGCGTAAGAAACACTGCTAACTTTTGGATGAGTATTAAGAAATTCTGCAACTAATTTAGCATTTGAATTATGTTCTTTCATTCTAAGGTGCAGTGTTTCTAGCCCATTAAGAATATTAAATGCGTTTTGCGGAGAAAGAGTACACCCTAAGTCTCTGAGTGAGTCTGCTTTTACTTTCATAGCATATCCAAAATCTCCAAAAGTTTCTGAAAACTTAATTCCATTATAAGATTGATTAGGTTGGCTTAAACCAGGAAATTTATCATCTTCTAAAAAATTAAAATTTCCGCAATCTATAACAATTCCTCCCATGCTTGTTCCATTTCCACAAATGAATTTAGTAAGAGAATGAGTAATAATATTGGCACCCCAATCGATAGGATTATGTATATAAGGAGTAGCAAGTGTATTATCAACAATAAGCGGTATGTGATATTTTTTAGCAATTTTAGAAACTTTTTCTATATCAACAATAGATCCATCTGGGTTAGATAGAGTTTCAATAAATATAAATTTAGTATTATCCCTTATATTATTTTCAAAATTAGAAACATTGTCCGGATCTACTAAAGAGCAATTCCATCCAAAGTTTTTGAAAGTCTTGCTGAATTGATTTATTGAGCCTCCATATAGTTTATTTGAAGATATGAAGTGATCTCCATTTTCCAGCAAGGGCACAAATGCTAATTGTTGTGCTGCATGCCCTGAAGAACAAGCTACAGCCGCTCTAGAATTTTCAATATTTGCCATTCTTTCTTCTAAAACTGATACTGTAGGATTAGTAAGCCTTGAGTAAATAAATCCAAAATCTTGTAAATTAAATAAGCGTTTTGCATGTTCTGTGTTATCAAACACATAAGATGTAGTTTGATAAATAGGCGTATTTCTTGCTCCAGTAAATGGATCAGGCCTTGTTCCTGAATGAATAGTTCTTGTTGCAAAGCCAAAATTATTTTTATTTTCTTTTTTACTCATCTTATTAATTTTATTTTTTTGCTTGTTATAATCCCAGTATTAATTCCACCCCATCCTAGTTCGCCTACTAATCTCGCATATTCTATCTTTGGACAACGATCCATAACAAAGTTTATGTTAGCTTTTTGTACCTTTTCTTCAGCTGATTTACTTACAACTCCCAATTGCAGCCAAATCGTTTTCGGTCTAATTTTTAGAGCTGCGTTGACAATATTAAGAACTTTTTCACTTTTTATAAAAATATCTACCATATCAGGAACAAATTCTAAGTCTGCTAGACTAGAATAAACCTTTTCTTTAAGAATAATTTTTTTTTTTGTAATGGGATTTACAGGTATAATTTTGTACCCTTTTGTCTGTAAATATTTTGCAGCAAAATTACTAGGTCTTTTTTCATCATCACTAAGCCCTACCATTGCTATAGTTTTAGTGTTAAATAAAATACTTTTTATATAATCATCCTGATATTCAGGTTTATTTTTTTTTATCATAATTTTATTTGGTCCAATTTGGAGTTCTTTTTTTCACAAATGCTTCTATTCCTTCTTTAGCGTCTTTGACTTGCATGTTTTTAGTCATAACTTGCGAAGTATAGTTGTAAGCTTTGCCAAGATCCATTTCTAGCTGATTATAAAACGCAACCTTTCCTATTTTTATAGACTGAAAAGATTTTTTCTGTAGCTTATTTGTAATTATATCTATTTGTTTTTGAAATTGTTTTTTATTTGTAATAATATTAATTAATTTATATTCTTTAGCTTCTTTTGCAGTAATTTGGTCTCCTGTTAGAAGCATATACATCATATCCTTGGGCGCTACTTTTCTAGAAATAGCCACCATGGGTGTTGAGCAGAAAAGACCTATATTGACTCCAGGAGTTTGAAAGGTAGATTCTTTAGTTGCAATTACTAAGTCACAGCTTGCAACTAACTGACAACCTGCAGCTGCAGCTAAACCATCAACACATGCAATTACAGGTTGAGGAAGCTCTCTTACAGTCATCATCATTTGACTGCACTTTTTAAAAAGATTTAAGAGTCTCACTTTAGATTTTGATAATTTTCTTACCTCATTAAGATCATGACCTGAACAGAAACTAGGGCCAGTAGATTTTAAAATAACTACCTTGACCATTTTACTTTTTTTTAACTTATGAAATAGGGCTTGTAATGAAGTTATTAGTTCTAATGATAAGGGATTACGTTTTAAAGGATTATTAAGTGTAATTTCACAAATATTATTGTTAATTATTTTATGTAAGAAAATTTTGTTAGTTGACATAATGGTAACAAATAATTATAAACTATAGATTATTTTAAATAAAGCATATATCTAAATAAAATGAGTACTAATTGGATAAGTAAAACTAATATAACCAGAAAATGGTTCATAATAGATGGAAAAGACTTAGTATTAGGAAGATTATCTTCTTACTTAGCTTTTCATTTAATGGGAAAACATAAAACCATATATTCTCCCAACCTAGATTGTGGTGATAATTTTATAGTAACAAATGCTGATAAAGTAATAATGACAGGAAATAAACTAGAAAAAAAAATGTATAGAAAGCATACAGGCTACCCTGGAGGGTTAAAAGAAACTTCTTATGAAAAAATTTTAAATAGTAAATATCCAGAGAGAGTTTTAAAATTAGCAGTCAGGCGTATGTTGCCAAAGGGATCTCTTGGAAGAGAACAGATAAAGAAGCTTCATATATATGGAGGTAATTCTCATCCACACAATGCACAAAATCCAGAAATCGTTGATTTTAAGAGTAATAACAAAAAAAATTCTATAGGAAAGAAAATTGTAAATGGATAATAATATTGATTCAAATGTAATAGAACAGACTTTAGAAAAAAAAGTTGACTCAGCAGGAAGAGCTTATTCAACTGGTAAAAGAAAATCTTCAATTGCTAGGGTATGGCTTAAAGCAGGAAATGGAAATATAACGGTCAACGGAAGAAAAGAAGAAGTTTACTTTTCATCTAAATCGCACAGGCTGCTTTTAAATCAACCTCTGGTTAACACTAATAGAAAAACAGAAATTGATGTTTTCTGTACAGTTAAAGGAGGAGGGCTTTCAGGTCAAGCAGGAGCTATTAGACATGGTATATCAAGGGCATTAGTAAATTTTGAGCCTGAGCTTAGAAAAAGCTTAAAAAAAGATGGTTTTCTTACCAGAGACTCAAGAGTGGTAGAAAGAAAAAAATATGGAAGGGCTAAAGCAAGGAGAAGTTATCAGTTTAGTAAAAGATAATTTTTCGTCTCCAAATTTAAAGGAGTCAGTAAATTTCTTATAATAACTCTAAAGTTAATGTAGCTGTAATGGGGGCATCCGGGTATACAGGTGCTGAGACTTTAAGAATATTACTTAAACATCCAAATGTCCATATTTCAGAGTTGATAGGAGAACAGTCTGCAGGAAAAAATATTCAAGAAATCTTTTCTAATTTCTACGGAAAAGAACTTCCTGTTATAAAATCTTTTGAAGACTCTAATTTATCAGATCTAGAAATTATGTTTTCTTGTACCCCCAGCGGTGTATTATCTAAAATTATAAATAAAATTCCAAAAAATATAACTCTAATAGATTTATCTTCAGACTTTAGATTTCAAGACGTAAACCTTTATAATAATTATTATAACTTTCATGGCAACCCTTCTTTTATAAAAAACTTTGTTTATGGGCTATCTGAAATTTTTAGAAAGAAAATTAAAGGAAGTAAATTTATTTCTTGTCCAGGATGTTACCCTACTTCAGCTCTGTTACCTCTAGTTCCATTATTGGAAAATAACTTAGTACAAACCGAGGATATAATAATTGACTCTAAATCAGGTATAACTGGTGCTGGAAGAAATATGAATCTAGATTTACTTTTTTCTGAAAATTTTGGAAGCATGAAAGCATATGGAAATGGTAATCACAGACATAAACCAGAAATTGAGCACATAATAGATATAGTAACAAACAAAAAAATAAAAATCTCTTTTACTCCTCATATTATTCCAATAAACAGAGGTATTTTGAGTACTATTTATGTAAAAGGTAGTTATAAAAAAGTGCTAGAATATTTAGAAAACTATTATAAAGAGGAAAAATTTGTAAAAATAAATAAAAATGGAACTATTCCTAAAATAAGTGACGTAGTTGGTACAAATTTATGCAGAATAGGTATTATTAATAACCAAGAAAGTGATCGGCTTACAATTATTTCAGTTATTGATAATTTAGTTAAGGGAGCATCAGGACAGGCTGTACAAAACATGAATATAATTATGAACTATCCTGAAGAGTTAGGACTTGATAATCATTCATTATCACCTTAATATATTAGTAAATGTTAAAATACTTAGCCAATTTTATTATTTATTCCTTTTTAATTCTTTTTTTAAATAGTTGTTCAACTATTTCTGAAACCATTGATTTAGCTGGTATAGTTGATAAAACCGAAGAAATTTTCTTTGGAAAGGATGATGAAGAGGAGAATAAAAGTGAGATAGAAAAGGTAGATCTAAATGAAGAAGAAATTTTAGAAGAAGAAATACCTAACATTACTGATATACCTACCGAAAGACCTGAGTTTTCTGATATTGAAAAAGATTTTTTTGAAGGAGAGAACGATATTAAAATAGTAGAAGAAATAGAGGAAGAAAAAGAGGAGATAGTAAAACCAACTACCAAAAAAACTAGTGAAATTACCTTAGTAGAAAAAAATATACAAGTCATTTCACAGATACCAGAAAATATTCGGTTTAGAGTAAGAACGTTATTATTTAATTCTGATCCACCAACCAAAAATGATGGAAAATTTATTTCTTATCAATCTAAAAAAGAAAATATTAGAGAGTATAGTGATGAAAACAAGATAGCAGTATTTTATTTTCCTAATAATGCTATCTTGCCTGATGTAAAAGCCGAAGCGGTTATAAATGAGATAGTGAAAATTTATAATAATAATTCATTAATTTTAGTTGGCCATGCTTCTTCTTTAGGCAGTGATACCCCCGAAGGTAAGAAATTAAATATGAATTTATCATTTGCTAGAGCTGAGTCTATTAAGAACATGCTTATAAATAAAGGCTTTATTTCTGATAATATATCAATTTTGGCAAAAGGAGACTTAGAACCCGCAATCAGCAAACCTGATGGAAAAAATATAGAAAGTGAAAACAGAAGGGTAGAAGTATTCTTATCTAAATAATATATTTATGAAAACTAAATTTGAAAGAGTTTCTTTGTTACCGCCATATGTGTTTTCAGAAATTAATAATCTTAAAGCCAAAGAAAGACTAAAAGGGAGAGACATAATTGACTTAGGTATGGGAAATCCTGATAATGCAACTCCCAAACATATAGTCAATAAAATGGTAGCAACTATTAAAAATCCTAAAACACATAGGTATTCTATTTCTAGAGGCATTGAAGGTCTCAGAAAAGCTCAAAGAGATTATTATCTGAGAAGATTTAATGTAAACTTACACAAGGATAAGGAAATTGTGGTTACATTAGGATCAAAGGAAGGATTAGCAAATTTAGCTTCTGCAATTACTTCTAAAGGTGATTTGGTTTTAGTTCCAAATCCAAGTTACCCAATACATCCTTATGGTTTTTTAATAGCAGGTGCTAATGTAAAAAGCATAAGAATGGACAGTCATGAAAATTTTTTAAATAATTTGTCAAAAAAATTAAATTTATACAAAAATAAGATAAAGGCAATAATAATTAATTATCCTAATAATCCTACAACAAATGTTGTTAGCTTAGATTTTTATAAGGAATTGGTTGATATTTGTTATAAAAATGAAGTTTGGATTTTATCAGATTTAGCATATGCAGAAATTTACTTTGATATTCCCCCTCCTCCTTCAATATTACAAATTAAAAAAGCTAAAAATATTGCTGTTGAATTCACGTCTATGAGCAAGACTTTTAGTATGCCAGGGTGGAGAATAGGATTTGCATGTGGAAATCGTATTCTAATTTCTGCACTATCTAGAATAAAATCATATCTAGACTATGGAGCTTTTACTCCTATACAAGTAGCAGCAACTGCAGCACTAAATGGGCCACAGGACTGCATAAAAGAAATTAGAGATATTTATAAAAAAAGAAGAGATGTTTTGGTAACCAGTTTTAAAAGAGCAGGGTGGAGCGTTTCTCCTCCTGAAGCAACCATGTTTGCCTGGGCAAAAATTCCAGAAAAATTTTCAAATAAAGGAAGTTTATATTTTTCAAAAATTCTTCTTAAAAAAGCAGGATTAGCTGTTTCGCCTGGAATTGGTTTTGGAAAATATGGAGACAAACATGTTAGAATTAGTTTAGTAGAAAATGAGCATAGAATAAGACAAGCTGCAAGAAATATTAAAAATAGTTTAAAGCTTTTGTAATCATGAGTATTAGAAAAATAAATGTTGGAATAGTAGGACTAGGAACTGTAGGTTCAGGTTTAATAGAAATTATTGAAAAAAAAAAAAATACCTTCAAAAAACTATATAATTTAAATTTAGCAATTGTTGGTGTGTCTGCTAAGAGAAAAACAAAAAAAAGATCTTTTAATATTAAAAATTATATCTGGTATCAAGATCCTTTAAAAATGTTAAATAACCCAGAGATAGATGTAATTGTGGAGCTAATTGGAGGCAGTGATGGACTTGCACTTGAATTAGCTGAGAAAAGCTTACGAAAAGGAAAGTCTTTTGTAACAGCAAATAAAGCTTTAGTTGCTAAACATGGTGTGAAAATATTTGAATTATCAAATAGGTACAATTCTAGATTTAGCTTTGAAGCCTCAGTAGGGGGAGGTATTCCAATTATTAGACTCACACAAAACAGTATGATAGTAGGAAAGATAAAAAATATTTATGGTATCTTAAATGGAACCTGTAACTATATTTTGTCTAAAATGCGAGAAGATAATTTACCTTTTAAAAAAGCATTAAAAAATGCGCAGAACTTAGGTTTTGCAGAGTCAGATCCTCATGATGACATAAGCGGAAATGACACTGCATATAAATTAGCTATTTTGTCTAAGCTTGTATTTGGCTTTAGTAATAAAATTTCCGATATTTTTGTCGAGGGTATTACAAATATTGAGGAAATTGATATTAAAATGGCAAGTAAATTAGGATATAGGATTGTCTTACTAGGAATATCTAACTTAAATAATAATAAAGTTATGCAGAGAGTACATCCAAGTCTAGTACCGAATAATTCTATGATAGCAAAAGTTAATAATGAGCTTAATACTATTGTTGTGGATGATGAGTTTACTGATAAAATTATGATTGTAGGAAAAGGTGCAGGTAAAATGCCAACAGCTGCCTCAGTTATGTCTGATATTTTGAATATAGTAGATGAAAATAAGAAAAAGGTATTTTCTTCAAAAGCAAATAAAAGTCATAAATTAATTTCGCAAAATATTGATAAAAGAGAAGGAAAGTTTTATATAAGGATGGGAGTTGATGATAAGCCTGGCGTTCTGGCAGATATTACGCTTTTTTTTAAAAAACAAAAAATATCTATCAAAAGCATGTTTCAATTAGATAATAAAATTAAAAATATAGTTCCACTAGTTTTTGTAACGCACAAAGTTACAGAAAAGAAGATAAAGCTAGTTTTAAAAAGAATATCAATTCTTGATATAATTAAAACCAAAATTACTTTGATAAGAATAGAGGATATGTAAAATGAAAAGAAATTTCGAAATTTATGAAAGAAATTTAGCGCTAGAAGCAGTAAGAGTTACTGAAGCAGCAGCTCTTTCTGCAAGCATGTGGATAGGGTTAGGGGATGAGAAAGCAGCTGATGCAGCGGCTGTAAAAGCAATGAGAAATTCATTAAATCAACTAGATATCATAGGCGAAGTAGTCATTGGAGAAGGTGAAAGAGATAAAGCACCTATGCTTTATATAGGAGAAAAAGTAGGAAGTAAACTAGGCGGGCCAGAGATAGACATAGCATTAGATCCTTTAGAGGGAACAACAATTTGTGCAACTGGAGGACAAAATGCTCTTACTGTAATAGCATTTGCAAAAAAAGGATGCTTTTTAAATGCGCCTGATGTTTATATGGAAAAGATTGCTATAGGAGGAAATTTACCAAGTGATTTAGTTTCTTTAGATGAAAAGCCTATAGTTAACTTGAAGAATTTAGCTAAGGCAAAAAAGAAAGATATTAGAGAGCTAGTCGTATGCATTCTAAACAGAGAGAGGCATTATGAATTGATTAAAAATTGCAGAGACGCAGGAGCAAGAATAATGCTAATATCAGATGGAGATGTATCTGGAGTTATTGCAACTTCAGAGGAAGAGTCGGGTGTAGATATATATATGGGTACAGGTGGTTCCCCAGAAGGAGTTCTTGCTGCTGCAGCGTTAAGATGTATTGGAGGCCAAATGCAAACTAGGATGACTTTTAGAAATGAAGAAGAAATATCTAGAGCTAGAAAGGTTGGTGTTAAAAATCTAGATAAAATTTATAATCTCAATGAATTAGCTGCCGGTGATGTAATGTTCGCTGCTACTGGAGTAACTGATGGTAATATGCTTAGAGGAGTAAAAAATAAAGAAAGATTAGCTTATACTGAGTCAATAGTAATGAGATCTTCAACACAGACAGTGAGGAAAATAAAAGCAAAACATAGTATAAAAAATAAATTATAAATATGCAAAAAGTAATTTACAAAAGAAGTAATTTATCCGCAAGTGGACTAATATGGAAGCATAAAAAAAATCTAAGTGAAAATTATAAAATATTAGAAAAAAGTTACTTTTTATCCAATATTGTAAAAAATCTTCTGTTAAAGAGAGATTTATTTTCAATGGAAATCAGCGATTACCTAAATCCTTCATTGAGAAGACTTACGCCTGATCCTTCAATTTTACACGATATGGAAAAAGCGGTAAACGAATTTTACAAAGCAATAGTAAAGAAAGAAAAAATAGGAATATTGGGAGACTATGATGTTGATGGAGCTACTTCGTCTGCATTGATTTTTAATTATTTAAAGGAATTAAAAATAAATTATTTAGATGTATTTATTCCTGACAGAGAAAAAGATGGTTATGGTATAAGTGAAAACGCTGTAAAGTTTTTTTCTAAAAAAAAAACTAAACTAATTTTATGTTTAGATTGCGGTACCAACGATATAAATAATATAAAAAAAGCAGAAGATTTAGGAATAAAGGTAATAATTATTGATCATCATGAGCAAAAGACTCAAAATAAATCTTTAGCTCTAATTAATCCTAAAAAAAGTAAGGATAAAAGCGGTTTAGATTATTTAGCTACAGTGGGTTTAAGTTTTTTATTTATTATAGCTTTAAATAGGAGTCTTAAGAAAAACTTTTATTTTAATGAAAGTCTAATTGAGCCAAAGTTAAAAAAATATTTAGACTTAGTGGCTCTAGGAACAATTTGTGACTTAGTTCCTTTAAAAAAAGTAAATAGACTATTTGTAAAAAAAGGTATTTTAGAATTAAATAAAAAAAAAAATAAAGGTATTGTAGCCCTTACTGAAAAACTAAATATAGATAAGACAATTGATGTTTCTGATATTGGGTTTTATTTAGGACCATGCATAAATGCGCCAGGGAGAATAGGTGACTCTTCATTAGGATTTAAAATTCTTTCATCAGAAGATGAGAGTACTTCTTCAGAATTGGCAAACATATTATTGAAAAATAATAAAGAAAGAAAGACTTTAGAAGATATTGTATGTGAACAAGCAAAAAAAAAATTTTTGATAACAAAAAAAAATAATAATAAAATTAAACACCCAAACTTTATTCTTGTTCATGATCAAAACTGGCATCCTGGAATTATTGGGATTATTGCTAGTAGGTTAACTAAGGAATATAATTTGCCAAGTATAGTTATTAGTTTAAAAGAAAGTAATTCTAAGGGATCAATTAGAAGTATTATAGGAGTAAATGCTTCAGATATTATAGAGTTTCTTAAAGAAAAAAACTGTATTATAAATGGGGGAGGACACAAAATGGCAGGAGGTTTTTCACTGAAAAAAGCAAACTTAAGTAAGATAAAAAGTATGTTGGAGTCCTACTTCTCAAGAGTAACTATAAAAAATCAGAACTTTTTAGAAATAGATACTACACTGGATCTACAGTCTATTAATACTTCATTAATTGAAAAGATTAAAGATATTGGGCCTTTTGGGAATAATAATGAAGAGCCTATAATTGTACTTAATAACTTAAAACCTACTTTTATAAAAAGGGTAGGGAAATTTAAAAATCATGTTTTTTGTGTTTTAGAAGATATTTATGGAAAAACTATAAATGCAATTGCATTTAACCATGCCACTACTGCTATTGGAAGAGCTATATTAAGAGAGAATATAATAAACGTAGCAGGAAAGTTAGAGATAAATAAATATGAAAAAAAAAACAACACTCAATTTATTATAGAAGATATTTTAATTTTATAGCATATTAATTTTATGAGTATCAAAACTGTAGTAATACCTGTGGCCGGAATGGGAACTAGGTTTTTGCCAGCAACTAAGGCTGTCTCAAAAGAAATGCTTCCTCTATTAGATAAGCCTTTATTGCATTATGCAATTGAAGAAGCAAAATCTGCTGGGATCACTTCGTTTATATTTGTTACAAATTTAAATAATAAATTTCCTTCTCTATATTTATCAAAAAATAAGATACTAGAAAGTCATTTAAGGGAAAAAAATAAACTTAAAACTTTAAAAATGATCAGAGATATAACGTTAAAAGAAAAAAATATCCGATTAGTCTACCAAAAAAAACCATTAGGATTAGGAGATGCAATTCATAGAACTAAAAAATATGTAGGAAAAGATGATTTTGCAGTATTACTTCCAGATGATTTAATATTAGGACGTAATTGCTTAAAAGAATTAATAAGTGTTTATAATAAAAAGAATTCAAATGTAATAGGAGTTATGTCTGTTGATAAAAAGGAAGTAAATAAATATGGAATTGTTAAAGGAAGTATAGCTAATGGCAGAACTTCTAAAATTAATGAACTAGTAGAAAAACCAAAAATTAAAGATGCTCCTTCAAGATTGGCGGTAGTAGGTAGATATATATTAAAAAATAATATCTTTAAATATCTTAGAAAAATCAGTAAAGGAGCAGAAAACGAAATTCAGCTCACAGATGCTATATCTTTGAGTGCTATTAATGAAAATGTATTTTCTTATGAATTTTCGGGAACAAGATATGACTGTGGAAGCAAATTAGGATTTATCAAAGCACAGTTGGCATGTGCAATGCTAGATAATAGTATTAGAAAGTCTTTTAAAAAAGAATTAGAAAAAATTTTAAGAAGGAATTATTAATGAAAATATCAGTCATTGGAAGTGGATATGTAGGTTTAGTTACAGGAGCATGTCTTTCGGAGTTTGGATACAAAGTGGTATGTATTGATAAAAATAAAAAAAAAATTGAATTACTAAAAAAAAATATAATACCTATTTATGAACCTGGTTTGTCAGATTTAGTAAAAAAAAATACTAAGGCAAAATATCTTTCTTTTAGTGATAATTTAAAACATATAAAAGGTTCTAAGATAATATTTATTGCAGTCGGAACTCCTTCCGCTAGAAGAGGAGATGGTGAGGCCGATTTAAAGTATGTCTTTGAAGTTTGCAAGGAACTGGCAAAGGTCTTAAACAAAAAGGATAAACCAATAATAGTTACTAAATCAACTGTACCAATAGGAACAGGTAAAAAAATAATAAATTTATTTAAAAAATTTTGCCCCTCATTACAATATGAAATCGATTATAATGTAGCTTCTAATCCAGAGTTTCTAAGAGAGGGTTCTGCGATAGAAGATTTTCTAAGACCTGATAGAGTAATTTGTGGAGTAAATAATCAGGTTTCTTTAAGTTGTTTAAAAGAATTATATAGGCCCCTTAATTTAAGAGAAGCTCCTGTTCTTTTTACAGATATTGAAAGTGCTGAGTTAATTAAATATGCTTCTAATGCATTTTTGGCACTTAAAATATCATTCATTAATGAGATGGCTGATTTATGTGAGAAGGTAGGAGGAAATGTTCAGATGGTAGCAAAGGGAATGGGTTTAGATAATAGAATAGGATCTAAGTTTTTACATCCGGGTCCTGGTTTTGGAGGCAGTTGTTTTCCCAAAGATACAAGAGCTTTGTATGCTTCTTTTAAAAAAAATAATGTAGAGTCCACTCTAATTAAATCGGTAATAGAATTTAATGAAAGAAGAAAACTTAACATGGTTAAAAAAATTATTAATATTTTAGGTAAGCCTTATAAAAACAAAAAGATCACTATTTTAGGAGTCACTTTTAAGCCTAATACAGATGATTTAAGAGAATCTCCAAGTTTAGTTATAATTCCAAAATTAAAAAAACTAGGCATAAAAATTTATGCTCACGATCCCTCTTATAATACAACATTTTCAAGTATAAAAGAGTTTAAAGGAGTAATGTGGAAGAAAAACACTTTTGATGCAGTTAAAGGTTCAGATATGATAGTAATTCATACTGAGTGGAACGAATATAGAGGAATGGATTTGTCTAAAATAAAAAAACTACTTAAAAGTCCAGTGATACTTGATTTAAGGAATATTTTTAATAAGAATGAATTAAATGAAATGGGTTATTTGTACTACAATATAGGCTCAAAAAAATGAAAAATAAATTTCATGAAAGTATTTTAAGGGCTTATGATATAAGAGGTGTTGTGGGCGAAACTTTAACCTCGAAAGATGCATTTAATTTAGGGTTTAAATTTTCTTGTTTTGCTAGAATAAAAAATAAGGCGCCGAGAGTGGTAGTTGGATATGATGGAAGATTATCCTCTAATTTATTAAATACAAAGCTGATAGAGGGTTTACTAGAGGCTGGAAGCAAAGTAACTTCTATAGGATTATGTTCATCACCTATGCTTTACTATGCTAGCAAAGTAATGAACTCTGATGGGGCAATAATGATTACAGGTTCTCATAATCCTGCAAATTATAATGGTTTCAAAATGTTAATACGAGGTAAAAGCCTATATGGAAGAGATATTCAAAAACTGGCAGTTCAAGTTGAGACAAAACTAAACGAAAAAGGGACTTTATGCTCTTATAATATCGAAGATTCTTATCTCAGTGAAATAACAAAAGATACAAAAAATATTAATAATACTTTAAAAGTAGTATGGGATGCAGGGAATGGGTCTACAGGTAATATATTAAAAAAAATGATTAAACTTTTACCGGGAAAGCATATTTTATTAAATACCGAAGTAGATGGTACTTTTCCTTCACATCATCCTGATCCTACCGAAGAAAAAAATCTAAAGCAACTAAAGCAAAAAGTTTTTAGTTGCAAAGCTGATATTGGTATAGCATTTGATGGTGATGGTGACAGAATTGGTGTTATAAATAATAAAAAAAGTTTTATAACCGGGGATAAGCTGCTTTTTATTTTTGCATCAGAAGTAGTGAAAGAAAACCCTGGTGCTATTGTAATTTCTGATGTTAAGGCAAGCAATGTGGTTTTTAGTGAAATTAAAAAACTTGGAGGAACTCCTCTAATGTGGAAGACAGGACATTCTTTTATTAAGGAGAAAATGAGACAAACAGGTGCGTTATTAGCTGGAGAAATGTCAGGTCATGTTTTTTTTGCAGATAAATATTTTGGTTTTGATGATGCTATGTATGCGTCAATTAGATTATTAAAAATTTTGTCTAAGAAAAAAGTTATAAGTAATTTACTAAGACCTTTCTCAAAACTAATTAGCACACCTGAAATAAAAATATATTGCAATGATGAAGCTAAATTTAATATTATTAAAAAATGTATAAAAGTGATCAAAAAAAAGTATTCTAGCGTTAATATCATTGACGGGATGAGGGTTACTACAAGTAAAGGTTGGTGGCTGCTAAGGGCTTCAAATACTCAGCCAGCTTTAATTGTTAGATGTGAAGCAGAAAATCGCAAGAATTTAGATATTCTTTTGTTAGAAGTAAAAAATTTGTTGGAAAGATGTGGGGTTAATACTAATTTATAATTATTTCAATCAGTTGATAAAATAATAACTTCTTATATATTATTATAATGACTTTAAATAATGATAATAACTTATTAACTAAAGAAAAAGTTAAGTTAAAAAAACCAAACATGTATGCTGTCGTCATGCTAAACGACGATTATACTCCTATGGAATTTGTTATTTATGTATTGCAATCAATATTTAAAAAAAACTATGAAGATGCAAAAAAAATTATGTTGCTTATACATAATGAAGGTAAAGGTATTTGCGGAGTTTTTCCTTTAGATATAGCTGAAACTAAAGCTAATCAAGTTGTAGAATTTGCTAGAATTAACCAACATCCATTAGAGTGTAAGGTGCAAAAGCAGTAGTTATGATTTCAGAAGAATTAGAAATAAGTATACAAAATGCTTTTGAAATGGCGAAGTTAAAAAAGCATGAGTTTCTTACTTTAGAGCACTTAATGTTAGAATTATGTAAGGATAATGAGATATTAAGCCTATTTACTTTTCATAAAGTTAACCATAAAAAAGTTATCAGCGATTTAGAGAACTTTTTAGAAAACAAATTAAAAGATATCACTGTAGCTGATGAGACTAGACCAACTCCTTCTGCAGCATTTGAAAGGGTTTTAAAACGAGCAGCTCAACATGTTCAGAGTTCAGGTAAAAAAGAAGTAAAGGCTCTAAATATTTTAGTAGCAATGTATTCTGAAAGAGATAGCTTTGCAGTTTATTTTCTAGAAAAGCAAAAATTAACTAGGTTAAAGGCCGTATCATATATAAGTCATTCAAAAGATAACAAAGTAGATCATAATGAAGATATAGCTACCGATAATTTAGAAGAAAAGTCGAATTCGAAAAATAAAACAATTTTAGAAACATTTTGTATTAATTTAAATAAAAAAGCAAAAGAAGGTAGAATAGACCCTATCATAGGACGGGGAGAGGAAATTGAAAGAACTGTACAAATTTTATGTAGAAGACTAAAAAATAATCCTTTATTTGTAGGAGACCCTGGTGTAGGGAAAACAGCACTTGCAGAAGGTTTAGCAATGAAAATTGTAGAAAAAAAAGTACCTAAAGTATTGCTCAATACTAAGGTATTTTCTTTGGAAATGTCTACATTATTAGCTGGAACTAGATACAGAGGAGATTTTGAAGAAAGGCTAAATAACTTATTAAAAGAATTAACATCTAACAGAGATAATATACTTTTTATAGATGAAATACATACAGTAATAGGTGCCGGTGCAACCTCAGGAGGATCAATCGACGCATCAAACATATTAAAGCCTGCTTTGGCTAACGGAACTTTGAGGTGCATTGGATCCACTACTTACTCTGAATTTAGAAAATATTTTGAAAAGGATAGTGCATTAGCCAGAAGGTTTCAAAAAATAGATATTGAAGAGCCTAGTACTTCAGATGCCATTAAAATATTAAAAGGAATAAGCCATATATATGAAAATTTTCATAATATACAGTACTCTGAAGAAGCTATTGAACAGGCTGTTCAACTTTCAGATAGATATATAAATGAAAGAAAACTGCCAGATAAAGCTATAGATATTTTGGACGAAATAGGTGCTGCACAGAATTTGAAGTCTGGAAAAAATAAAATTATATCTTCAAAGGAAGTTGCAGATATTGTAGCTAAGATAGCCAGAATTCCATCCAAAAATATTAATAGAGAAGATAACAAGGTATTAAAAAACTTAGCAAAAAACCTTAAACTTTCTGTATTTGGACAAGATAAGGCAATCAATGAGCTTAGTAGAGTTGTAAGATTATCAAGATCCGGACTAAGAGAGAAAGAAAAAACAATAGGCTCTTATTTGTTTGTAGGACCTACTGGAGTTGGTAAAACAGAAATTGCAAGGGTATTAGCTAACGTGCTTAATATTAAATTATTAAGATTTGATATGTCTGAGTATATGGAAAGACATAGTATATCAAGACTAATAGGATCACCTCCTGGTTATGTTGGTTTTGATGAAGGAGGAGCCTTAACAGAGGCAGTAAATAAAAATCCTTATGCAGTTTTATTATTAGATGAAATAGAAAAAGCTCATCCTGATATTTTTAATATATTATTGCAAATTATGGACTATGGAAAATTAACAGACCATAATTCAAGAACTATTGATTTTAGAAATATAATATTAATTATGACATCAAATGTAGGTGCTTCAAGTTTAGATAAAAATAAGATTGGTTTTACAGGGAATCAAACAAATGAAGATAACTTGCAAGAAATAAATAGAATGTTTTCACCTGAGTTTAGGAATAGATTAGATTCAGTTATTAGTTTTGATTTTTTATCTCCAAAAATAATGAACAGCATTGTAGATAAGGCAATAAGTTACTTGGAAGGGCAGCTAACCGAAAAAAATATTTCAATAAAACTATCCAACGAAGCAAAAAAATATTTAACAATCAAAGGTTTTGATAAAAAATATGGCGCTAGACCTTTGCAAAGACTTGTTCAAAAAGAAATAAAAGAACCACTAGCTGAAGAGATACTATTTGGCAAGTTAAAAAATGGTGGCTTAGTAAATATAAATTTAAAAGATGAAAATTTAGTTTTTAGGTTTCAGAAATAACTTTATACGGAGAATACTCTTCTTTAAGAATTCTAATATTGTTTAATATATTTTCTTTTTCTAATTCGTTATATCTTGAAAATATTTCATGTAGCTCTTTATTAAAAACTAAATGAGCACTATAAGTCAAGGCAGGAGTATATCCTCTTTTAATTTTATGTGGACCTTGTGCTCCGGCTTCAACTTTACTAAGATTTAAATCTATTGCTGTTTCTATAGCTTTATAGTAACAAACTTCAAAGTGCAGATATGGTAATTCTTTTTTTGTGCCCCAGTATCTACCATAGAGAATATTATTAGATATAAAGTTAAGTGCTGCTGCTATTACTTTTTTTCCTTGTAATGCAATTATAATAACAAGATTATCTTTTAAATAACGTTTTAAGTTTAGGAAAAAATCAATAGTTAAGTAGTCATATGACCATTTTTTATCTATAGTTGTGATATAAAACTTATATAATTCTTCTAAGATATCACTTTGAATATTATTTCCTTTTAATATTTCTATTTTTATACCCATTTTTTTTATGGAGTTTCTTTCTTTAATAATTGCTTTTCTCTTTTTATAAGATAACTTGTCTAAAAAATCTTGGAAAGATAAGTAACCATTATTTACAAAATGAAATTGTTCACCATATCTGATTATAAAGTTATTATCAGAATAAAACTTAATTTGCTCTTCATCAATAAAGTTTATATGTAAACTTGAGAACTTTTTTTTGATAGAAAATTCTATTATATCGTCAATTATTTTTTTTTTAAATTCAATATTATTTTCTTTTCTTAATAAAATTCTTTTTCCTGTTATTGGTGTAAAAGGAGATGCAATTAGCAATTTAGGATAATAACTTAATCCTAATTTTTGGTATACATTTGCCCATGAGTGATCAAAAACAAATTCACCCTGACTATTTACTTTTTCATAAGCTGCAACACAAGCTTGAAGGTTATTTTCTGTATCCCAAGTAAAGTAATATGGATTCCATCCAGTACGATCTGACAATGAATTACTATCTTCTAAAAGCTTCAAAAAGTTATAACTAGTGAATAAATTTCCATTTTGATTGCATCTATCCCAATCAAGTTTCCTTATAGAACCTATTTTACTAAAGGTTTTAAGTTTATATTTTCTTATCAAAGGCTTAACTGAAATATTGAGTCTATTTCCACTGCTGCATTTATTGGCAAAGAACTGCAACTTACAGCGGATCTAGCATGATTTCCATTCTCATTAAAAATTTCTTTAATTAAGTCTGAAGCTCCATCTGCAACTAAAGGTTGGTCATAAAAATTATCGGCACTATTTATAAAAACATTAATTTTAATACAAGACTTTACAGAATCTAGATTTTCTTTAGTAGCATCATTCAGAACAGCTAAGGTATTTATTAAACAGAGAGCAGATGCTTTTTTTGCATCTTCAACTTTTAGATCTTTTCCAACTTTACCTTTATAGATTAATTCCCCATTTTTAAAAGGAATTTGACCAGAAACATAAACCATATCTCCATTTACTGTAAATGGGGAATAGTTAGCTACTGGCTTTGATGCCTTAGGAAGTATAATATTTAATTCTTCTAACCTTTTAATTATATTAGTCATATTTTAAAAATTGATTTAATAATATTTTTTCATTTTTTAACCAGCTAGTAGAATAAAAATCACAATTATTCTTATTTTTAATTAGTTTAGCAAGTTTAGTATTCTCAATAAACAAAATTGTTTTTATATTAGGTTCTTTTTTTATAACCGAAGAAACCTGGAAAGGACTATCATCTATGAACCATGTTTGATTTTTATTAAAATTAAAAATATGTGAACTAGCAGTTCCTTTTTCTCCTTTATTTGCGAAAAAAGGAAAATTTAGATTATTATTATTTAAGGCGTTTAATCTTAAATCGTAATACTCAAATGGAATATTAGATAAAACTACAATATTAAAATATTTAGAAATTTTATTTAAAGTTTTAATAGAACCCCTTATTACAGTCATTTTAAGTGTAAACTTTTTAAAGAAATTATTAATTAATTCTTTTATCTCCTCTTCATTTAATGAAGAATTATCGTTTTTTAGTATATTGCTGGTTAGAGCATAACTTTTCCAATTAAAAAAAAGCTTTTTTATTTTTAAAAAATTTTGAAAGTCGTACATAAAGTCAAAAATAACCTGATCAGCATCACATATTAGTGTAGGTCTATAAGGATTTAATTTTAGCGAATTTAAAGAAGGAAAAGTATTTTGCAAGAAAAATATTTAAAGTATTTATTTTATTTTACCTTCTTTAAAAAGGACGTGTTTCCTAGCAACTGGGTCATACTTTTTTATTTCCATTTTTTCTGTCATGGTCTTGTTGTTTTTTTTAGTGACATAAAAGAAACCTGTATTAGCAGTACTATTTAACCTTATTTTAATTGAAGATGGTTTAGCCATAATTATTAATACAATAATAAAATAGTTATTGTCAAGAGTTACCTATTTTTCTTTTTTTTTAATAATATCTACAACATCTTTTATTGAAATTTCTTGAGCATCAGAAGATTTGGGTAAGCCAATATTTAAACCTTTATATTTAACATAAAGGCCATACCTTCCTTTATAAATTGAAATATTCTCATTATCATCAGGATGCTTTCCCAAATCTCTCAAAGGCTTTACTGACCTATTGGAACTTTTTTTAGGCTTTGATATAATATCTATTGCTCTGTTTATACCAATTGTTAAAGGATTCTCATCCTTAGGTATTGAATAGAAAGTCCCGTTATATTTTAAATATGGACCATATCTTCCATTATTAGCTATAATAATTTCTCCGGTTTCTGGATGCTGGCCTACGTCTCTAGGAAGTGCTAATAGTTTTTTAGCTAATAATAAATCAATGTCATTAATATTAATATTTTTAGGAATTGATGCTCTCTTTAAATTTTTTTTATCTTCTTTATCTGAACCTAGTTGAACGTAAGGTCCATAAGGTCCTTTTTTTAGAATAATTTCAATATTATTCTCATATCCCAATATTTTATTTTCGATTAAGATTTCTTCAGAGTCATCTCCTGGAAATACTTCGCTTCTAATAAAATCACAATCAGGATGACTAGTGCAAGCGACGAATGGTCCAGAACCATTTTTTCTCATTTTAATAGATAAATTAGATTTTTTACACTTTGGACAAAGTTTAGATTCGTCATTTTTCCTATTTTCCTTATGCGGAAATAAGTATTCTTTCATTGCATCATTAATATAGTCATATACATTTGTATTAGATAGTTTGAGTGTGCCTTCAACGCTTTTATTGAAGTCATCCCAAAATTCATGAAGCACTGACTTCCAATTCTTTTCTCCTTGAGATACTAGATCCAATTCATCTTCTTTTTTTGCTGTAAAATTATAATCCAGATATTTCTGAAAATAATTTTCTAAAAAACAGGTTACAATTCTACCACTAGGTTGAGGAATAAATCTTTTTGAGTTTAAAGAAACATAGCCTCTAAGTTGATTTTTTTTCATTATATTTGCATAAGTAGAAGGCCTTCCTATTCCATATTCTTCTAGCTTCTTTATCAAAGATGCTTCTGTATATCTAGGTGGAGGATCGGTAAAATGCTGTATGGTCTCACTTTTAACTTTTTCTATAAACGTGTCTTTAGTTAATTTATCTATGCCTTTATTTTTTTGTATATTACTTACTTCTTCATCTTGGTAAATTTTCTTATATCCATCAAACTCTAATTCTGATGTGGAAGCACTTAGAATAATTTGAGTAGAATCATCTTTTATTTTAATAGAAATAATTTTGCTTACTGATTGATTAGCCTGAGTAGACAACGATCTTCTCCATATTAAATCGTATAATTTTTTTAAATCTTGTTCTAAAGAAGCAGGTAACCCATCTGGTTTTATGAAAGGGTCACTAGGTCTTATTGCTTCATGTGCTTCTTGAGAATTTTTAACCTTATTTTTGAAGCTTCTTACACTTTGGTAAACATAATTTTTTCCGAAATCTTTTGAAATTATATCTTTGGCCTTTTGAATAAATTCATTAGAAAGATTTGTAGAATCGGTTCTCATATAGGTTATTAATCCTTTATTTTCTCCATTTATATTTATTCCTTCATATAGCTTTTGCGCTAATGACATAGTTCTACTTGGACTAAATCCAAGCTTATTACTAGCATCTAATTGCAAAGTAGAAGTTATGAACGGAGGAAAAGGATTATTTTTTCTGATTTTACTATCAATTTCCTTAATCTTAAATTTAGAATTTAATATTTTTTTTTCTAATTCTAAGGCTTGACTTTCATTTTCAATACTAAGTTTTGTAATTTTTTTTTCTTCAATTTGATATAATTTAGCATCTATTTTTTTATTATTATTTAGTAACAATTGAATTTGTATGGACCAGTATTCTTTTGGTTTAAATTTCTGTATTTCATTTTCTCTTTCTGTTATTAATTTTAATGCTACTGATTGTACTCTTCCAGCTGATTTACACCCTGGAAATTTTCTTATCAGAAGCGGAGATAGTGAGTATCCCATCAAATAGTCTAAAGACCTTCTGGCCTGATAAGCATTTACTAAGTTCATATCTATGTGTCTTGGAGTATTCAGTGAATTTAAAATAGCTTCCTTAGTAATCTCATTAAAAGTAATTCTTAATATTTCAATATCTTTTAGCAGATTATCTTCTTCAAGTATTGATTTAATATGCCATGCAATTGCTTCACCTTCTCTATCTTGATCTGTAGCTAGAAAAAGCTTTTTTTTATCTTTAATGCTTTTTCTTATGATATTAAGATACTTAGAGTCCTCAGTATTTTTTTGATAATTTATTTTAAAATCTTGGGTTACATCTATACCCTTCTTTTCTTCTATATCTCTAACATGTCCATAAGAAGCAATAACTTCATAATCATTACCTAAAAATTTATTAATTGTTTTTGCTTTGGCAGGTGACTCTACAATAACTAAATTCATAATATAAATGTACACTTAAAAATGAAAAATTATCATTAGTATTCCCTAAGTCAAGATAATTATTTTTTTAAGAGGTTTTTAAAATTTGTAGAATGTTTAATTAAAATAATAATGCTTAAACCTAATATCACATTTAAGTCTAATGGAGTTCCAGGTATCCAAAGTAATTTCAGATAATTAAATTGAATATATAAAACAAGTTTAAATAAAATGAAATTTAAGATTATGGAGATTATAGCTCCTGTTCCCGAGTATTTAAAGTACTTTACAATGATTAACCAAACTATACAAAAAATTAAAGATAGGGGCCATGAAATTATTGATAATAAACCTAAGAAGGAAGCTACTCCTTTACCTCCTTTAAATTTTAGCCAGATAGGAAACATGTGTCCAATTACAGAAAAAAAACCACTAATTGACGCTGCATCCGCTCCAAACATTACAAAAATTAAAAAACTAATTAAAAAGGTTTTTAGAAAATCTAATAATAGAGTAATTAACCCAAGTTTTTTACCTAAAAGCCTATTAACATTTGTAGCTCCAATATTACCAGAACCATATTTTCTGATATCATCCTTATTTTTAAACTTAAAAATCAAAAAACCAAATGGTATAGATCCAACCAAGTAGCTAACTAAAATTAATATTAATATTTGCTGATTAAATATTAAGTTTTCCATTTTTAAAAATTATTTTACCGTCTACCATAGTTAAAAATACTTCACCATAACCTTTAGTTTTTTCATACGGAAAATTATTTGATTTACTTTTAATATTTTTAGGAGATAGAGTAATTTTTTTGTTAGGATCAAATATTACTATATCTGCATTATTTCCTTTTTTTAAACTTCCAGAGTTTAACTTTAAAAGTTCTGCTGGTTTTGTGCTAAGTAAGTTTACTAATTTTGTTATTCCAAGCTTTTTTTCTTTCACTATTTTTAATGTTAGTGGTAAGAGGCTTTCAAAACCTATAGACCCAGCCGATGCTATTTCAAAAGGTAATCTTTTACTATCAGTATCATGAGGTGAATGGTCTGAAGTAATACAAGAAATAATATCATCTGCAATAGCTTCTTTAACAAGTTTCATATTTTCTTCATCTCTAAGAGGAGGAGAAAGTTTAGCAAAAGTTCTCCATTTTTTTATATCCTTTTCATTAAGTGAAAAATAGTGAGGAGACGTGGAACAACTTATCTTTAGACCTTTTTTTTTAGCATTTTTAATCGCCTCTAATGCAAGGCCTGTAGATATATTTAAAAAATGTATTTTGCCATTTGTCATTTCTGCAAGCCTTATATCTCTTTCTACTTGAATAACCTCTGCTTCTATTGGGATTCCTTTAATTCCAAGCTCTGTAGAAAGTTTACCAGATGTCATTGATCCTCCATCACTTAACTCTTTTTCTTCAGGATGTTGCATTAATAAAATATCAAATGCACTAGCATACTTTAGTGCTTTATACATAACTGCAGAACTATGGACAGACGTGATAGCATCTGTAAATGCCAGTGCACCAGCTTCGCTTAAAAGTCCAAATTCACTTAGTTCTTTTCCTTGGAGTTTTTTTGTAATACTAGCAGTAGAATATATTTTTACATCGCTTTCTTTTCTTGCTTTTCTTTGTAAAAGTTCAACAATTGATACGTTATCAATGATAGGATTTGTATTTGGCATGCAAATTAAACTAGTAATTCCTGATGATGCTGCGGCTTTACTTGCATAAGATAGGTTCTCTTTATGCTCATCACCAGGAACTCTTAGATGACACTTTAAATCAATAAAGCCTGGACTTAATATCAATTTTTTACAATCTATTATTTTATTTTTCTCATTTTTTTTAAAGCTTATTTTCTCCGTAGATATTTCAATAATATTTTTATTTTCTACAGTAACAGTTCCAATTTTATTAATATTTTGACTGGGGTCTACAATGTGTGCATTAGTGAATATTATTTTAGTCATTTTTTAATTTCATTTGTTAATTTATTAATTTATTTATAACAGACATTCTTACTGCTACTCCCAGTTTAACTTGCTCTAGAATTAATGATCTTCCTATATCGTCTGCAACATCACTATCTATTTCAATTCCTCTATTTATAGGACCAGGATGCATTACCAAAGCATTTTTTTTTGCTTTATTTAATTTTTCTCTATCAAGCCCCCAAAATTTGAAGAACTCTTTTTCAGAAGGAACAAAAGATCCCTCCATTCTTTCCTTTTGTATTCTTAGTACCATTATAATATCTACATTTCTTAGGCCTTCTCTAATATTTTTAAAAACTTTAACATTCATTTTTTCTATACCTGCAGGCAATAAGGTTGGAGGACAAATAACTCTAACTTTAGCATTAAGTTTATTCAGTAAATAAATATTTGATCTTGCTACTCTGCTGTGTAAAACATCCCCCATTATTGCTACTTCTAATCCAGATATTTTTTTTTTATGCCTGAGTATTGTCAAAGCATCTAATAAAGCCTGTGTTGGATGTTCGTTGCTTCCATCACCAGCATTTATTACAGAACAATTAACTTTTTCAGATAGTAAATAGGGAACGCCACTCATATTATGTCTTACAATTAAAATATCAGGATTCATAGCATTTAATGTCATGGCTGTATCGATAAGAGACTCACCCTTTTTAATTGCAGAAGTTGCAACAGCCATATTAATTATACTAGCTCCAAGTTTTTTTCCAGCAAGTTCAAATGATGTTAAAGTTCTAGTAGAGTCTTCGAAAAAAAGATTAATAATATTTTTTCCTTTTATTTTTTTTAATATCTTATTTTGTATACTTTTTTTATTAAGAAAATCATTAGCATCGCTAAGTATATTTTTTATTTCATTTACAGATAGATCTTTTATAGAAAGTAAATGTTTAGTTTTCATAATTCACTTCATTATATTTCATTCTGTCTAACACACCTTGTAATATCCATGTTGCTGAAGCACAATCAATATTTTTTTTAATATATTTTTTTTTTAGTCCAGTAATAACCATTTCTCTCTCTATTCCAATGGTAGAAAATCTTTCATCCCACATCAGAATAGGAAGATCAAATCTTTTATTCAAGTTTCCAGCAAAAGTCATAATAGATTGAGCTTGTCTACCTTTAGTACCATCTTTATTGAGAGGAAGTCCTAGTACTACAGATTCTATATGATTATTATCAATTATGAGTTTGATTTTATTAAAGTCCTTATCTAGTTTTTCTCTTTCTATTAAAATATGGCTTAGTGCAACACGCTTTCTATCGTCAGAAATTGCTGTTCCAATCTTAGTTTTACTGGCATCCATAGACAAAATTTTCCCTTTTTGACTTAAAAAAGTCTTATATAAATTTATATCAAATGTGATTGTACTTTTACTTTTAGTGTGTAATATAGAATTCATTCTATGTATGATAAATAACANAAAATAAAAAATATTAAACAAAAATGTTGATAGACAAAAAAATTACTAAAAAAATAGCTTTTTTAGCTAGAATAGAATTAAATGATAAAGAAGAGGAAGAGTTTTCAAAAGATCTTTCAAATATTTTACAATGGATGGAAGATTTAAAGAAAGTAGATGTAAAAAATATAGAACCAATTAGAAATGTAAATGATTCCCAACTTTTTGAAAGGGAGGACTTGGACTTTTCAAAAACTATTGATCAAGATCAAATACTATCAAATGCTCCCAAAAAAAAATGGTAAATTTTTTACAGTGCCTAAAGTAATAGAATAAATAAATGAAAGAATTGATAAATTTATCTCTAATTGAGACTGTGAAGGCTATAAAAAGCAAAGAAGTATCGGTTAAAGAAATTATTGAAGCATATATAAAACAACTTAATAAAACTAAAAAATATAATATGATTTCTGAAGAATTGTATGATGAAACATTACAAAAAGCATCTGAAATAGATAAAAAAAAATCTGAGGATTTTAAACCACTAGAAGGAATTCCTATTGCAGTNAAAGATATTTTTTGCACTAAAGGAAATAAGACAACTGCCAGTTCAAAAATTCTGAGTAATTTTGTGTCTCCTTATGAGTCAACAGTTACCAAAAATTTGAAAAAGGCGGGAGGTATAGTAATTTGTAAAACTAATATGGATGAATTTGCTATGGGATCAGCAAATGATACTTGTTTCAGNGGAAAGGTAATTAATCCTTGGACAGATGATTTTTCAAGGCCACTTACTCCAGGGGGATCTTCTGGGGGATCTGCTGCAATAGTTGCTGCTTCAGGATCTTGCTTTGCTTTGGGTACAGACACAGGTGGGTCTATTAGACAACCTGCATCCTTTTGTGGAAATGTTGGCCTTAAACCTACTTATGGAAGATGCTCTAGATTTGGTATTATAGCTTTTGCATCTTCTCTAGATCAGGCTGGGCCAATTACAAAAACCGTCGAGGATGCTGCGTATGCACTAACTTATATGTCTTCATGGGATAAAAATGATAGTACCTCTTCAAAATTAGAAATGCCGAATTTAATGGATAATATTAAGAAAGGAATAAAGGGCATAAAAGTAGGAGTTCCTAAAGAATATATTGTAGAGGATATGCCTCAAGAAATACAAGAACTACTTAATAGTGGAAGAGAGTGGTTAAAATCTCAAGGAGCAGAAATTATCGATATTTCTTTACCCCATACTAAAGTTGCTTTGCCGTGTTATTACATAATAGCTCCTGCAGAAGCGTCGGCTAATCTTGCCAGATATGATGGCGTTAAGTTTGGTTATCGAGCAGAAGGAAATTTTACAGATCTCAATGACATGTATTGCAAAACTAGAGGGGAAGGTTTTGGAAAAGAAGTTAAGAGAAGGTTGTTAATTGGGACTTATGTATTGTCTTCAGGGTATTATGATGCTTATTATATTCACGCACAAAAAGTTAGAAGAAAAATAGTAGAAGACTTTGAAATAGCATTTAAGGACGTTGACGTGATTTTAAGTCCAACTACACCAAGTGATGCTTTTGAACTTGGAGAGAAAAAAAAAGATCCTATAACCATGTACCTAAATGATGTATTTACTGTTCCATCAAGTTTAGCTGGATTGCCGGCAATTTCTATTCCTGCAGGACTAAGCAAAAGAAAAAAGCCATTAGGTTTACAATTAATTTCTAATAAGTTTACAGAGGATATTTTATTAAGAGCAGCATTTTCTTTAGAGGAAGCAGCATCATTCAACTTTACTCCTGACATGGATCTTTAATTATGACTAAAGACAAACCTAATACAATTTCTGGTAGGTCAGGAGCTTGGGAAATTGTTATTGGGTTAGAAGTTCATGCGCAAGTCTCTTCTAAGTTAAAATTGTTTTCAAACGGCTCTGCTAGTTTTGGAGAAAGCGAAAACAAAAATTTAGATTTACTTGATGTTGGTCTACCTGGCACTTTGCCTACTATAAATTCTTATGTAATTGATCAAGCTATAAAATCAGGANTAGCACTTAATGCTAAGATAAACAACTTTTCTATTTTTGATAGAAAAAACTACTTTTATCCGGATTTACCCCTAGGGTACCAAATAAGTCAATATAAAGATCCAATTATAAGTAATGGTTATATAGATATCGATATATCAGAAGATAAAACAAAAAGAATCAGAATTGAAAGGCTACATTTAGAACAAGATGCAGGGAAGTCAATACACGATCAAAGCCCAGATTTTAGTTTTATAGATTTTAATAGAGCGGGAGTGGCACTTATGGAAATAGTATCATATCCTGACTTAAGTGATTGGGAGGAGGCAGGAGATTATGTAACTAAGTTAAGAAATATACTTAGGTTTGCAAATACCTGCGATGGTAATATGCAAGAGGGCTCACTTCGATGTGATGCTAATGTATCAGTTAGAAAGCCTAATGATCCTTTAGGAACTAGATGTGAAATAAAAAATTTAAATTCTATTAAAAATTTAATGAGAGCTATAGAATTTGAAGCAAACAGACAAGTTAAACTTANAGAAAATGGTGAAACTATAGCTCAAGAAACAAGACTATTTGATGCAAATACAGGAAAAACAAGAACCATGAGATCTAAAGAAGAAGCCCACGATTATAGATATTTTCCCGATCCTGATCTTTTGCCGCTAGAGATAAAACAAGAAAGGATTAATGAAATAAAAAAAACATTGCCTGAACTACCAGCAGAACTTAAAGAAAGATTAAAGTCTCAATATAATTTAGGGACTTATGACGCTAAGGTTATTTCTGCAGAACTTGAAACTGCTAAATATTTTGAAGAATTATCAAAAGGAAGAGATGCTAAGCAAGCTGCGAATTGGGTTATAAGCAATCTTTTTGGAAAATTAAATGAGTCAGATATAAAAATAGAGAATTCTCCTATACCTTCACAAAGATTAGGAGAGTTACTAGACTTTATCAATGATGGAATAATATCAAATAAAATAGCTAAAGAAGTATTTGAAGATATGTTTGCTTCTAAAAAAAATGCTAAAGAAATAATTGACAATAAAGGACTTAAACAGATTAGTAATGAGGATGATATAGAAAAACTTGTTGACCAAATAATTTTTCAAAATGAAACTCAAGTAAAACAGTTTAAAGATGGAAATGCAAAAGTTATGGGTTGGTTTGTAGNCCAAGTAATGAAGCTTAGCAAAGGGCAAGCTAACCCAGGTGTAGTAAATAAGATTATATTAAAAAAACTGAATCAATAATAATATGTTTTATGAGACAAAAAAAAATAACCACGGTTTAAAATTCAATCCATTTAAATCTTGTATAATTCCTAGACCTATTGCTTGGATAACAACAATTAGTGAAGATGGAGAAGACAACTGTGCTCCCTATAGTTTTTTTAACGGTGTGGCATCAGATCCACCGATGGTTATGTTTGCTAATAATGGGCCAGCTCCTTCTCTAAGAGGGCCTAAAGATACTTTCACTAATATTAAAAATAATAAAGAATTTGTTGTCAATATTTCTACATATGAAAGCAAGGACAAAATGAATAAAACTTGTGCACCTCTTTCAAGTGGAGAAAGTGAAATAGAGTATGCATCTCTTGAAACAAAAGAGAGTAATTTTATAAAACCAAAGTCTTTAAAAATATCCCCTATAAATATGGAATGTGTATTGTATAAGATAGTAGATTTACCAAATACAAATGAAAATGAATATAATGCAATTATAATAGGTAAGGTAATAGGAATAAATATAGATGATGAATTTATCAAAGACGGTATAATTAATGTAAAAAAATTAAAGCCTCTAGCAAGACTTGGTTATATGGATTATTCTGCAGTTGACAATATATTTTCTATGAAAAGGCCAAGCTAAAAATGATAGATCTTTATACATGGTCAACTCCAAACGGGAGAAAAATTTCAATTTTGTTAGAAGAGCTAGGAGTTAATTATAAAATTATTCCAGTAAATATAATTAAAAATGAACAATTTAATAAAGACTTTTTAAAAATAAGTCCTAATAATAAAATACCTGCAATATTTGATCATGATACTAACTTTTCATTGATGGAGTCTGGGGCTATAATGCTTTATTTAGCAGAAAAATATAAGAAGTTTATACCTGAAAATTTTTTAGAAAAAATGAAGTGCATAGAGTGGCTGAATTTTCAAACTTGTTCACAAGGACCAATGTTAGGACAGGCTCATCACTTTCTAAAGTTTAATAAAGGCAAATCGGAGTATGCAGAAAAAAGATATCACGACGAAGCTGAAAGACTTTACAAAGTTATTAATTTCCAACTAGAAAAAAATAAATACTTAGCAGGAGATACTTATACTGTAGCTGATATTGCAGCCTGGCCATGGATTGCAAGGTTTGAATGGCATCAAGTAAATATTAAAAATTACAAACATGTTGCTAATTGGTATACTCATATTGCCAACAGAGAGGCTGTAAAAAAAGGATATGATTTGCCCAATATTGGAGCCTCTATTCCAAAAGTATAATCATACTTGATTTATAATAAGAATCAGGCAGAATTACAAATGGATAGGTGGCCGAGTGGTCGAAGGCGCCTCCCTGCTAAGGAGGTATACGAGCAATCGTATCGAGGGTTCGAATCCCTTCCTATCCGCCACCAACCNCNTTATGAGACTGCATCAAACTGTATAAACCCCGTAAAAAGGGCAAAACTATTATCTTTTGGTTTTTCATCTAAGTATGTAGCAGAGAAAATAGGTATAAGAGAAGAGACATTATCAAGGTGGAGAAAGAATCAGTTGTTCATGAAAGAAGTAATATCCCAACAAGATAGATATTTACATAGTTTAGAAGAAAGTCATTTTCAAACCATAAAACAATCTATTCTTACTGTAAAAGAAGCACTTAATAGTGATGAAATACCTCTAAAAATCAAAGCTAATATAGGGATTCAGTACCTACGATATGCGACAAAAGATATAATTAAAGAGTTTAATGAAAATAAAATCTCAGACATTAGAAATATAAATTTTAAAAATAATTTTCCTAATTATTGAGACATTATATAGTAGAGGTTTATTGCTTATGTGAGTTGACTGGGGAGAAATGGAAAATTTTATAGCTCAAATTGAATTACTTTCTAATATTCACCCTTATGCAGATGACGTTGCTAAAGCAAGTATCTATATACTAATTCTACTTATCGCATTCATTCCATTATCGCTAGTTTTATGGCTTACATCTATTGCGTTAGATAAAACTATAGGAAGCTTAATTATAACTTTTAATAAAACCTCGGAATATTTATTTCACGCTGCGAGACTATCAATGGATACAGCTAAAAAGAAATTAGATAAGTTTTACAACAACTATTCAACAATGGCTAATTATGACAATCCTTCTTATAAGCTA
>PAZF01000015.1 GCA_002715505.1 Candidatus Pelagibacterales bacterium
TTCAAATTTTTTATGCTTAAACTTTTCATTCTATCTTACACCTATCTTACAGTTAATAAAAAGTACAAGGTGTTTTGTGATGATGATTGTAAAAATTGAAAACTTGGTAACCCTATCAGAATATAAAGTTTCATGGTGGAGGGGGTAGGATTCGAACCTACGTACTCAAATGAGGGCAGATTTACAGTCTGCTGCCTTTAACCACTCGGCCACCCCTCCAAATATTGATTTAAAAAATACTAAAACTCTTGCCCACATACTTATGTTTATTACATGCTCAATGCTTTTATCAATTATTATAAGTTTAAAATCAATTAAAAAACCATATTACTCATTATCTATCTTTAGTAAATAGCTATTTATAATTGAGAAAAATCCTATTAAAAATTTTATTTAGTGTTAATTTAGGGTTATATTATAATGTTAAAATTCTCAAATGTTGTATAAATCAATTTTTTTAATAGTAGATGCTTTAAGATATGACTTAATTTCTAGTCAAAAAGTTAGAAAAAAACTTTTCCCGGCATTTGATAAAATCATTAAAAGAGGTTTTTTAAAGAAGGCAGTTGCTAATGCTCAATCCACACAATTTGTTTTGCCATCCTTGTTTTCTTCGTCCTATCCTTTAGATTACGGAGGATATAATTATGGTATTAGGGACAGAAAATCATATATCCAAGATATAAAAAAAAGAAATACAAGAACCTACTTAATGTCAACCTGCAATCAAATGGGAATAGGAAATGGCTATGATAAAGGTTTTGATGAAGTCTATACTACAAATGATTATAGATTAATTATAGAACACAAGATAAATAGAACCTTGATATACGAAATAAACCTCTTCAAAAAAAAGATAAAAAGCAAACAAGATACTATTCAATTTCTTCAAAAAGAATTTGGAATAACTTTGGATAGAATTATATCTTACAAAAGCCTTAATAATGAATTATGGCCTCCAAAACTTAGAAAAATTAATAATCAAG
Source organism: Candidatus Pelagibacterales bacterium (assembly GCA_002715505.1). Classification (GTDB taxonomy): domain Bacteria; phylum Pseudomonadota; class Alphaproteobacteria; order TMED109; family TMED109; genus JAYYAX01. The sequence goes on from PAZF01000015.1 coordinate 987, forward strand.
TTCTTCAAAATAGCATTGCAGAAAAAGAACTACTTTTTAAAAAACCAGATATTATTTTAAAGAAAATGCAAAAAGTATCAGGTGGTATGTATTGGCACACTCTAGGTAAAATAAAATATAATAGCATTTACTTTCAAATAAACAGAGTAATGGTAGCTATTAACTGGCGAGCAAAAAAAATTATTGCGAAACAGAATCTTTGGCCATTTTTTAGGTTGGGGCATCATGCTGTTATTATTAATGATATTATAGACAGTCTAATAAATAAGATATTAAATATAAAAGAAAAAAGCTGGCATATACATATGCACTTTATGGATGTTCATGACCATAGAGCAACTAATAATACTTTAAATCTTATAAAAAGATTTAGATTTTATCCTAAATGGTTAATAGAAAGAATTAGAGGAAATATCAAACACAGATTTTTATACGTGGCAGCTACAATGGATTTAGATCAAAATTTAGGAAAACTATTAAATAAACTAGAAGAACATAAAATAATTGATGATATGCTATTTTTGATAACTGCTGATCATGCAAGTTATTATCCTGAAAGTCCAAGGAAAAAACTTGACGTAGCACAGAGAACACATTATGAAGACTTAGAAATTCCATTTATATTAGCCAATACAAAATCAAAGCCTATAGAAAATACTATGTGTGATAGCATGGATATTTGTACAACATTTGTAACTAAATTAGGAATTAAAATTGGATCTCGTTATAAAGGTAAAGATATTTGTAGTGAAAAAAAATTTTTTGTTATCTCTGAAAACTGTGGAAGTGGTAACGCCGACATTAAAAGAAGAGACGTTTATTTCACAATATCTACAAAAAAATTTAGATTAATGGTTACTCTTAATAAGAAAAAGTTAATTGTAGAAAAACTATTTGATAAATATAAAGATCCATTTGAGATTATAAATATAAAAACTCATCAAAGTTATAAAAATGAAATTAATAAGCTTATAAAAATACTATATGAAAATAGAAAAGAAATTTTTAAAATCAAAGGAATAAAAAAGATTAAACTAATTAATAACTAGTCAAATAAATTTATATTTTAATGTAATTGTCACAATATTTTAGTATGCTTTTATCATGAGTAACAATAATAATAGTAATTTTTCTAACTTTATTGATTTTTCTCAATGTTTTAAAAATTTCATTAGAATTCTTACTATCAAGACTACTAGTTGGCTCATCTAAAATCATAATAGGTCTATTAGAAGCTAAAGCTCTTGTTATATCAAGTCTTTGCAGTTGTCCGCCTGAAAGACCAACACCAGCTTCTCCTAGTTTATAATTATATTTATTAGGCAAGCCTATAATAAATTCATGAGCATTTGCAAGTTTAGCTTCTTTTATGCATTTTTGATAACTAATTTTAGCATTAGCAGTAATGTGTTCAATTATAGTACCCCTAGTAAAAATTGGTTTTTGATCAATAAAAGAACATTTTGATCTGAGACTATTTACATCAAGAGTTTCTAAATTATACTGATTTAAGTAAATGTCTCCACTAGATGGTGTCAATAATCTTGGAATCATATTTATGATAGTGGACTTGCCTGTTCCTGAACGTCCAACTAAAGCATTTATTTTCTCACCTTTAAATATACAAGAAAAGTTTTTAAAAATATTTTTTTCTTTTTTATTGTATTTGAATGCAACTTTTTTAAATTTAATTTCCTTAATAATTTTAGGAGCTAAAATATTTCCTCTTCTTAACTCTTTTTGTTTTTCTGTATTATTTATTAATTCTATAAGATTTTCGGTCGATACATTAATTTGGAAAAACCTTTGAAATCCGTAAACTAATGTCTTAAATACTGGCAAAAATCTAGCTAAAAGTATCACAAAGACTCCTAATTTTGCAAGAGGAAAGCCAATATTTACTGCTAATACAATTATTGGCACCGCAATAATTATAAGTAATGGCTCTAAGCTAGTATTTGTTATGATATTAATTTTAACTAAACTAATATTTTTTTCAAATTGAGATTCTAAAATTTTGTAATTTTTTATTTTTTCTTTAATTATAGTACTGTTTATTTTTATTAATTTAATCGCTAATAATCTGTCTACTAGATTTTGAGAAAATTCATTGCTTAGTTTAATAATATTTTTTGCATTGGCATGAATAAAAACACTTACTTTTTTTAAAACTAATCCGCTTATGAATATTAAAAGAAATACTAGAATTGTTGCTTTCATAGAAATAATACTCATCAAAAATAAATATGAGATTATGAAAATAAATCCTGTCAACTGTTCTATAGGGAAAATTGTGGCAACTGCTACTTTCTCAACTTCAGTATTTATAATATAATTATATTTTCCAGTACTGTAGTTTTTTACAAAGTAATAATCTTGATTTAAAAAATTTGTAAATAATAATTTTCTCAATGACAATATTACTTTGAATCTAATTTCTTCTATTATATAGCCTTTAAAAAAATTTAAAACTTGTCTAATAATAATTATTAATATTGTAATAAAAGTCACTACTACAATATCAACCCTAATACCTATAAATTCAAAAATTTTTGTTAAAATTTTCCAGGAATTTGTGTCAGGAATATTTCCATTTTCTGCTCCTAGAATATATTCTGCAATAGGAATTAATATACCAATTCCTACTGCATCTAGAGCAGCAGTTAATAGAGTTAAAAAAATTACTACAATAAACTTGCTATTAGATAGCTTAGTTTTATTTAATATAAATTTATAATTTTTATATGTTTCTTGTATTTTTTTTTTACTAATCATTTAAATCAATTATTAAAGATAAAAGGGAACTCTTTTATTTAATTTTTTATGTTTAAATTTTTATAATTTTTTTTCATTATATAATTGTATAAGATATACTGTCGTCAGTTACAATATTAATAAAATATCTTACTTCAATGTGAAATGATTGAAAGTTACACGATCACCTTTTTTTGCATCTAGCAAACACTTGCTTCCAATAACATTTTTATAATATTTTGGAGGTAATCCCAAGCCTGGCCTTATTCTCCTAACGTGTAACTTAGTAATTATTTCTCCTTTTTTTATATCATCAACAAAATATAAAGATCTTCTGAATGATTTATTTTGTGTTTCTACATTAGAGCGAATATTATTTTTTGTTCCAAGAGCAGAAAATGCTAAATTAATGTCTTTTATTAACTTTACTAATTCATGAGGTTCTAATGAAAATGGGCTGTCTACTCCTCCGTCTTTTCTAGACAGAGTAAAATGCTTCTCTATTAATGGCGCGCCTAAAGAAGTAGCTACCAAGCTTGCTGTATTTCCGAGAGTATGATCAGACAAGCCTACATGGACATTAAATTCTTTTTTAAGCTTTAAAATTGCCTGTATATTTGCTTCTTTTAGAGGAGTAGGGTAACTACTTATACAATGAAAAATTGCTATTTTTGTACAACCATTTGCCTTAGCTGTATCAATTGCTTCTCTAATTTCATTTAAGGATGCCATTCCTGTAGACATAAGAATAGGTTTTTTTGTTTTAGCTATATAAGAAATTAATGGTAAATCTACTATTTCAAAGGATGCAATTTTGTAAGCTGGCGAGTTCAAATTTTTTAATAAATCAACTGCGCTTTCGTCAAAAGGTGAAGAAAAAATAGTAATACCTAAGTTATTGGCATAATCAAATAGTTCTTTATGCCATTCAAAAGGAGTAAAAGCCTCAGTGTAAAGGTCGTATAAAGTACGTCCCTTCCATAAACCATCATTAAATATAAAATCATCTGATGAATGTTTTATTGTCATGGTATCTGGAGTATATGTTTGTATTTTAACAGCGTCGGCACCAGCATTCTTTGCGGCTTTTATGGTTTCTTTGGCTCTTTTTATAGATCCATTATGGTTAGCGGAAATTTCCGCAATTATATATGGAGGTGATTTTACTGAAATCTCTCTTCCATCTATAGAAAAATCATGCTTCATTAATATACAACCGATACTTTTTGCAATATGAATTTTTTCAATATTACTACCTTCTAGATTTACATATGATCGTTATTAAAAAAATTAATATATTGAATAAATTATATATAAAAAAAGCAATGTTTCCATAATAATTGATTTTAAAATACAAATAAATAAATAGTTGTAAGAATAAGATATCTAATGTATTTAGTACTCATGATAGTTAAAAGCAAATATACTTATAAAAGTATAAATCTATTTTTTTTTAACATTATTAGCTCAGTAATACTATTTTTAGTATATTTTTTTACTATTGTTAGCACAGGATTAATAATGAAAATTTTAAAAAGAGATCCTATGAAAAGAAAATTTGATAAAGACTCAAAATCTTATTGGATTAAAATAAACAACAATACGAAAAAATTTAATCTTAGAGATCAGTATTAATTATTATGATAAATTCGATTAATTTTCTTAAAATTTAATAGATGAATAAAAGATACGAACTATTAAACTTTTTATTGTTTAGAAATAAACTTTTCCATATGCCTATTGCAACATGTAAATTTTTTTCTAACCAACCTAATATAAATTTTTAGTTATAGGATATATGAAAATATTAGGTATATCATCTTTCTATCATGACAGCGCTGCTTCCCTAATAGCAAACGGAAAAATAATATCTGCTGTTCAGGAAGAAAGATTTACTAGAGTAAAGCATGATGCTAGTTTCCCTAAAAATGCTATAAAGTTTTGTTTAGAATATTCAAAATTAAATGCCAGTGATATAGATTATTTTTGTTTTTACGAAAAACCCTATCTTAAATTTGAAAGGCTTTTAGAAACCTACTTTTCTTTTGCACCTTACGGCTTTAAAAGTTTTAGGACTGCCATGCCAATTTGGGTAAAAGAAAAGCTTTTTCAAAAAAGAAATTTAGTTAATGAGTTAATTAAATTAGGTGCAAAAAAAGATACAGCGAACAAAGTTTTATTTTCAGAACACCACCTAAGCCATGCTGCATCAGCTTTTTATCCCTCTCCTTACGAAGAAGCAGCTATTTTAACTTTAGATGGGGTAGGAGAATGGGCAACTTCGACCATAGGAATTGGAAATAAGAAAAACCAAATACGCATAGAAAAGGAAATTCATTTTCCTCACTCCTTAGGATTACTATATTCCGCCTTTACTTATTATACAGGATTCAAGGTTAATTCTGGAGAATATAAATTAATGGGCTTAGCTCCTTATGGAGATCCTATTTTTGTAGATAAAATATTTGACAATTTATTAGACGTAAAATCAGATGGCTCTTTTAGGCTAAGTCAAAAGTATTTTGACTACTGTACAGGATTAAAAATGATTAATCATAAATTTGAAAATCTGTTTGGCGAAAGGTCAAGAAAAGAAGGGCAGCCTATTACAAAGTTTTATATGAATGTTGCTGCATCAATCCAAAAAGTTTTAGAATATACTGTCTTAAAAATTTGTAAAAATATTAGAAAAGAAACGGGACAAAAATATTTGTGTATGGCAGGAGGAGTAGCTCTAAACTGTGTAATAAATGGAAAGATTGTAAAAGAGGGAATTTTTGATGATATTTGGATACAGCCTGCAGCCGGAGATGCTGGAGGAGCACTTGGCGCTGCATTATTGAGTTATTATGAAAAATGTAGAACAATAAGAAAAAACAGTAATTTATCAAAAGATCATATGAAAGGAAGTCTGCTAGGACCTTCTTATAATAACAAAGAAATCAATAAAGAACTAGAAAAAGTAGGAGCTAAAGCTAAGAATTATTCAATTGATAATATAGTTAAACTTACCACTGATGCTTTAGCCAATCAAAAAATAGTTGGGTGGTTTCAAGGTAATATGGAGTTTGGGCCTAGAGCTTTAGGAAATAGATCAATAATAGCAGACCCTAGATCTTCCAAGATGCAAAAAAACTTAAATCTAAGTATAAAATTCAGGGAAAATTTTAGACCATTTGCTCCCTCAATTCTAGAAGATAAATTACCAGAATGGTTTGAATTAGAAAATATTAGTCCATATATGCTGTTAGTTTTAAATCTAAATAAGTCAAAACTTAAAAAAATTAAAAATCGTAACTTTAATGATTTACACGAATTATTAGCCCAAAAAAGATCTGTAGTTCCAGCAATTACTCATGTAGATAATAGCGCCAGAGTACAAACTGTAAATAAAGAAACTAATCCTCTCTATTATAAACTTATAAAAAGCTTTTATAATAAAACAAAGTGTCCTATTTTGATTAATACTAGCTTTAATATAAGAAGTGAGCCAATAGTTTGCTCTCCAACTGATGCATTTAAATGTTTTATGGGAACAGATATGGATGTTTTGGTTGTAGGAAACTATATTATGTACAAAAATCTACAAAATAAAAATCTCTTGAAAGATTATAGAGAGTCATTTGAACTAGATTAACTCATTTTTTTATTAAATATTTATTACTAAAAAAAAATTTTAAATTATAAATAATTAATGTAATGTATATTTTTTATATTTAAGCATGCAATGAAGATAGAATATTTTAATAATCAAAATATAGATAGCTTTTTAATTGATTTAATACATAGTTGTTTAGATAAGACAGTTTCCTTAAAAGATAATTGGGTTAAAAATAAAGAGGATGGAACACCAGTAACAAATTTAGATTTAGCTTTAGATAATTTAATTTTTGATGGACTTAGTTCTCTGAAATATAAAATACCAATAGTCAGTGAAGAAAGAAAACATTCAGAAGATGTTTATAAAAATCAAATTTATTGGATAGTAGATCCTTTAGACGGGACAAGAAGTTATGTAAATGGAAAAGAAGAATATACTATAAATATAGCACTAATTTATAATCACCTTCCTATAATAGGGTTAATAGCACATCCTCCCTCAAAAAAGGTATGGTATGCTAGATTAAATAATTTAAGAATATTTACTGACAGAATAGAACAGGATAAAGCTAAAATTAAAAATATTAATAATGAATTTAATATTATTATATCTAAGGAAAATCAAACAATTTTAAATAATTACATAGAACTTTTCAAAAATAGGAAAATTATCAAAATTTCTTCATCTTTAAAATTCTGTAAACTAGCAGAAAACCATGCTTACTTATATCCTAGATTTTCAAGGATAAGTAAATGGGATATAGCAGCAGGACACGCAATTTTAAATGCTGCGGGAGGTAAAATATATGGACTTGATAAGGAAAATTTAACATACAATAACAATGGCTCAAGAACACAGCCTTTTTTTGCGGTTTCTGATATTAAATATAAAAAAATAATATTCGATAATTATGATAAATTAATGCAAAGCAACTCTTAAAAAAAAGCTATGACTAAAATTAATAATGTTAAAAATAATATTTTATATTTTATTTCCTCAATAATCTTTCCTATTGCCTTATTATCTCCTATTGCCATGTGGATTCTAATTGTAGTTCCTGCCATAATATTTTTTTTTGTAGATAATAATAAACTTAATTATATCAAAGAATTTAAATATTCTGAAATAATGTTTTTTTTCTTTTTTCTCGTAGGGGGCTCAAGTCTTTTTTGGACTAATAACCTAGAGTTTGGATCAAAGGCTTTATTAAGTTTATTATCTATTTTTTTCTCATTTATAGTTTTTAGAAAAAATATTAAATTTCTGAAAAAGAAAAAAATACTAAACTTTTTTACATATTCTTTTTTAATTACATCCTTGTTCTTATTTATAGATATTTATTTTTTATTGGGTATAAAGCCTTGGTTAGGTTTAAAATTTGATTATCTATTTGAAAACCAATCCTTAAAACCACAACCATATTTAGAATTCTTTTACGAATATGGGAAAGGTAAAAATGCTGGAGCATACGGAAGAGGATTGGCAGTAATAAGTACATTTTCTTTTATTGTAGCCCTAGCCAATTATAAAAGTAAAAAAACTCTTTTTACTATATTTTTTATAACCTTTATTTCTCTATTAGCAGGAGAAAATACTAGTGCTTTTTTTGCATTTATTTCAGGAAATATAATATTATTTTTCTTTATTATTTTTGGTAAAAAATTTTTATACCCTTTACTATCAGTAATTATATTATACGCTTTTTCTGCACCTCTAATCTTTAATAAAAAAATTCACGAGAATTGGAAGGACAAAAGCTTAGTTCTTGAAAAAAAAACGGAACTATTAAACAATCAAATAGGTGGCTTACCTAAAGGGTTTAACCGTAATTATATTTTACTACATGCAAAAAATATAAAAAATAAGATTGATAAAAAAGTCTCACACAGATTAATAATTTGGTCACACAGTTCGGATAAAATTTTTAATAAAGTATTTCTTGGATATGGCGTCTCCAGCTCTAGAAAGTTTGGAGAATTAGAAAAAATTGAATTTATTGATATTCGTGAAGAAAAGAAATTTAAATTTATATTACCCTCTATTCCTTTACATCCACACAATAATACAATACAAATTTGGCTAGAACTAGGAATGCTTGGAATTATAAGCTTTTATAGTTTTTTAATTTTTATTTGGTATTCCACTGTCTTTAGATCTAATTTATCTGACATCCAAACTGCTTTTATTTCAGGATCTATTTTTTGCGTATTTATTATAAACCAAATAAGCTATGGGCTTTGGCAAAGTTGGTGGATATCCTCAATTATTTTATTAATAATATTTTCTTTAATTATATTAAAAAGTCATAACTCTAATGAAATAACAAGGATACCAGAGACTATTAGCCCAGCTCCAAACCAGTAATTAATATTTAGCTTTTCATTAAACATAAAAATACTTACTACGGGGATTATTACCATTGCTAATGCAGTAAAAGGATAAGCGAGACTTAAAGGTATTTTTTGTAAAATAAATAACCAAAATAAGGTCGCAGTGGCATATACGAAAAGAGCAATACAAAAATAGGGTATTCTAATTAGATTGAAAAAATAATCTATTAAATTTATAAAACCAAATTTAATATCTAACTCTGCCAGGATAATGGAGGTTTTTTTAAAGAGTATTTGTCCAGTACACATTAAAAAAACAAAAAGTATTAAAAATAAAAAATTTAATAAACTCAATTTAAGTCCCAAATTACATTATTATCTTTTGGTGCCCACTCCCGGACTCGAACCGGGACGTCCTTACGGACAAGGGATTTTAAGTCCCTTGCGTCTACCTATTCCGCCAAGTGGGCAGTAAGTAAATATTATCTTAAAAATTGAATATTAGCTTTGGTTAGATATTTACACAATACTTTTATTGCATTATCTATTTTTTTATCATTTGTATGTCTAAATATAATTGTAGTTCCAATATCTGGAGGTTTATAAAATGGGTAGCTTCCTATTTCTAAATATTTATGATTTTTTTGAAGCTTAGTTAAAAATACAGCAATATCTCCCTCTGGTTTTAAAATCTTAACACTTTTTGATATAATTTTATTTTTTTTAGAAAGCTTTGGTTCAACTGCTTCTAAAAACATCGCTTGCATAATTTTTGGAACTCCCGCCATTACCCAAACATTTTTTACCTTAAATCCAGGGGCTGCACTTACTGAATTATTTATTAATAATGAATTATTAGGAATATAAGCCATTTTTAATCTGCTTTCATTTAATTCTGTACCAGTTTTTTTATAATGATTTTTTAATAATTCATGTGCTATTTTATTTAATACTAACTTTCTATTAAAAGCCTTAGCAATACATTCTGCTGTAATATCATCATGAGTAGGACCTATTCCTCCAGTAGTAAAAACATTAGAATATTTTTTAGAAAGCTCTTTAACGGATTTGATGATTTGGTATTTATTATCTCTTACTATTCTGACTTCCTCAAGTATGTGCCCTATCTCACTAAATCTCTTAGCTAAAAAGTTAATATTTATGTCCTGTGTTTTACCAGATAATATTTCATTTCCTATTACTAAAATAGATGCAGTAGTTTTTTTATTTAATAATTTCATTTAAGTATTTAATTAACTTGATTATTACTTTATAAATATAATAATTTTAAATGATACAATAATTTTTTAAACATTTTTTTTTAAAATAAAACTTTAAAAAAATAATATTTTTTCCATAATTATAGTTTTACATTTAAATTTTATTGTTTGAATGTAGAATAATATAACATAAATAATTTATATTTATATTGAGTAATTTAATGAATAAAAATAGAAAAATTATTTTTGATGAATTTAAAAACGAAATAGTAATTCATGATAATCAAGATTTTATAAAAATGAGACAAGCTGGTGCTTTAGCGTCTAAAGTTTTAGATTATATTGAACCTTTTGTAATAGAAGGGACTTCTACAAACAAGTTGGATAACCTGTGTCACAATTTTATATTACAAAATAATGCAGTACCTGCCCCTTTAAATTATAAAGGATTTCCTAAATCAATATGTACCTCGGTTAATCATGTTGTATGTCATGGCATACCCGGAGAAAAAGTATTAAAAAAAAATGATATTGTTAACATAGATATTACAGTAATTTTGGATGGATGGCATGGAGATACCAGTAGAATGTTTGTTACAGGAAAACCAAAAATAAAGGCAAAAAATTTAATAGAAATTACATTTGAAGCAATGTGGAAAGGTATAAATCAGGTAAAACCAGGAAATACAGTAGGAGATATAGGATCGGCAATACAGAAGTTCGCTGAAAGCCAGGGATACTCAATAGTTAAAGATTTTTGCGGTCATGGAATAGGACAAAAATTTCATACAGCTCCTAATATTTTACATTATGGAGAGAGTAGCAGTGGTGTAACTTTGGAGGAAGGAATGTTTTTTACTATTGAGCCAATGATAAATTTAGGAAAAAAAGATGTACTTATTTTAGAAGATGGATGGACTGCAGTTACTCGTGACAAAAAGCTCTCCGCACAATATGAGCACACTATAGGTGTTACAAAAACTGGCTATGAGATCTTTACCATATCAGAAAAAGAAAAAAAAGAAGGTAAAATTTTTTGTTGTTAATTTCACTGAAAAGTATTATTAACATAATATGCAATACCATCCAATTATAGGAATAATAATTTTTCTTGTTGCTATAATTCTAGCTTTCCTTTTGGGAAAAAATGCGTTCAAAAAATACAAAAATAAAATAAATGCTTCTAATTTAGAAGAAGCAAAAACTAAAAAAAAAATCCCCCCCCCTCCACATGGAGAAATTACTGCTCCTGATGCTCCCTGGCTCAAGAAGTAATTAATAGCTTAATATAAAAGTAGATAAATTTAATTATGTAACTATAATAATAATATGAAGTTGCTATTATTTTTATTCCTTACTGTTTTAATTAATTTTGAAACTCATGCAAGCGATTTTGAGAAAGCTCTAGATACAATTGAACTAAGAAAGGCTAGTATGCAAGGTATCTGGGCTAGAATAAAAAGACTTGCCCCATTCATAGATGTTGATAGCAACCTAGATTATAATGAAGAATTAGCAGTTCAAGATGCAAAAGATATTAAGCTTTTATTAGAAAAGTCAAAGGACTTATGGCCTAAATCTACAGATTTATCTACAAGGAACTTAACTAATGCTACTCCTGCAATTTGGGCAGTAGAAGAGTACTTTAACAAGCTTTATTCAAAAGCAGAAATTGCTGCAAGTAATTTAGAAATTGCTCTTAACAACAATAATTGGGAAAAAGTTGATTTAGAAATGTGTAATTTAGGAAATGCTTGTGGGACATGTCATGCAAGCTTTAGAAGACTGCTGACTTCTCAATTAGCTAATGAGGCCTCTGCTTGGTCAGGTAAATATATCAAAGATTGTAAATAAATATAAATTATTGTAAGTTAGAATTCTTTAACACATATTTCCCATCAACTATACCTTCGAATAAAGTGTCAATTTGAGGATGAGAACAAGGATCTAAGTTTTCATCGTGTAAAAGGTTTTGTTGGGAAACATAAGCTATATAAGGACCATCTTCATTTTCTGCAAATAGATGATAGAACGGTTGGTTTCTTTTAGGTCTTATATGAGCAGGTATTGACTCATACCATTCCTCACTGTTCATAAATTCAGGATCTACGTCAAATATTACTCCTCGGAAAGGATAAAATCTATGTTTTACAACTTCTCCTATAGTAAATTTTGGTAGGTCTCTATTTTCGTTATATTTTTGCATATTTATAATTTTTTTTTCATATTAATGATATATTATAAATATAATTTAATAAAATCTAATTTTCAATGCAGTTATATTTTTAAATTCTTATAAGTATTAATTTTATGAAATTTGGTCTAGGTCAACCATTAAAAAGAGTAGAAGATAGCAGACTTTTAACAGGAAATGGACTTTATACTGAGGACATTTCATTTAATAATCAATGCTACATGTATATTTTAAGGTCACCTCATGCTAGTGCTAAAATTTTAGATGTAGATACATCAGATGCTATTAAAGTAGAAGGGCTAATAAAAATTGTAGACTGGAAAGATATTAAAAGTCTTTCCATAAATGATATGAAGACTACCTTTTTAGTAAAAAATAGAGATGGAAGAGAAATGACAGACACTCCTAGGCACATATTAGCAAAAAACTATGTAAGATATGTTGGTGATCCAATATTAGCTATTATAGCCGAATCATTGACAATAGCGGAAGATGTTGCTGAAAAAATTATTATAGATTACGAAGAGTCAGATAGCGTAACTAGTATATCTTTAGCAGTTAAGGAAAATGCCCCTTTAGTAAGAGCATCATTGCCTAATAATATTTGTTTTGATTGGGAATTAGGCGACAAAGAAGAAACCCAAGAAATAATAAAATCATCTGATTATAAAATAAGTATTGAATTAGTAAATAATAGATTAATTCCTAACCCTATGGAATGCAGAAGTACTATAGGTATATATGATGAATATAAAGATGAATATACTTTATATTGTTCAAGTCAAGGAGTCCATAGTCTTAAGAGAAAACTATCAAATATTTTTAATAAATCTGAAGAGAAGATAAATGTAATAACAAAAGATGTTGGGGGAGGATTTGGTATGAAAATATTTAATTATCCTGAGTATGTCCTCTCTTTAGCAGCTTCCAATCTAGTTAAAAGACCTGTTAAGTGGAAATGTTCTAGGACAGAAAGTTTTTTGTCGGATATACATGGACGCGACCATTTAAGTAAAGCTACCTTAGGTATAAACTCGAATTATAAGTTTACTGGGTTAATTGTAGAAACCTATGCAAATATGGGAGCGTATATGTCAGATTTTGCAGTTTTCATACCTACATATGCAGGTACAGGAATGTTAACGGGTTGCTATGATATAAAAAAAGCATATGCAAATGTAAAGGGAGTTTATACAAATACAGGTCCAACAGATGCTTACAGAGGAGCAGGAAGACCTGAAGCCGCTTATCTAATAGAAAGACTGGTAGATAAATCAGCAAAGGAATTAAATATTAGTCCTATTAAAATCAGGGAGATAAACCTTATTAATAAATCACAGATGCCATACAAAACAGCTTTAGGTCATACATATGATAGTGGAGACTTTATAAAGAACCTGAAAGACGCAAGCAAATTAGCAAATATCAGTCAATACGGTGAAAGAAAAAAAGAATCCACAAAAAGGGGTTTTTTAAGAGGAATAGGAATATCAACATATATAGAAGCATGCGGCGGAGGTGGTCCTGAATACGCTACTATAAATATAGGAAAAAATGGTAATATTACTGTTAAGATAGGTACTCAGTCTAATGGTCAAGGACATGAAACCTCCTATGGACAAATAGTATCAGAAATATTAGGTGTAGATATTTCTTTAATACAGATCATTCAAGGAAACACTAAAGAAATAGAAAAAGGTTCTGGGACAGGAGGATCTCGTTCAACTCCTGTGGGTGGTAGTGCCTTGAAAGTAGCAACTGAAAATTTATTAGATAAAACTAAAAACTTAATATCAAAAAAATATAATATAGAGATTAATCATATTAAATTTAATAATGGTATTTTTCATTTTGGAAGTAAAAAACTATCATTTTTAGAGGCTTCTAGTTTTTTGTCTAATGATATAAATTTATTAGAAGCAAAAGGTTCCTGGACTCCTCCTAAAGGTAGCTTTACTTACCCCAACGGCACACATCTTTGTGAACTAGAAGTAAATAAGGAGAATGGAAAAGTTAATATACTATCATACATTGTAGTTGACGATTTTGGAAAAGTAGTAAATCCACTATTACTTGAGGGGCAAGTTCATGGTGGTATTGTACAAGGAATTGGCCAGGCGCTTTTCGAAGAAACAATTTATGATGATAATGGACAATTACTAAGTGGTTCTTTTATGGATTACGCTATACCTAGAGCTAGTGATGTCCCAAACTTTAATTTTTCTTATAATGAAGTATTATGCAAAAATAACTTACTAGGAATAAAGGGTGCAGGGGAAGCAGGGGCTATAGGAGCGCCACCAGCAGTAATTAATGCAATCTGCGATGCATTAAATATTCTACATATAGATATGCCTGCAAAGCCTGAAAAGATATGGAAGTTAATTAATTCAAAGTGATTTTATATTAAGTAAGCGAGAAAGCTTCTTCCCAAGTTCCTTTGGTAGAAGCTTTGGAGTATTCAGTAGCCCTATTTTCAAAAAAATTGGTATGCTCTACTCCGTTGAGCATAACATCCATCCATGGCAAAGGATTTGCTCCAATATTATAAATAGGCTGAAGATTCAGTTGTGTTAATCTTATGTCTGCTATGTATCTAATATATTCTTTTACAGTATCTGGTCTTAAGCCATCAACACTTCCTAACTCAAAAGCTCTATCTATGAAAGCATCCTCGTGTAAAATCATTGTATTACAAGCTTTATAAAGATCTACTTGTAGTTTTTTTATATCTATGTCTTGATTTTCTGATAAAAAAGTATTGAACAATTTAATTATTGACTCCGTATGCAAGCTTTCATCTCTAGCAGACCAAGTTACTATTTGCCCCATACCTTTCATTTTGTTGAACCTAGGAAAATTTAACAAAATAGCAAAAGTAGCAAATAATTGTAGTCCTTCAGTAAATGCCCCAAATATTGCTAAAGTCTTAGCTATGTCTTCTTTAGAACTAGTATTAAATTGCTGCATATAATCATATTTATCTCTCATTTCTTTTATCTGTAAAAATGCCTGATATTCAACTTCTGGCATTCCTATAGTATCAAGCAAATGGGAATACGCAGCAACATGTATAGTCTCCATATTAGAAAAAGAAGCAAGCATCATTTGAACTTCAGTTGGTTTAAATACCTGAGAGTAATGCTTCATATAACAATTATTTACTTCTATGTCAGACTGCGTAAAAAATCTAAATATTTGAGATAATAAATTTTTCTCTTGTTTGGTTAACTTACGATTCCAATCAGAAACATCATCTGCTAGTGGAACCTCCTCAGGCAACCAATGAATTCTTTGTTGTTGCAGCCATGCGTCATAAGCCCAAGGATATTTAAATGGTTTATATACTGGCCTAGCATCTAGTAATGACATTTCATGTTTCTCCTTATTGACAAGACAAGCACTCCTCATAATCTGTAAAATTGTCTTGTGGTTTTTCATTTTCATTTATTTTTCCTTTTATAGGAACCTTAATATTTTCTTGAGTAACTACTTCTGCTCTTTGTAACGACATTGATCTCAAGTAGTAAAGACTCTTTATTCCTTTTTTCCATGCGGAAAAGTGAATGTTATGTAAATCCCTTTTATGTACATCAGGTTTCAAAAATATATTTAACGATTGTGCCTGACATACATATGGAGTTCTATCTCCAGCAAGCTCTATAAGAAACCTCTGATCAATCTCAAAGGCTGTTTTGTAAACTGCTTTCTCTTGATCGCTTAAAAATTCTAAATGTTGAACAGAACCATTCTTAACAGTAATTGATGACCAGATTTCATCAGTATCTTTTCCTTTTTCAGCAAGAAGTTTTTTAAGTTGAGGATTTTTAACATTAAAAGATCCTGATAAAGTTTTTTGGTTAAAACTGTTAGTAGCAATTGGTTCTACTCCCGGAGAGGAACCACCACAAATTATTGAAATTGAAGCAGTAGGAGCAATAGCTATTTTATTAGAAAATCTCTCTTTTACTCCATAATCATTAGCGTCAGGACAAGCACCCTTTTTCTCTGCTAATATTTTAGAAGCTTCGTCCGCTTTTTCTTTTATGTTTGTAAATATTTTTTTATTCCAAACTTTTGCCATCACTGATTCGAATGGAATTTTGTTTTTTTGTAAAAATGAATGAAATCCCATTACACCCAACCCAACACTTCTCTCTCTAAAAGCAGAATATTTTGCATTATTCATAGTTTCAGGAGCTCTTACTATAAAGTCTTCCATTACATTATCTAAAAACTTCATTATATCTAAAACAAATTCGGAGTTTTCATTCCATTGATCATATTTTTCTAAATTTAAGGAAGATAAGCAACAGACTGCTGTTCTCGTATTTCCTAAATGGTCTAAACCTGTTGGTAAAGTTATTTCACTACATAAATTAGACATTTTAACTTGTAAGCCTGCCATTTTATGATGGTAAGGTATTGCATCATTAACTCTATCAATAAATAATAGGTATGGCTCACCGGTTTCTATTCTAGCTGTTAAAATTTTTATCCAAAGCGCCCTTGCCTTTGTAGTTTTTTGAATAGATCCATCTTTAGGGCTCTTTAAAGCCCAATTTTTATCTTCCTCAACTGCCCTCATAAAGTCATCCGATAAAACTACACCATGGTGAAGGTTTAGAGCCTTACGATTAGGATCGCCGCCAGTGGGCCTTCTGAGGTCTACAAATTCTTCAATTTCTGGATGCCAAACTGGAAGATAACATGCAGCAGACCCTCTTCTAAGACTACCCTGACTGATAGCAAGGGTTAAAGAATCCATAACTCTTATAAAAGGAACAACTCCTGATGTTTTACCAGCCTGACCTACTTTTTCTCCTTGTCCTCTTAGATTTCCCCAATAAGAACCTATGCCACCCCCCTTAGAAGCTAGCCAAACATTTTCATTCCATAAATCTACAATACCATGCAAACTATCATTAGCTTCATTGAGAAAACATGAAATAGGAAGTCCTCTATTAGTACCACCATTTGATAAGATAGGTGTGGAGGGCATAAACCAATGTTTTGACATATAATTATAAATACGTTGTGCGTGACTATTATCATCTGAGAAATAACTAGCTACCCTAGCAAACATCCCTTGGTAGTCTTCATCTGGGAGGAGATATCTATCCTTAAGAGTAGATTTGCCAAATTCAGTTAACAAGGAATCTTTGCTAAGGTCTTTCTTTACACTCACACCTGGCTTAATTTGAACAACATTAAGTATGTCAGAGCTTTTAGTGTTATTATTGTTATATTTATATTTATTCAACATTTTATTTTTTATCCACAACTGTGTATAATAACATGGGGATAAGTTACTATATATTGTAGTTTTTTTTTTTAATATCTAAATATTGCGTATATAATGCTTATAGTCAATATTAAAAAAAAAAAAAAATCAATTATTTTTATTATTATAAGAACAAAAATAGAACAATGTCAATATATCTTAAAGCTTGCTTTTGCTTTTATTTATTCTTCTAATATAATATTTAATTATGGTAAAAATAGATAAAGTTTACACAAAAGGTGGAGATAAAGGTATTACATCGCTGGGGGATGGTACTCGAGTTTCCAAAACAGATAAAATTATAATTGCTTTAGCAAATTTAGAAGAATTAAATGCTAATTTAGGATTAGTTGTATGCAAAATTTCATCGCCTTATAAAAGCATAATTCAAAAAATACAGAATGATTTATTTGACTTAGGGGCAGATATTGTAACTCCATCAAACAAAAAGAATGTTTTAAGAATAGGTAAAGAATATACTATAAATTTAGAAAAAGAAATTGATGCAATTCTTTCTAATTTGCCAACTTTAAAGTCTTTTATACTGCCTGGAGGAACAGAAATTTCTTCAAGAATTCATTTAGCCAGAACTGTTTGTAGAAGATGCGAAATATCTATTTTAGAATTAAACAAAAAAAAATATGTCAATACTGAAATATTAAAATACATTAATAGGTTATCTGATCTTTTATTTGTAATTGCAAGAAAACTAAATATATTAAATAATAAAGAAATTTTATGGAAGCCTGGTAAAAATTCAAAAAATTAATTTGGAGTCTATAAATGCCTATACAAAATAGAATTGCTAAGTTTCATGAGGAGATGAAATCGTGGAGACATCATTTTCATAAATTCCCTGAGTTAGCTTATAAGGAAATTAATACGTCAAAAAAAGTAGTAGATTTACTTAAAGAGTTTAAAGTTGATACTATAAAAACCGGAATAGGAGGAACTGGGGTTGTTGCTACCTTAGAAAATGGAATTGGAAAATCAATAGGATTGAGAGCAGATATGGATGCTTTGCCTATTCCTGAAGAAAATACAAAACCGTATTGTTCTAAAAACTCTGGTATAATGCATGCTTGTGGACATGATGGACATACTACTATGTTACTAGGTGCCGCAAAATATTTATCAGAAACAAGAAACTTTAAAGGAAAAGTAGTATTTATTTTTCAACCAGCTGAAGAAGGTTTTGCAGGAGCAAAAGCTATGATAGAAGATGGTTTATTTAAAAAGTTTCCTGTAGACGAAATCTATGGAATGCATAATATGCCTAACCTAGAGTCTGGAGTCTTGGCAGTTCAAGAGGGACCAAGGCTAGCAGCCGCAGATAATTTTGAAGTTGAAATTGTAGGAAAGGGATCTCACGGGGCCATGCCTTCAAATTCAATAGATCCAATAGTGTGTGGGTCAGCAATAGTCCAAAATCTTCAACATATAGTTTCTAGAAACTCAAATCCTAAAGAAACACTCGTAATTACTGTAGCGTCATTTATATCTGGTAAGGCCAATAATGTAATACCTAAAACTGCAAAATTAAATGGTACGATACGGTATTATAATGAAAACATTGGAAAAATGGCAAAAAAAAGATTTTATGAAGTTATTAATAATACAAGTACAGCTTTTGGAGCTAAGTCGATAATTACATTCAAAAAAGGGTACCCTCCAACTGTAAATCATAAAGAACAAAGTGAGTTTGCTTATAACGTAGCTAAGAAAGTAAATGGTAATAACTCTTCTAATATCCAAAGTCCCATGATGGGATCTGAAGACTTTTCTTACTTTCTTAAACAAGTACCGGGAGCTTTTGCTTGGATAGGAAATGGAAATTCGGCGTCACTTCATAACCCTAAATATGATTTTGATGATAATATACTTTGTACTGGAGCAAGTTTTTTAGCAACGTTAGCTGAAGATTATCTAAATACATAAAGTAATTTTCTTGGCAAATTTTTCTACAATTTAAATTTTTTACAGTAAAAATTTTTAACAAAAAAATCTTTTTAATCATATTAAAAAAACTCTAGACATCACTGGTTATATCTTTATTATTTTTTTAGTGCCTAGGTAGCTCAGTTGGTAGAGCATGCGACTGAAAATCGCAGTGTCGGTGGTTCAATCCCACCCCTGGGCACCACCATCTTTTAAAAACAATATAAGTCTAAAATCAAAGTGAAACTTATGAATGCATA
Organism: Candidatus Pelagibacterales bacterium; assembly: GCA_002715505.1. Taxonomy (GTDB): domain Bacteria; phylum Pseudomonadota; class Alphaproteobacteria; order TMED109; family TMED109; genus JAYYAX01. The sequence goes on from PAZF01000015.1 coordinate 20,568, forward strand.
TTTTAACTTATAATACTTAAAATTTAATTTTCCAAAATACTACAGGTAAAAAAGTAGCAATTAAAAAAGATAAAAATAGTAAAGATTGAGAAATAAAAACAGGAACATATTCAATTGGAAAAATAACTCCTATTATTATAGATTTAGTGAAGTCAGGGCTTGGAAAAAAAAGAAGCCCTCCTATTAGCCCTGCTAAAATTGAAATAAAAATATTTCTCTCATCATTTGATTTTTTATAAAAACTAAAAAAAATACTTGCAACTGCAGCACAGCAAAATAAATCTGCCAGTAGGAATAAATACAAAATACTTAGTCCTTTTGATGCTACTGTAAAAGTTATAATAGATAATAATATTAAAATTATTTTTGAAAGTTTTAGATAATCTCCTTTGTATTTAATAACTTTATTACCATCCACTACTATGACACTCGAAATTGCATTAATTAGAGTATCTATACTACTTATAGTAAGAGAGATTCCTAAAAAAAATGTAAGTACCGATAAAAGTATAGTTTGGTTTTCTAATAGTAGAGTAAAAAAAGCTAAATCAGGAAAAATATTACTATTTTTGGATACTGCTATCAAACCCGTATATCCCAACAGAAATACTATGGGTATTATTATAATAAAAGAAATTATTAAGCTTTTTTTTAAAACGAGGCTGCTCTTGGCGGCATAAACTCTTTGCCAATTGCCTTGGTGAAAGAGATTAGTTGCGGCCACTGCAATAAAAAAAGTTAAGCCAGCTGTGAAGTTTGTAAAATTTTTTGCACTTAATAAGTCTGGCTTATTTTCTTTTATAAAACTAATACTAAAACTTGAAATGTTAAAATAGAATAAAAATGAAAAGCTTATTAATAACAAAAAGAACAATATTAAAAATTGAATGTTGTCTGTAAAAATAGACACTCTTAACCCACCATATAATGTATATATTAAAGAGGTAGTAATTATTATAAAGGCTGAAATTGATAACTCTGTGCCAGATAAATATTTTATAAGAGTTGATACAGCTGTAACTTCTGCAATTAAAAAAATTGTCATATAAAAAATAGATAAACATAAAGTAAGCTTAAATAAGCTATTACCTAACTTAAGTTTTATTATTTCAGTTAAAGTTTTTCCCTCAGGATATTTTTCTCTCAGTTTTTGCCCTAAATCTATCAAAACAAATAGAGGGAATGCAGCACCTAAAGAATATCCTATGACCGCTCCAATTCCTCCCCAAGTAGCGGCGGATGCAGGGCCGAATAAAACCCATGCTCCCAATGCAGAAGCAACTAAACTGGTAGTTAATGAAAAAGTACCTATTGATCTATTAGCTACTAAATAGTTATTTAACCCAGTAAATTTTTTTGAATAATAAATACCTACTAAAATAAAGAAAATACTTATTAACAAAGTAAGACTAATAGCAGAAAATTTGCTTATTATATTTATAGATTCCATTTTTTTTCCCTTTCTGAATTACCGGACAGGTTCTATGGGTATAATCTCAGCGTAAGCACCCCTCATATAAAATATACTAATTAGAAAAAAATAGAAATAGTTAAGTTAAATTACTCACTAATTTCAATCAGCTTACAGCTAGCGTAATAATAAGTATTTTTATATTTATATGTTAGTAACTTATTATTACCATCATCGTACACAAATTTAGGACTCCTTTGTTTTGTTTTTTTTCTTCTAATATCTTTAGCTAAATAATAATCGTGTGTTTTTATAATTTCTTTGTCACATGAGTCGTAAGTTTCGTGGGTTGAAATAATTTCATAATATGGAATGTTCTTTTTATATGAACCTTCTTGGATAAAAAAGCTAACAATAATAAGTATGTAAACTTGATTCATAAATAAATATATTATTATTAGAACATTATTATTGTTTTATTTAAACTAATTTTTGAGATTATATTTATAATATAAATCTTCTTCATTATTATAAGTTTTTATAATAGTGAATATAGATATTTATTTTAAAAAAATAAATTATTATTATATTATTATTAACTTAAAGGGAGAAAATTATGTGGAAAACACCTGAAATTCGTGAAGTTGCTGTTGGACTAGAAATCAACTGTTACGCTTGCGCAGAGCTTTAAGTTCTGAATAAAACATTGCTATGCTAGTTGTTCCTATAGATTTTATTTAGACAAATGTTTATTAAAGTTTTAGGAGCGGCAGCTGGCGGTGGTTATCCTCAGTGGAACTGCAACCATCCAAATAGCAGGTTAGCAAGAACAAATAATAAAAATGCTTTAGCTAGAACTCAATCTTCGATTGCAGTTAGCGCAGACGGTAAAAAATGGTTTGTGTTTAATGCTTCCCCAGATTTAAGGCAGCAAATTTGGAATAATCCTGAATTAATGCCATCTGAAAAAGATCCTTTACGCTACAGTCCTATAATGGGAGTAGTGTTAACCAACGCAGACGTAGATCATACCGCAGGATTGATAAACTTAAGAGAGTCACAGAAGTTTAGTTTATATGGAACTAATAGAGTCTTAGATGTAATCGGAAAAAATAGTATTTTTAATGTTCTCAATCCAAAGTTTGTAAACAGAATCCCCATAGAATTAGATAATACTTTTAAACTCATTGATACAGATAATAATTTTAGTGGTATTTCTATTAAACCTTTTGCTGTTCCAGGAAAAGTCGCATTATGGCTTGAAGATGAGAGCAAAGGTAAAAATTTTGGTTCTGTAGAGGAAGATACAATTGCTCTAGAGGTGAGTAATATTGAAAATAAAAAGTTTTTTTATATTCCAGCTTGTGCAAGTATACCAGATTGGCTTCTTGAGAAACTAAATAATAGTGAACTAGTTTTTTTTGATGGAACCCTATGGGAAGATGATGAAATGATTAAAGAAAATGTAGGAATTAAAACTGGAAAAAGGATGGGACACATTAGTATGTCTGGAGATGAAGGATCAATTGAAATTTTTAAAAAAATTAAAGTTAAGAGAAAAATATTTATACACATTAATACAACTAATCCATCATTATTAGAGAATTCTAGTGAAAGAAAAACAACTAAGGAAAATGGGTGGGAAATAGCATATGACTCTATGGAGATTAATTTATGATAATGCCTGCACCTTTTTATCCTAGCAAAGAAAATTCAAACAAATCGGAACTACCAAAGTTATCTAGAGACCAATTTATAACAGCATTGACCGATTTGGGTAAGGTAAGATATCATAGTTTACATCCATTTCATAAATTATTGCATAATGGGGAACTGTCGTTTGAGCAAGTTCAAGCATGGGCACTAAATAGATTTTATTATCAGTGGTCAATTCCTAGAAAAGACCTTACTTTAATGGCTAGAATCAATGATGTAAATTTAAGATTAGAATGGAGATCTAGAGTGATTGATCATGAAGGTGACATTGATGGAAGTGGCGGCATTAAAAGGTATTTGCAATTATGCGAGACGCTCAAATTGGACTTGAGTTACGTTAAGTCTTGTGAAGGAATATTGCCTGGTACTAGATTTGCTGTAGATGCTTATGTAAACTTTGTACAAGAAAAATCCTTATTGGAAGGGATTGCTTCTTCATTAACAGAAATTTATGCGCCGGCTATTCACCAAGAAAGAATAAGTGGATTATCTAAACATTACGACTGGGCAAATGACTATGCTCTTGCCTACTTTAAAAAAAGAATTAATCAAGCTAGAAGAGACGTAGAATTTGGAAGAGAATGGGTAATAGATAATGCTTTAACTAGAAGTGACCAGGAAGCTGTATTAAATGCAGTAAAATTTAAAACTGAAGTTTTATGGGCACAATTAGATGCCTTGTACTATGCCTATGTAGATCCTGGAAATATTCCACCAGGAGCTTTTGTTCCTGAAAACTTAAATAATAAAACTGATAAATGAATAAATTAACCAAATTAGAGCTAAGCCATATTCCTAAGCTTCCTAGACACGCAAAACTGAGATTTGATGAGGCTAGAAAAAAATGGATAATTAATGCTCCTGAAAGAGTATTTGAATTAGATGAAATAGCAGCAGAAGTAATGCAACTTGTTAACGGAAATATATCTATTAATTCTATAGTAGATAGCTTACATAATAAATTTAAAGAAGCTTCTAGAGAACAAATTTCTAAGGACGTAATAATAATGTTACAATCTTTAGCAGATAAAGGGTTTATTGTAAGTGAGTGAAATAAGTCAAGATAAGAGTTTTAGTACTCCTGAAAAAAGAAGTAAAACATTGATACCATATGCAATGCTTTGTGAGCTAACTCATAGATGTCCTCTTGCATGTCCTTATTGCTCAAACCCTGTTCAACTAGAATTGAAAAGCAATGAAATTAGTACTGATTTATGGAAAAAAGCCCTATCTGATGCAGTTAAAATTGGTATTTTACAAGCTCATTTTTCCGGAGGAGAACCAACTGCTAGAAAGGACTTAGAGGAATTAGTCAGTCATGCTTCAAAAATAGGTTTATATACTAATCTTATAACATCTGGAGTTTTGATAAATGAGGATAGGTTAAAAAAGCTTTACGATGCTGGTTTAGATCATGTTCAAGTTTCTATACAAGACACTGATCCAGAAAACTCTGAAAAAATAGCTGGCTTCAAGGGGCATCAAAAAAAAATAACTACATGTGGGCTAATTAGAAAAGTAGGATTGCCTTTAACTATTAACTCAGTAATGCACCGACAAAACTTACATAATTTAAAAGATATGATAAATTTAGCAGTTCAGTTGGACGCTGAAAGACTCGAAGTAGCACAAGTGCAATATTATGGATGGGCATTAAAAAATCAAACTGCTTTTTTACCTACTCGTAAACAATTAGATGATGCAACAATTATAGTTGAAGAGGCTAGAAAAAAATACAAAGGCATACTGGCTATTGATTATGTAGTACCAGATTATTATGCAAAAAAACCTAAATCATGCATGGGAGGTTGGGGACGCCAATTTTTAAATATAACTCCTGCAGGAAAAGTTCTTCCTTGTCATGCTGCTGAGTCTCTTGACTTTTTAAATTTTGAGAATCTTAAAGAAAAGTCATTAGCGTGGATATGGGAACATTCTGAGTCATTTAATAGATTTAGAGGAACTGATTGGATGCCTGAGCCTTGTAGGTCTTGTGACAGAAGAGAAATAGATTGGGGAGGCTGTAGATGCCAAGCCTTTGCTTTAACTGGCAATGCAGATGCTGCAGATCCTACTTGTGAATTTTCACCTTACAGAAAAGTGCTAGATGAACCTCTTTCAAAAGCAGGCAATAAGACACCAGAATTTGTATATAGAAAATTTTAAAATATTTTTACTAAATAAAAGATGATTAAAAATAAAAATATTAATGTTTGTGTATTTTGTGGCAGCAAACAAGGAAATAAGCCTTGCTTTTTAAATAATGCCAAGAAGCTTGGTTACAGCATTTCAGAAAATAAATGGAACCTGGTTTATGGAGGTGGTAATCAAGGACTGATGGGTTCTTTGGTAGATGGTTTTGACTCGTCTAGAGGAGATGTAATTTCTGTTGTTCCAATATCACTTAATAATAAAAAAATTTTATATGAAAATGTTTCAAAAAAAATCCTAGTAAAAAATTTATTATTAAGAAAACAAAAAATGATTAATTTATCGGATATAATTATTACTTTACCTGGAGGGTTTGGAACTCTTGATGAATTACTAGATATTTTAGCTTTAAATTATCTAGGTATTAAAAAAAAAAAAATTATAATTTTAAATATAAATAAATATTGGGATCCTTTGAAAAAATTAATAGAAAATATGAAAGGATATGAATTTATTGATGATTTAGAAAAGTGTAATTTTTATTTTTTTGATACAGTAGACAAAACTATTAAATTCATTAAAAACAATTTATAATTTTTTTAGGAGGGAATGTTGCAGAAAATAAAAGTTAAAAACCCTGTAGTTGAACTGGATGGCGATGAAATGACAAGGATCATCTGGAAACTCATAAAAGAAGAACTTATAAATAAGTGGATAGAACTCGATCTTATGTATTATGATCTTGGAATTCAGAATAGAGATAATACTAACGATCAAATAACAATAGATGCTGCTGAAGCAATAAAAAAAATTGGAGTTGGAGTAAAATGTGCCACTATTACTCCTGATGAAGAGAGAGTAGAAGAGTTTAAACTAAAAAAAATGTGGCGTTCTCCCAATGGCACTATAAGAAATATATTAGGTGGAACTGTCTTTAGGCAACCAATTATCATGAGTAATATTCCGAGATATGTTCCAACTTGGAACTTGCCCATTGTAATAGGAAGACATGCTTTCGGGGATCAGTATAAAGCTACAGATTTTATTGTTCCTGGACCTGGAAAACTAAAACTAGTTTTTGAAGCAGAAAATGGAGAGTCTTTTTCAAAAGAAGTTTTTAATTTTAAAAGTAAAGGTTGTGCCTTAGGAATGTACAATCTTGAAGAATCTATTATTGGGTTTGCTAGAGCTTGTTTTAATTATGGATTAAATCTAGGATGGCCTGTTTATATGTCTACAAAAAATACCATACTCAAAGCTTATGATGGTCTTTTTAAAGATACTTTTGAAAAAGTTTTCAGAGAAGAATTTGCTGATAAGTTTAAACAAAAAAATATTATATACGAACACCGACTTATCGATGACATGGTTGCTTGTGCTATGAAGTGGGAAGGAGGTTTTGTATGGGCCTGTAAAAACTATGATGGAGATGTTCAGTCTGATACCATTGCGCAAGGATTTGGATCGCTTGGACTTATGACTTCGGTTTTGATGACTCCTGATGGAAAATCAATAGAAGCAGAAGCAGCTCATGGAACAGTTACCAGACATTTTAGACAATATCAAAAAGGGGAGCCAACATCAACCAACCCAATTGCTTCAATATTTGCTTGGTCTAAAGGACTTTGGTATAGAGGAAAGTTTGACAATAATAATAATCTAATGAATTTTTCAAAGAAATTAGAAAAAGCTTGTACAAATGTTGTAGAAGATGGATATATGACTAAAGACTTAGCAATACTTGTGGGAATGAATCAAAATTGGATGGAAACTGAAGACTTTATAAAAAAGATTAGTGAAAACTTATCCGAACTAATGCATTCAAATTAATATAATAAAATATTAGTCAATATCGCTTTTATTCCTGTTAAATTTAAAGTTATCAGCATAGCTTTTAACTTTAATTTTTTTATTGCTTTCATTTAAAATTTGATATTTATAGTTTTTATTTTGTGCATATTCTATAGCTCTTTCTAAGGTAGAAAATTTTATCTTAATTTTTTTTATCGGGTTTACGTTTCCCTTCCAGCCAGTCATAAAGTCTTCCTCATAAATAGAATCCTCATCAAATTTAAGATACCAAAACTTTGCTTTAGAATTTCCTGATTGAGTGGGCGTTTTTATTCCTTTATATATTATAACTTTATGCATTTTATGCTGAATGGTCGGGGCGGAGTGATTCGAACACTCGACCCTCTGCTCCCAAAGCAGATGCGCTACCAGGCTGCGCTACGCCCCGAAATGATATTATTACTATAGATCTACTCACAACACAATAGGAATATTATCAAACTTATCACTGTTATATAGAATATGTACATATATGGAAGCTGCATAGCCTAACGCTATTGCAGGTGTCCATTTCAAATGACCAAAGAAAGTATAATTGCCTTTTGATTGTCCCATCAAGGCTACTCCTGCTGCAGACCCTATTGACAGCATACTACCTCCCACTCCTGCGGTAAGTGTAGCTAATAGCCATTGCCCCTGGTCCATTTCTGGGAACATAGTAAGTACTGCGTACATAACTGGTATATTATCTACTATTGCTGATAGAATACCCACTAAAACATTAGCGTATGTGGCTCCTAGGTCTATATATGTTACTTCTGCAGTATAAGCAAGATATCCAAAAGCGGATAAACCTCCTACACACATCAATACACCATAGAAAAATAATAATGTATCCCACTCTGCTTTACCAACCTGTGAAAAAATATCAAATTTCACAGGATCGTTGGGAAATTTTGAGCCAGAAGTTTTTTTTAAGAAAAATCCAAAAATGCTAAGCACTCCTAAACCAGTAATCATACCAAAAGTAGTAGGTAAATGAAATTTTTGATGGCCTATTACAGTTAGTGTGATGGTTCCTAAGAATAAAAAAATAGTGATTATGGCACCGGGTTTCATATAAACATCTTCGGAAGATTGCTTAGGGTTTTCTTTTGGAATAGCAAAATACATTATAGCTGCAGGAACCAAATAATTAACTGCGGAAGGAACAAAAATGCTGAAAAAACCAGTAAATGGGATTACTCCTTTTTGCCAAACCATCAAAGTTGTGATATCTCCAAATGGTGAAAATGCTCCCCCTGCATTAGCGGCAACTACTATATTAATACAAGCTAAGCAAATAAAGCTTTTATTTCCCTTAGCTACTGCCATTACTACTGCACACATTAATAAGGCTGTTGTTAAGTTATCAGCAATAGGAGATATAAAAAAAGATAGTATTCCAGTTATAACAAAAATTTTTCTATAATTAAATCCTCTCGTTACAAGCCAAGACCTCAACCTTTCAAAAACATTTCTTTCTGTCATGGTATTAATAAACGTCATAGCTACTAAGAGAAACATAAATAGTTCTGCAAACTCTAAAAAGACGTGCCTAAATGTATAGTTTATAGAGTCATACGATACTCCCTTTGAACTAGCAGTAATTGCGACTGCTAACCAAATGATTCCTGCGGCAACCACTACAGGTTTAGATTTTCTTAAATGACTAAACTCTTCTGTCATTACAAAGAAATAAGCGATTACGAATATTACAAGCGAGAATATTGCCGGAAAACTAAGTATCATCTTTAAATTTAATAATTCTACATTACCACTAGCAGCAAATAATGAAGGAGTGATTCCAAAAGTAAACAAGCACAATAAAAATTTCAAAACTTTTCCTAATAACATTTTTTTTCCTTATTTTTTTATGAATATATCTTAGGATTTTAGTTAATATAATAAATGATTTCAATAGATAAAAAAAAAGGGCAATAGTTAATTGCCCTTTTACTTAGTATATCGGAAGATTTAAATTATGCTTCTCTTAAAGCGCTCTTAATCTTCTCAGGTGTCATAGGTATAGATCTTACCCTTGCTCCTATTGCGTTCTCTATTGCATTAGCAATTGCTGGAGCTACAACTGTGGTTGCTGGTTCACCGGTTCCAGCAGGATAATGACCATTTTGAATTATAATGGTTTCTACTTCCGGTGCTTGATCTAATCTCATAGGCGTCCAAGTGTCATAATTGGTTTGCTCAATTGAACCATTTCTCATTGTCATATCTTCATACAATGCTAGAGAAATGCCGTGTAGAGTAGATCCTTCTATCTGCTTTTTAACACCTTCAGGATTTACTGCTGTTCCTACGTCCATCGCTACAGTTACTTTCTTTACTGTAAGATCTCCTGAATTAGGATCAACTTTTACTTCTGCTACACAGGCTGTCCAAGTTGGTGATCCTCTTTCCTGTGAAGACACACAGGCAATACCCATTCCTTCATTTGCACCTAAAGGCTTAACGCCATAGCCTGCTCTTCCAGCAGCAACCAATAATGCATTTTTCAATCTATTGGCTCCACCAACTGAATTAGGAGGTGATCCTGCATTTTTTCCGTTAGCTGTTAAATGTGCAATTCTGAAAGCCAAAGGATCTTCGCCAGCTTTTTTAGCCATTTCATCTATAAAACTTTCTACTGCCCAGAAGGTCCAAGAAGGAGCAACAGCCCTTAAAAAGCCAACCGGTAAAGCTTTATCTGAAAGTTCGTTATTAATTGATCTTACTTTATGGTTTGGAATATCATACCAATGGTCTGAACCATTTGTTGAAAACTGGTCAACCTTACCCTTTTTATCAACAGAGTCAGGCATAAAACCAGGAGCGGCCCTTTTTGTTGACCATCCCGCTACTACGTCATGATTCATAGCAATCATTCTTCCAAATTCCACACCACCCTCAACTACCTGATAGGTAGGTGTTCTATGAAAATCAAATTGCATGTCTTGCTCTCTAGTAAACATTAACTTGACAGGCCTGCCGCCTAGATGCTTAGAACATTGAGCAGCTAAAACGAAGTTATCAGGCTCTGTTCTTCTTCCAAAACCAGTTCCTGCTAAGTATTGGTGACAAACTACTTTATCAGCCTCTACTCCCAACGCTGCTGCTGCAGTAGGTTGAGCCATACTTTGCCACTGGTTTCCACCGTGAAGATGCCAAATACCGTCCTTTTCATAAGCTGTACAATTCATTGGCTCATGACATCCATGGTAAGCTATAGAAGTCTCATAAACTGCAGAATGCTTAGTTGAAGCATTATTCATAGCCTCTTCAGTATCGCCTTCAAGAACCCACAAGAATCCCGATGATGGATCTTCTTGCAATCTTACTGACTCATTTCTGATATCTTCAGAAGAGACATTTTTATTCTCTCCCAAATCCCATTTGATCTTCAATGCCTTAGCCGCATTCATGGCTGCCCAGATAGTTTCACCAAACGCTACTACATAACCTGTATTAATTCTGGCAAAGCCATTTTTTTCAACATATGCACCTACATATCCATCAATTTTCTTTGCCTCTGACTCATCTACGGACTGCGGTATTGCTCCCCATCTTACTGGGTTAGGAACCGGAATTCCATAAACCATGTTAGGAACAAAAACATCACTTCCATACTTAGCTGATCCGTCTATTTTACCAGGCAAGTCAAAAGGTAGTTTTGATTGACCTACAATAGAATACTCTCCAAAGCTTTTTAGTTTAATAGCTTTCATTTCTTCTTCAGAAAAAGTTCTATCTATTGTATTTTTACTAAGAATATCTTTATAGGATACAGATCTTCCATCATTACTAATTACAGAACTGTTTTTTGCATAACAGTTATTAGGTGATGCTCCCAACATTTTGGCTCCTGTTTCTATTAAAGCTATTCTGGCTGACGCACCAATCCTTGAATTTCTGTCGAATGTCCAATTAACTGACCATGATCCACCAGTAATCATAAGACCCCATTTAGCATGCGAGTCAGGATAAATTACGTTTACATCTTCCCAATTAATTTCTAACTCTTCAGCTACAGCCTGAGCTAGAGCAGTACCTACATGTTGTCCAATCTCACATTTGGTAACATAAACATAAGCCTTACCATCTGCATCCATTGTTAAATATTGTTGGTGATCCCAATTACCAGCAGCTATTGCCTTCGAAGCACTATCTACAGCTTGAGGTAATATTGAGTAACCTATTACTAAGCCTGCACCAGCTGCTGAACCAACTAATACTTGCCTTCTGGAAAAATTTCCAATTTTTTTCATATGTTTTGTCATAACTTAAGCTCCTTGCATGATATCAGACGCTCTTCTAATAGCAGTCTTTATTCTGTTGTAAGTAATACATCTACAGATATTACCTTGTTGTGCTTCTATTATTTCGCTATCTGACGGTGATGGATTAGCTGCTAAAAATGCTGCAGCATTCATCATTTGTCCTGATTGACAATAACCACATTGTGGAACTTGAAGTTCTAGCCATGCTTGCTGAACTGGATGTCCTCCCTGTCCACCATTTAAGCCTTCTATAGTAGTTATCATGGCTCCTTCAGCATCAGCAATTTCAACCTGACAAGAACGAACCGCTTCACCATTTAAATGGACTGTACACGCACCACATAATCCTAAACCACAGCCAAACTTAGTACCTGTTAATCTTAAGTGTTCGCGTATAACCCATAATAGTCTTGTGTCTCCAGGAGCGTCTACTACCTGATTGACACCATTAACTGTTAATACAGTCATATTTCCTCCCATTGTGAGTGTTAAAAAAATATCTGTTTATAAAATAATGCACTTACAACTATTCGGCAACCCTTTTTTTTTAAATAGTTCTTCCTCCATCAACCTCTAACATGACTCCAGTAATAAAACTTGCTTCTTCTGAGCTTAGGAATAGACATGCATTTGCAACATCTTTTGGTTCAGCTAACCTCCCTAATGGTACTGTAGATTTAAATTTTTTGTATGCATTATCTGGATCGTCATCACCTAAGAAGTCTTTTAACATTGGAGTTTCTCCTGCTACTGGACAAATTCCATTAACTCTTATTTTATGTTCAGCAACTTCTAAAGCTAAAGCTTTGGTTAAAGGTATTAAAGCCCCTTTAGTGGCATTATAAAGAGTTAATCCTGGCCTTGGCCTTATCGCAGCTGTTGAAACTACATTTACAATACATCCTCCAATATTTTGTGAAATAAATTGAGGAATTATATTCTTAGCTCCAAGATAGATTGACTTTACGTTGGTATCAAAAAGTTTATCAAACAAATCTTCAGATGACTCCACTAATGGTCTTGGTTTCATACCTATAGCTGCGTTTTGAATTAAAATATCTACCTTTGAAAACCTTGATATTACCTCCTTTATCATATTTTCCACATCTAACGTTTTAGTTACGTCAACTTTTAGAGCAGAAGCATTCTTACCCAATTTTTCCTCTAGTTCTTTAGCTGATTCGTAATTTATATCTGCAATCAATACTTTAGCCCCCTCATTAATAAATTTATTAACGATTCCTTTGCCAAAACCTGAAGCACCACCAGTAATTATAGCAACTTTATTTTCTAAGCGCATTATCTCCTCCAAAGTTAATTTATTTAGCTAATTCTTTCATTCCACTTTCAATACCAGAAATATTTAATTCAAACATCATGTTATTAGATAGTTCTTTTAAAATTTTGGTTGATTGCGAAAAATCCCAGTTATTTTTTTTCTCAGGATTTAACCAAATAACCTTTTCAAAATAATTAGTTATTTTTTTTATCCAATAACTTCCTGGAAGTTCATTCCAATGTTCAATACTACCACCAGGATGAACTATTTCATAAGGAGACATCAGAGCATCTCCAATTATAATTATTTTGGTATCTTTTTTATAAATTCTTAAAATTTCCTCTATACTAGTTAAGTTGGTAGACCTTCTTCTATTATCTTTCCAAACATTTTCATATATACAATTATGAAAATAAAAAAAATCTAAACTTTTAAATTCGGAGTGTGCTGCTGAAAATATTTCTTCAGAAACTTGAGCATGCTCATCCATAGATCCACCTATATCTATAAATAATAAGACCCTTACTTTATTAGTCCTTTCTGGACAAAATTTTATATCTAAAACACCTCCGTTTTTTGAAGTAGAAAAAATTGTACTTTTAAGATCAAATTCTAATTCACTGCTTTGCCTTGCAAACTTTCTTAATCTTCTTAGCGCCACCTGTATATTTCTAATATTAAGGGAAATTTGATCATCTAAGTTTTTAAATTCTCTCTTGTCCCAAACTTTTACTGCACTCCTATTTTTAGATGTCCCTCCAACTCTTATACCTTTTGGATTGTAACCAGAATTTCCATACATTGAAGTACCTCCTGTTCCAATCCACTTATTTCCACCTTGGTGTTTTTTTTCTTGTTCTTTGAGAATTTTTTCAAACTCTTTTAAAACCTCTTCCCAATCTTTATCATTTTTTACTTTTTTCTTCATTTCTTCTGAAAAGAATTTTTTTAATTGATCACCAATCCAGTCTTTAGGTATTTGTTTTTTTAATTCTAAAAAAAAATCTTTGTTAAATTCATAAAAGTTTTTAAATGCCAAATCAAAACGGTCAAAATATTTCTCATCTTTAACTAAACAAAGACGTGCAAAATTATAAAAGTCATCTATTTTGCTCTTATTACAAATTCCTTTTTCTAAACCCTTCAACATATCTAAATACTCTCTAATAGTCACTGGAACTCCAGATGATTTTAAAGCGTAAAAAAGTTTTAAAAACATTAGCTTTCTCTTCTAGACATAAAAGCTATTTTTTGAAATAGTTCAACATCAGCCTCATTTTTTAAAAGTGCTCCATAAAGCGGGGGCAATAAATTATTTTTATTTTTTACAAAATCTTCAGGTTTAAGATCATCTGCCAAAAGGAGTTTTAACCAATCAATTAACTCAGATGTAGATGGTTTTTTCTTTAATCCTGGAGTCTCTCTTATTTCTAAAAATGAACTCAAAGCGTAGTTCAAAAGATTTGTTTTAATATTCGGGTGATGGACTTTAACAATATCTGTAAGAGTTTTTTCATCAGGGAAACTAATGTAATGAAAAAAACATCTTCTCAAAAATGCATCAGGAAGATCCTTTTCATTATTAGATGTTATTACTACTATTGGCCTTTGTTTAGCACTAACAATTTCTCCAGTCTCATAAACAAAAAACTCCATTCTGTCTAGTTCTTGTAATAGGTCATTAGGAAACTCTATATCTGCTTTATCAATCTCATCAATTAAAAGAACCGGTTTTTTTTCTAATATAAAAGATTTCCAAAGAACACCCTCTTTAATATAATTCTTAATATCATGAACTTTTTTATTTCCTAGCTGAGAGTCTCTTAATCGAGACACTGCATCATACTCGTATAAACCCTGTTGAGCTTTTGTAGTAGACTTAATGTGCCAAGATATTAAGTCGGTATTAAAAGTGGCTGCTATTTCTTCAGCTAACCTTGTTTTTCCAGTCCCCGGCTCGCCTTTAACTAACAAAGGCTTTTCCAAGATAATACTGGAATTAACAGCTTCTATGAGCTGCTCAGATGCAATATAATTGTTTGTACCAGAAAAAGATTTTTTTTTCATGTACTAAATAATATATTAAATCTGGCTTTGTAACCAGTTTTCTTTTCCTACCTTACTAACAAGACTTAAGTGAGTTTCAATGACATCAACATGTTCTTCTTCACTATCTAAAATACTTCTAAACAAGTCTCTAGATATAAAGTCCTTAACTTCCTCACTGTCAGATATCGCATTTTTTAAATCGATTAGTGCCTTCTCTTCCAACTTAAGGTCACAATTCAGGCACTCTACAGGTTCTTCACCTATCATAACTTTATTCATATCCTGAACATTTGGCAATCCCTCTAAAAATAATATTCTAGCAATTATTTGGTCGGCATGCTTCATCTCATCAATAGATTCTTTATATTCATAATCACCTAATTTATTGTAGCCCC
Source organism: Candidatus Pelagibacterales bacterium (assembly GCA_002715505.1). GTDB lineage: Bacteria > Pseudomonadota > Alphaproteobacteria > TMED109 > TMED109 > JAYYAX01. The sequence continues at coordinate 35,673 of PAZF01000015.1, forward strand.
AATCTTTAAACATTTTTGAGTGTAAAAAATATTGATTAATAGCAGTTAATTCATTTCTTAAAACCTGATTTAAATGCTCTATAACTTTTTTGTTACCTTTCATAATAATTCCTCCGTATTTAGTATAAATCAAATTAGATTTAATTTAAAGTACACTTTACGAGTATTTTAGTAGTATGGTTTATGTGTTATTAACAATAAATTTTTAAGATTTATTATAATGAGGAAGTATGACTAAATTAATTTTAATAAGACACGGGCAAAGTGAATGGAATGAAAAAAATCAATTTACTGGCTGGGTAGATGCTAAACTTTCTAAAAAGGGTGAGTTAGAAGCAAAATTAGCTGGAGAACTTATAAAAGATCTTAATGTAAATATTTCAAACTCATATACTTCTTTTTTAAAAAGAGCAACAGATACACTTAGCATAGTATTGCGTGTAATAGGTGATAAAAATACTGGAGTCAAAGAGGCTTGGGAACTAAATGAAAGACATTATGGTTCATTAACTGGACTTAATAAATCAGAAACTAAAGCTAAATTAGGGGAGAAAGTATTAAACAAATATAGAAGATCTTGGAACTTAGCCCCTCCTCCTTTAGAGGACAACAGCATTTATCTAAAGAGATTTAGTCTATTAAACAAAAAAATACCAACTCACAAAATTCCTTCAACAGAATCTTTAAAAGATACTTACAATAGAGTTATTCCATATTATAAAGAACATATACACCCTAATATTATTAAAGGAAAAAATATTTTAGTAGTAGCGCATGGAAATTCGCTAAGAGCTCTTTGCAAATATTTATTTAACATTAGCGATACTAAAATTAATATATTAGAAATTCCAACAGGAAATCCATTATACATAAAATTTAGTAGTGATTACGCAAAAATTATTGAATCTCTCTATCTAGATAAAAATAGAAAACAATTATTATTCCACAATGAATAGACAGTTTTAAATTATCTATAAATTTGGCCAGTAGTTAGTCAAGTCTAAAACATTTTCTATTAAAAATGCAAGTTCAAAACACGTTTTATCCTTATAAATATCTGCAACTATTTGCATACCAACTGGCAAGCCTGTACTTGAAAAATTGGCATTGATATTACATGCAGGATTTTTGGTTAAATTAAAAGGATACGTAAAGGGAAGCCATGAAAATAAATCATCCTCAGAAAAACCTTTTGGAACATTTTGACTAGAATTAAATGCTAATACTGGCAAGGTAGGGCCAATTATTGCATCTATTTCAGAAAAAACTTTTTTTATATGCAAAGCATTTTCAGCTCTCTTTGCCTCCGCATCCATCAAATCAAAAATATTATATTGGTTGCCTTTTTCAATAAAATTTAGAAAAGTAGGCTCAAGTTTATCAAAGTCATTTTTATTTATTTTTCTTGCTAGGTTTGCTGCCCCTACTTGCCACATTATCATGAAAATTTCTAGAGGATTGTGAGGCCATTCAATTAAGTCACATTCCTTCACTTGAAGACCATTTTTAGTTAAAAGAAAAATGCTTTCTTCAATTTTTTTTAATATTTCCCCATCCATTAAAGATACATTAAAATATTTTTCCATTCCCCAGAATCTTGAGTATCCTACATTAAAATTTTTTCTTAGATCCCTATCATATAAACTATAGTCTACACTTTCTAATGGCAAAGAATGCCAATCTAAACTATCCGGAGTAGCTATAGAATTCATCAAAATTGCGCTATCTGTTACTGTTCTACTGATAGGTCCTAGATTAGCAATTGTTCCAAAAGGAGAAATAGGATAGGCCGGAATTTTTCCAAATGTAGGTTTATGTCCAAATACGCCACAAAAACTGCACGGTATTCTTATCGAACCTCCGCCATCTGTTCCTATAGACAATGGACCAAAACCACTAGCTACTGCAACACAAGATCCTCCTGAGCTTCCTCCAGAATTTAAAGAGGTATTCCACGGGTTGTTTGTTTTTCCCGTTCTTAAACTTTGTGTTGTTCCTTTATGTCCAAACTCTGGTGATGCAGTTTTACCCAATATTATAGCACCTTGTTCTTTTAACTTTTTAACAACTGGAGCGTCATAGTTAGCATGTGCTGGCAGACTTGTTGTTAATGATCCTCTGTAAGTTGGCATATCATTAGTAACTATCAAGTCCTTTATGCTAATAGGGACACCATCCAAAAAACCTCTTTGCATTTTATTATCATATCTTTTTTTAGATTCATTTGCTTGTTTTAGTACATGCTCTTCGTCAAAAAAAACAAAGGCATTTAAAACTTCATCATGAGTTTTTATTTTTTTTATAGTTTCTTTAGTAGCTTCCAAAGGTGAAAATACTTTCTCACTATATCCTTTATTGAGTTCAAGGACAGTATGTTTGTATAATTCTTTAGTCATTTTATTTCGTTTTAAATAATATTTTTTTATTATATTATAATTTAATATGAATAATAATATTAAATTTTACACAGTACCAGCTTCGCCTTGGAGTTTTTTAAGTTTAGATAGAATAGAAAAAATTTCAAATACATATAATTTAGATTTAGACTTTATACCAGTTGATATTTTTAAGCTCTTTGAAATCCAGGAAATTAAAATGGTTTCTAAAAGACCTTTGGCTATTCAAAAAAATAGGCTTAATGAATTACGACGTTGGAAAGATTATTTAAAAGTAGATTTTAATATTAAACCAAAATTCTGGCCTGTTAATCCTAATAAATCTTGTAAATTAATAATTGCTGCTTCTATAATTTATCCTAATGATAAAAAAAACATTTTTAATCTGGTAAAAAATTTATCTGAGGCTATTTGGGTGCATGAACTAAATATAGATGATGATGAAATAATTTTTAATATAGCTGAAAAAATTTTTGACATTAAAAAAGTTAAAGAGTTTTACTTCAGCGAAATGGCATCTTCCATTTTGCAAGAAAATACTATTTCAGCTGCAAAGCTTGATATATTTGGAGTTCCTACTTTTGTATATAAAAATCAGATTTTTTGGGGACAAGATAGAATCTTTTTTTTAGAAAAAGAAATCAGAAAATTAAATGTTTAAGTTATTTATTATACTTATTCTTTTATTAACTAAGGGTCTTTTTTCTAAAGAAATCATAGTTAATATAACTGGGGTTGCTAAAGTTGGAAAAGAATGTTTCTTAAGTGTTGAGATTCAGGACAATAGCAAGCCTCTCATAGAAAATATTGATTTATTAATTTATAGCCTTGATGAGGAAAATGCACTAATAGGCAAATCAAATATGATATTACGAAGCCTTAGAAAAAAACAACCATATAAGACCTTTACTTCAATAGATGTTAGCTCTGTGAAGTCATGTAAAAAAATAAAAAAGGTTGACTTGGTGATAAAAAGCTGCGAGTTAGCTAATGGAAAAAATGTAAATAACTGTTTAAACTTTTTTGAAATAAACAAAATAAAATCAATTTCCGATTCTCTTGAAGTTAACGTATCTAATAATTACCATTTTTATTCAGACCAATTAAATAAGGACTTTTTTATACCAGAATTGGATTTAAAATTAAAAGTTTTAGATGTAAATATAGCTAAATATTACAAAATAAAAAATTATAAAAATGGATTGGTTGTAGTTAATAATAATAATAGTCTTTTTAAAGAAGGGGATTTAATTATAGAGGCTGAAATGAATTCTATCTTCAAAATAAAAGATTTGAATGATAAAATAAAGATAGTAAAAAATAACAAAAAAAAATCTATATTAATAAGTTTAGTAAGGGAACAGCAAGAAAAATTTGTTGCTGTTTTTCTTAAATAATAGCCTCCTGAAACATGACTAATAAAAAAGATATAAGAATGCTTTTAGATAAAATACGCAATCCTAATGACTTAAGAAAACTGAAAAAAAATCAGTTGTCTAAAGTTTGTGATGAAGTGAGAAACTTTATGATAGAAGAAGTTTCAAAAACAGGAGGTCATTTAGGTGCTGGATTAGGGGTAGTAGAGCTGACCGTAGCATTACACTACATTTTTAAAACTCCTAAAGATAGAATAATTTGGGATGTAGGTCACCAAAGTTACCCGCATAAGATTTTAACAGAAAGAAGATATAAAATGAATACCTTAAGGCAGGGAAAAGGTCTATCAGGATTTACTAAAAGGGCAGAAAGTATTTACGATCCCTTCGGTGCAGCCCATGCCTCAACATCAATTTCTGCAGGACTAGGAATGTTGGTAGGATCAAGATTAAAAAAACAAAAAAATAATGTCATAGCTGTTATTGGTGATGGAGCAATGACTGCGGGTATGGCTTATGAAGCCTTAAATAATGCTGGGGCTATGAAGTTTCCTTTAATAGTTATTTTAAACGACAATGATATGTCCATTGCTCCCCCAGTGGGTGCAATGAGTGCATATCTATCAAAGCTAATATCTTCTGGACAATACAGAGGATTAAGAAATGTTGCAGGACAACTTGCAAAAAAGTTTCCTAAATCAATTGCAATTACAGCTAAAAAAGCTGAAGAATTTGCCAGAGGAATGATTACAGGCGGTACTTTATTTGAAGAGTTAGGATTTTATTATATAGGACCTATTGATGGTCATAACTTAAAACATTTACTTCCTATACTTAAAAATGCTAGAGACCATTCAAAAAAAGGCCCTGTGCTTATTCATGTAGTAACTAAAAAAGGTAAGGGTTATTCACCTGCAGAAAAATCAAGTGATAAATTTCATGGAGTAGGAAAATTCAATGTAATTACTGGTGAACAAAATAAATCTAAATCAAATAAAACCTACACATCGGTATTTTCTGACACTTTAATACATTTAGCAAAAAAAGATAAAAAAATTTGTGCGATTACAGCTGCTATGCCTTCTGGCACTGGACTAGAAAGCTTTATGAAGAAATTTCCCTCCAGAACTTTTGATGTGGGAATAGCTGAACAACACGCTGTTACTTTTGCTGCAGGGTTAGCTTGTGAGGGCTTAAAGCCTTTTGCAGCCATCTATTCTACCTTTTTGCAAAGAGCATATGATCAAGTTATTCATGACGTTGCTATTCAAAACCTGCCTGTTCGTTTTGCAATTGATAGGGCAGGATTAGTAGGTGCTGATGGACCAACTCATGCTGGATCTTTTGATATAGCTTATTTGTCAAATTTACCAAACTTTATTACTATGGCTGCCTCTGATGAAAAAGAATTAGCTAGAATGATTTTTACATGCTCAGATATAAATGATTCGCCCTCTGCATTCAGATATCCCAGAGGTCAAGGAGCTGGTATTAATTTAAATTTAAATGAAATAAAAAAGTTAAAAATAGGAAAAGCTAAAATAGTTAAGGAAGGAAATGATATAGTTTTTTTATCTTATGGAGCTAGATTATCTGAAGTAAAAAAAGCAAGTACTATACTTGAAGAAAAAAAAATATCTTCAACTATCGTGGATGCTAGATTCTGCAAGCCCTTAGATAAAAACTTAATTTTAAAACTTTGTAATTATCATAAAGCTATAATTACAATAGAAGAAGGCAGCATAGGAGGTTTTGGAAGTCATGTTCTAAACTTTTTAGTAAATAATAAATTAAATATTTATAAGAAATTATTAATAGAAACAATAGAACTTCCTGATATTTTTATAGATCAGGATTCTCCTGAAAAAATGTATTCATATGCGAAAATGAATAGGCTACATATTGTTGATAGGGTTTTAAAAAGATTAGGGTTGTGAAAATTTCTTTAAAGGTTTAAATGTAATTTCCTCTTTTATTCCTCTCAAATTTTTAACATTTACTTTAGTATAAATGTTTCTTAACAATAGTATTATTTCTTCTATCAGAATTTCAGGAGATGATGCGCCTGAAGTAATTCCTAAGGTGCTTATTCCAGTTAACCAATCTATATTGATATCTTGCTTTCCTGAAATTCTATAAACAGGAATAGACTTTTTTCTAACAATTTCAGCTAATCTTTTTGTATTAGAAGAATTTTCTCCGCCAACAACAAAGACAAGATCACATAAATCCGCAAGTTCAGCAACTGCTACTTGTCTATTCTGAGTTGCATAACAGATATCATCTAGATCAGGCCCTACTATTTTAGGAAATTTTTTTCTTAATATTTTTATAATCTCACTTGTATCATCTAATGATAATGTTGTCTGTGTAACATAAGCAATTTTATCGATTTTATCTTTGATATTTAGCTCTTTAGCCTGTTTTTCATTTTCTATAATTATAATCTTTTGATCAACTTGTCCTTCAATTCCGTCAACTTCTGGATGACCTTTGTGTCCTATTAATAATATTTTATAACCTCTTTTATTATACAATTTAATCTGCTGATGTACTTTGCTTACTAAGGGACAGGTGGCGTCAATAGTTAGCTGCTTGTAAACTTGAGAATCTTGTTTAACTTTTTTTGATACTCCATGTGCACTAAATATAACTTTTGATTTTTTAGGGACCTCCTCTAATTCTTTTACAAAGATAGCTCCTTTTCTTTTAAGGTCATTAACTACTCTTTCATTATGTACTATCTCATGTCTAACATAAACTGGCTCTTTACTATTTTTCAGAGCAAAATCTACTATATCTACTGCTCTTTTTACACCTGCACAAAATCCTCTAGGAGAAGCCAATAAAACTTTAATTTTTTTCATTTTTCATATCTATAGTTTGAGGTGTTATGTACCCTTCTAAAGTACCTTCTTTCTCTTTTAACTTTTTCCAAGTATTTTTATTAAAATAAATGAACGACATTGTGCATGGTTGATAAGATGCAAAAAATATTTTTTCTAAATCTGGTCTTACCGAACCTGCCAATGCTCTCATAGCATCCGATATACTAGGCTCGTGACCTATTATTACCACATTATTAATTTCTTCATCTAATCTTTTGATTGTCGAAAAAATTTCTTCATAGTTGCATAAGTAAAAAGAAGAATTTTTTTCAAAAGAAATTCCCAGAGGGGTAAAAACTATTTCACTGGTTTGAACGGCTCGAATAGCATCTGACGAAATTATGAGATCCATATCAACAAAATTATTCTTTAGCCATTCAGACAGGTTTTTACTATCAATTTTGCCTTGATTATCAAGAGGTTTTTCATGATCGTTTTCTTGATTAAACCCTTGGACATCTGCAGAAGCATGCCTTAATAACATAACTCTCTTCAATTATAACCCCGATTCTTTGAAAGCATTTTCTAAATCATCAATTAAATCATTTAGATCCTCTATACCAACTGATAATCTGACAAAATTATCTGTAATACCAAGAATTTCTCTTAAAGGTTTATCAACAGAGCCATGTGTCATAATAGCTGGATGTTCTATTAAGCTCTCAACCCCTCCTAAAGATTCTGCCAAAGAGAAAATTTGACAACTTTCCAAAAAATTTTTAGTTTTTTCAATATCTGCTTTAAGATAAAATGAAATTATTCCTCCAAATCCATTCATCTGTTCTTTTGCTAATAGATGTTGAGGATGACTTTTCAATCCTGGGTAAATTACCCTACCAACTTTATCATTTTTCTCTAAAAACTCTGCAATATTTTCTGCATTATAGTTATGTCTTTCCATCCTTATAGGAAGGGTTTTTAATCCTCTTAATGCTAAGAAACTGTCGAAAGGGCCCTGTATTGCTCCTATGGAATTTTGTATGAATGCTAACTTTTCTTGAATATCACTTCTATTAGTAACTGCAATTCCTCCAATCATATCTGAGTGACCATTAAGATACTTAGTAGCAGAATGCATAACAATATCAATTCCATATTCTAAGGGTCTTTGAATTATAGGACTAGCAAAAGTATTATCTACTACCTTTATGATTTCATTGCCAGCTAAGCTTAAATTTTTAAAATCAACAATTTTCAGCAAAGGATTTGTTGGAGACTCTACCCAAATCATCTTTGTCTTAACAGTAATAAAATTATTTAAATTAGAAAAATCTTTATAATCAATGAATTTAAAATTAAGGCCAGATTTTTTTATAGCTACTTTTTCAAAAAGTCTTCTAGTTCCACCATAAAGATCATCTATTGCAATAACTTCATCTCCTACCTCCAATAGTGATAGAATAGCATCTGCTGCTGACATTCCCGAAGCAAATGCAAACCCGAAACTTCCACTTTCTAAATCAGCTACACATTTTTCGTAAGATTCTCTAGTAGGGTTTTGAGTTCTAGAATACTCATAACCTTTATGTTTTCCTGGACTCTCTTGAACATATGTAGAAGAAGCATAAATAGGAACCATTATTGCTCCTGTTGTTTCATCAGGTTTTTGACCCGCATGAATTGCTTTAGTCGCTAATCTATATTTTTTTTCATTTTTTAGCATTAATATTCCTTTTTAGATAACACAAAAGGTCATTCCTAGTAATCATACCTACAAATTTGCTTTTTTTATAAACAAAAACTAATTTTTCTTTTTTGAAGATAGAAATAAGCTTTTCTAATTCTAAATCATAATTGACTTTTTTAATTTTATTTATTACAAACTTTTTTATTTTTTCTTTGAAAGATTTTTCTAAAACAGCTTTTAGTAAGTTAGTCTCATCAATAACTCCTATTATTTTTTTGTTATCATCTTCAACAAGTATTTTATCTAGATTATTCTCATTCATAAGTTTAAAAGCAAGTTCACAATTACTCTCATTGTTTATTTTAGGCATAGTTTCTGAGCTAGCTAGATAAGAAATTATATCAGTTATATCCATATTATGTTTTTTAGAATGTAACCCCTCTCTTATTTTCCAACTTTCATTATATACTTTTCTTAAATATTTATCACCAGCATCACATACTAAAGTAACAACATTTTTCTTTGTTTTTTGGGCTCTGCAATATCTAAGGGCAGCTGCAATTAGTGTTCCTGATGAACCCCCAGCCAAAATTCCTTCCTTCTTTAATAGAATATTGCATGTTTTTATAGCCTCCTTATCAGTGATAGTGTAAGCACAGTCAATTAAATTAGTTTCTAATAAAGGGGGACAAAAGTCTTCACCTATTCCTTCTACAACCCATGATCCAACTTCTTTTGATAAATTTCCTGTATCAATTAGCTCCTTCAAAATTGACCCTTTAGGATCTGCTAACACAAGTTCAAAATTTTTAGTCTTTTTTTTAAAAAATTTCCCAACACCTGTGATTGTTCCACCTGTTCCCACACCAGCAACAAATGCGTGCACCTTGCCATTTAATTGATTAAAAATCTCTGGTCCTAAAGTTTTGTAATGAGATTCAACATTCGCTGTATTCTCAAATTGATTAATATAAAAAGCTCTTTTCTTGGAGGCTATCTTTTTTGCAACATCCAAATAATAATCTGGGTGTCCTTTTGAAACATCAGATCTCGTTATTATTACTTCTGCTCCTAATGATCTTAAGTGATATACCTTTTCAATTGTCATTTTATCAGGAACAACAATTATCATTTTATACCCTTTTTTGAGCGCCATAATTGCAAGAGCTATTCCAGTATTACCTGCCGTTGCCTCTACTATTGTTCCACCTTTTTTTAAAATTTTTAGTTTTTCGGCTTTTTCTATCATGCTTTTAGCTGGCCTATCCTTGATAGAACCTCCCAAATTAAAAGACTCAAGTTTTAAGTATAAGTTGCAAATACCGGTATCTATATTTTTAACATGTAATAGTGGTGTATTACCGATCAATTCAATAGAGTCTTTTACTATTTCATGCATATTATTTCCTCACTGCAGGACTTTCTACTTCTAAACCATTCCCTCTAATAGATAAATATAATTGAAGAGCATTATATTCATCAGAATTAATTTCATGCGGTACTGCAATTGCTTGCTCATTGCAAAACTTTATTCTTTCATGAACAGAAACAACTTTTGACCACCTTAAAAGATAAGAAGGAAAACCATTTATGTGCCCTTGACTAACTTTTTCAGCACGCAAGCTTAAACCAACTCTATCATCATGACATTGATTGCAGGACAAACCCATAAGACCTATTTTTTTAAAATATAATTTTTTTCCTAAATCATACCACTTTTTATTTTTTTCTGTAACTTTATAATTATAAGTAAGACCTCTGGATTGATAAGATATTAAAGTAGAAAGAGATAATAGCTCTCTTGAATCGGAGTCAAACTCACTTAATTTCATTTTCTTTCTACAAATATTAATTCTTTGCTCCAGATTAATTAATTTCTTCCTGCTTTCTAGAAGCTTTGGATATTTGATAGAAACACCTTTCATCTCTNNTATATTTCCATGACAGGAAAAACATGANTCATTTTCAGAGTCATNTTTTTTTTTCCATAAAGCNAGNCCATTTTCAACCCACAATATTCCTGGGTTTAAAAAATCATCGTCTTGCATATTTCTGGTTGAAGGTTCGGCAAAATTGTAACCTGATAAAGCTTTTTCTTTGGAAGTATTTTCTGAAAGTAAATTAAATGAAAAACAATAAATTAAGAAAAATAAAATTTCTAATCTAATATTTTTAAATGTAACAAGTTTAAATTGCATGGCTGATTGGCAATATTTCTTTTCCGTCTTTGTCTAAAACTTTTAAATAACCTCTCTTAAAAGTTGACTTTGAATAATCATCTTGCCACTCAATTTCTATTAGACCAGATTTATCAGCTTTAAAATAAAAAGCTAAATATGGGTTTGCCGATACTCCAGAAAACCAATTAGCTTTAAAAACAATTTTTCCATTATATCTTGCTACAACTTTATAAATTATCATCCTAGGATAAATGACTCCTGTTTTTTCATCTCTTCTGACTCCAGGCTCCATCTCATGTTCAGCAAGAGTTTTTACTTCAACTAATTCATCTTTATTAACTATCTCTTTNTACTTTANCTTTCTTTGCTTATTCATTTAAGANCANGCTCCTAACATTACATCTACATATTTTTTTTCAATTCCTACAGTTCCATCTTTCATATCTGCAATTATAACAAGGTAAGAGCTTTTTCTTAACCTGCAACGAAACGAAACATTGGCCTTACCACTTTCAGGAAAAAATTCATAAATAGCAATTTCTGGAAATGGATTTTCTAGCCCGAAGATATGAACTCTTTTTGGATAATCTAAATTAGTCATTTTACAGTTAACTGAAAAACTTACAGGAACAACATTACCATCCTCAGCAATATCTGGCACATCTAACTCAATAAGGTTAGGAATTATATCTTTTCCTTTAATAATGCTTTGAATTATTCTTTCTGCTTCTTTTTGATCCGGTTCTACTCTAAAGGTTTGTCTGTAAGACTGAAATCTATCTCTGTAGGGCTTCCCTTCTGCAAAAGTTTTATTTATGAAAAGTTTAGAAAAAACACCTAAAAAGAAACCTAAAAATAATCTTCTATTGTAAGAGTTCCTCATTATTTTAAAGAGTACAGATATTCAACAATGTGTTCAACCTCTTCTGCTTTTAAAATTGTTTTGTCAAAAAATTTTTCAGGAGTTCTAGGATATTTTTGGATTTTAAAATAAGAGGGCATAATTGTTTCAGGATTAATTAACTTAGCATCAATTACTCTGATTCTAATTTCTGCTTTTTTATATTTACTTCCTATGCCTATTAAAGAGGGTCCAAAATTTCCATGAAATCTTTCTTCAGGAATAGGTGCTTCATGACAAGAGAGGCAATTAACTGCTCTACTTTTAAAAATATTTTTTCCTACATCTATACTTCCTTTCTGTAATTCATTCGATTTCATGGCTTCAAGTTTATTTAAGTCTACAATAAAAGGTAAATATAATTTATCAGATGCAAAATTATTTTCTAAAAAAAATATTGTGGTAAGAATTAAAAATAAGAATTTCATAATATTACTATTTAAAAATTTATTATATAATTAAATATAGTTAATTAATTTAAAATAAAGAAAAAAAATGAAAGCTTTGAAAGATATTAGAGTATTAGATTTCTCAACGCTACTTCCTGGGCCTTTGACTACCCTGATGTTAGTTGATGCTGGGGCTGAAGTAATTAAAGTAGAAAAAATTGGTGGAGAAGATTTGAGAAGATCAAAACCGTTTGTAAAAGGACATAGTTTACTATTTTCCATTCTCAACAGAGGGAAAAAATCTATAGAATTAGATTTAAAAAAAAAAGAAAACAAAGAGAAAATATTAAAACTAGTAAAAACTGCAGACGTGGTTGTAGAACAGTTTAGACCAGGTGTTATGAAAAGACTTGGATTAGATTGGAAAACTCTAAAAAAAATTAATACTAAATTAGTTTATTGTTCTATCTCTGGATATGGGCAAACAGGAAGAAAAAAACTAATTGCCGGGCATGACTTAAATTATATGGCAGAGAGCGGACTTCTGAGTCTGAGTACTTCTAAAGATGGAACTCCAATAATACCAAATACTCAAATTGCTGACATTGCAGGGGGAAGTTATCCTGCGTTTATGAATATTGTACTTGGATTGATTAAAGCCTTTAAAACTCAACAAGGATCTTACATAGATATCTCTATGTATNAAAACCTAATTCCTCTAGCTTGGTTAGGTTTATCTCATTATTTTAAGGAAAAAGAGTCACCTAAAAAAAATACTTTACACTTAAATGGCGGATATCACAGATATTTTATTTATGAAACTTATGATAAAAAATTTTTAGCACTAGGAGCATTAGAAGATAAATTTTGGTATAAATTTTGTGAGATAATAAAAGCTCCAAAAGATATTTTATTAGAAAAAGAAAAAAATTTTATAATAATTGAGAAAGTGCAAAATATTATAAAAACTAAAACTGGTAAATACTGGAAAAGAAAATTTTCTGATGAAAAAAATGTTTGTTGTACTCTTGTAGAAAAAGTTGAAAACCTTATTTATGATCCTCACTTAAAAGAAAAAAAAGTGCTAACAGAAAGAAAAGGTTTATTAGCTAAAATTCCTACAGTTATAAATGATAAGAAGCTTATTAATAAGAATAAACAAAAAGCCCCCTTGCTTGCAGAACATAACTATATTATTAATGACTTATGAGTAGTTTATTAGTTATAGAAAAAAAACTTTTTGAAAATGCCATTAACAAGATTCGCAGAAGTAAAAATTGCAACATAATTATTATTCAAAAGAATTTATTAGAAGTTTTAAAAAGAAAAAAAATTCAAGCGAATAAAATTATTTTAATTACTGAAAATATTTTACCTAGGAATTCTATCGTTTATAAATCTATTAAAAGCTTTATAAAAAATAAGAAAATTTTCTTTGTAGAAATCGGATACAATAAATCAACTGTTTCTCAAGAAATGGCTGCTTCAGACGCTTTAGTAAATGGATCTGGCAATAACACTGAAATGGTTTTAGAAAAAATAATTAAAGCAAAATAATGCCGAAATTGATACCATATAATAATAATTTAAAAACTATTAAACCTTATGAGCCTGGTAAATCTTCTAACCTCTCGAGCAGTAAATTTCCTTTAATAAAATTATCTTCTAACGAATCCTGTTTAGAGTTTAGCCAATCGACTATAAATAAAATTAATAAAATTAATATTAAATTAACTAAATATCCTGATCCAAAAGCCAATAAATTAAGAGATAAAATAGCCAAAATATATAATATTAATAAAAAAAATATTATATTTGGAAATGGTTCTGATGAATTATTTTTCTTAATTTGTAATGCTTATCTTACAAAGGGGCTCCAAGGATTATACAGCAAGTATGGTTTTTTAATTTATCCTCTAGCAATTAAAGCAGCTGGAGGAAAAGCTATTTTTGCAAATGAAATAAATTATAAAGTAGATATTAAAAGTCTTTTGAGAAAAGCAACAAGAAAAACAAGAGTTTGCTTTATAGCAAACCCCAATAACCCTACTGGCACGTATTTAACAAAAGATGAAATAAAAATATTAAGAGAAAAGCTACCAGCAAAATGTTTGCTGGTAATTGATTCTGCTTATTCTGAATATGTAACTGATAAAAATTATTCTGACACTATATCTTTTGCTAAACAAAGAAAAGATATTATTGTTACTCATACTTTTTCAAAAATATTTGGTCTTTCTGCAGCAAGGTTAGGTTGGGCATATTGTCCAAAAGAAATAGTAGAAGTTTTAGAAAAAATTAGACCAGCTTTCAATGTTAATTCTTATGCGCAGGCTTTAGGTAATATTGTATTAGACGATAAAGTATTTTTAAAAAAATCGATAAAACATAACCATTTCTGGAAAAATTGGTTAACAAAGGAATTTTATAATCTAGGCATAAAAGTAATTCCAAGTGTTGCTAACTTTGTTACTATTAAATTTAAAAATAATTATTGTGCCTCTAGCTTTGCAGATAGTTTAGAAAAAAATAATATTTTTATAAGAAAGCTAACTGCTTACAAGATGAATGATTGTTTAAGGATAACTGTTGGAACAAAGTTGCAAAATATGAAGTTGTTAAAACTGGCTAAAAAAATATTAAAGGAGAAAACATGATTTTATATGATTACCCAAAGGCTCCGAATCCTATGAGGCTAAGGCTGTTTATTTATGAAAAAAATATTAAGATAAAATCAATATTTGTAGATTTGAAGAAACACGAAAACTTAAAACCTAAATACTTAAAAATAAATTCGTGGGGGACCTTGCCGTTTTTAAAAGTTAATAAAAAAATAATTAAGGAGACCATAGCAATATGCAGATATTTAGAAACTAAATATCCAACCCCAAATTTATTTGGAAAGTCAGCATTAGAACAAGGGCTTATAGAAATGCTAAGGAGAAAAGTAGAAATTGATGGATTTAATTCAGTCGGGGAAGCCTTTAGAAATTCAACTAAAGCATTTAAAAATAGGGCAATTCCTGGACCACAAAAGATAAAGCAAATTCCTGATCTAGTTAAAAGAGGGACTTACAGAACTAATTTGTTTTTTGATTTTTTAGAGCAACACTTTAAAAAAAATCGCTATGTTGCTGCTAATAGATTTTCAGTAGCTGATATAGATGCATATGTTACATATAATTTTGCAAAATGGATTAAAATAGATGGAACAAAAAAAAGAAATAATTTTAAAAGTTGGGTTAAAAAAATAGAAAAAAGAAAATCTATCCAAACTTACAGTAATCTATTTTCTTAATTAAAATGTATAAAAAGGTAAATAATGTTTGATTTTTTAAAAGATAATTCTGTTCAAAAGCTAGTAAAACAAACCTTGCATAAGTGTGATGATGGAGAGCTTTTTGTAGAAGACACATTGAATGAGAGTTTCTTATACGATGATAATGTTCTTAAAAGCTCTTCCTTTAACATAAACAAAGGTTTTGGTCTAAGAGCTATTAACGGAGAACTTACAGGATTCTCCCATTCTAACAATCTGGATATTCAATCCCTTAAAGCATCTGCAGAAACAGTATCTGCAGTAAAAAAAGGGTATGTAGGTACGCTAGGATTAGAACCACATAAAACTAATAAAAAGTTATATACAGATAATAATCCTATAGACTCTGTTGGATATAAAAATAAAATATCACTTTTAAAAAATATTAATGAATATGCTAGAAAGCTTGATAATCGCACAAGACAAGTATCAATATCACTTTCTGGATCATTTCAAAAAATAAATATACTAAGACCAACCGGAGAAATACTAGAAGATACCAGACCACTAGTTAGACTTAATATCTCTGTAACTTTAGAGCATAATGGAAAAAAAGAAACTGGTTCTGTCGGTTTAGGTGGTAGGACTCTTTATGGAGATATATTTTCTGAAATTATATGGAAAAAAGAAGTTAAAAAGGCATTAGAACAAGCAGATATAATGTTGGAAGCTAAAGCAGCACCAGCAGGAGAACAAACAGTTGTACTTGGGCCCGGATGGCCTGGTATTTTACTTCATGAAGCTATAGGGCATGGCCTAGAAGGTGATTTCAATAGAAAAAAAATTAGCGTTTTTACTGAACTCATGGGATCTAAAGTAGCAGACCAAGAAGTTACAGTTGTAGATGATGGTACTATTGAAAATAGAAGAGGATCATATACTATTGATGATGAAGGAACTCCTTCACTCAAAACCACGCTTATTGAAAATGGTAAATTAGTGGGGCTTATGCAGGACAGACAAAATGCTCGATTAATGAATGTAGAACCTACTGGTAATGGACGAAGACAATCTTATGCTCATCAACCAATGCCAAGAATGAGTAATACTATTATGGCTGCAGGAAAACATGATCCAGAGGAAATTTTAAAAAGTACAAAAAAAGGAATTTACGCAAAAACTTTCGGTGGTGGGCAGGTTGATATTACTAACGGGAAATTTGTTTTCTCTGCAAGTGAAGCTTATATGATAGAAAATGGTGTTATCACATATCCTATAAAAGGTGCCACTCTTATTGGCTCTGGTTTTGAAGTTTTAAAGAAAGTAAAATTTGTAGGAAATGATCTCAAAATGGATCCTGGTATTGGAACATGTGGGAAAAATGGACAAGGCGTNCCAGTAGGTGTTGGACAACCAACTTTAAAGATTAACGGGTTAACAGTTGGAGGAACTTCTAGATAATATAGTATTAATTTAATAAGCAATATCTTTCATAAGTTCTTCAAAATTACTGTTATATTTATTAGAAAATTTTTCCATCAATTCTTTAGCTGGAGATGATTTTCTCAATATAATTTCTTCAAGAACGTTTAGGTAACCACTTTCGTTATTTCCTTGAGAGTCCAAGACTTCTCTTTCTACTAAGCTACCCCTCGCAATTTTTAATAGTTCATTAGCAATATTTAACACTTTTTCTTTCTTTATCTCTGCATCTAAACCTTTTTTTGCTACATCTAAGGAAAGTTTTTCTATTTCTTCAACAGTCCAGTCACAACAAATTTTCTCTGCTGAATTAATAGAACTTTCTCCATAAAGTAGTCCAACCCAAAATGCAGGTAAAGCACAGGTTCTTCTCCAGTTCCCTGCATCAGCTCCCCTAACTTCAATAAATTTTTTTAAACGAACTTCTGTAAAAATAGTCGAGATATGATTTTCCCAATCTTCAAAAGTAGGTTTTTCCCCAGGCAAAATGTCTAGTTTACCATTTAAAAAGTCCAAAAAAGATTTTCCTGAACAATCTATATATTTTTTTTCCCTGATAACAAAATACATGGGAACAGACAATGCAAAATCCACGTAACTAGAAAAATTAAAATCATCCTCTAAGGCAATTTTTAATATTCCACATCTATCAGGATCTGTATCAGTCCATATATGTTTTCTTAAACTTTGAAATCCATTAAAAGCACCTTCATAAAAAGGAGAATTAGCAAAAAGTGCAGTTACAATTGGTTGTAACTTCACTGCTAAACTAGTTTTCTTTTTCATATCCTGCTCTGACTCAAAATCTAGATTTGCTTGAACGGTACAAGTACTGTGCATCATTTCTAAGCCTCTTGATCCTTTAGAAGGCATGTAATTTCTCATAATATCATATCTTGCCTTTGGCATTAATGGGACATCTTTCAAAAACTCATTAGGTCTTGCTCCTAGTCCTACTAATAATATATCTAGTTTCTTACCAACCTCTTTTACCAGCTTCAGATGCTCATTAGTTTCCTTACATGTACTATGTAAGTCTTTAAGCGGAGCTCCTGATAATTCAATTTGCCCTCCTGGTTCTAATGTTATTGATTGTGCCTCTTTCTTTAATTCTATTATATTTCCATTTTCATAAACTGGAAGCCAGCCAAATTTGCAAAGTTCTATTAAAAAAGCGTTAATACCATTTTCTCCGAAGTAAGATAAAGGAATATATCTTTTTTTCTTTTTTGAAAAAGTATAAGCAAATTTTTCATGTTCAGTTCCAACCATCCATTTGCTTTTTTCTTTAAACCCACTTCTGAACCAAGAAACTAATTGCTCTTTATCTTGTATCTTATCAATATTCATTTTCATTTTTCAACATCATTAAGCTCTAGTTCAAGAGCATGTAAACCTCTTGAAAACTCTGCTTTTAAAATTTTATAAACTAATTTATGCATATCTATTTTACTTTTATTATTGAAAACTGTAGATGCTATTTTGATATAAAAATGTGTTTCTTTATCCTCTTTTTTAACATTACCGTGTGTCGCATGTAAAGCACTGTCATCCCTTATTTTTAAAATTTTTGGAGAAAGCTTCTTTGTCAGTTCGCTTTTAATTCTCAGGTATCTTTCGNTCATAACANTTTCTAAACTTGCTAATAATATAAAAAAACATAATATAATATCATGTATAAAATTAAAAATATTAATTTAACTTTAGATAATGAATATGAGGAATTTGAAAACCTTCAGCTTACTAAATATTGTGAATGGCCTAATTGTGAAAAAAAAGGTGAATATAAAGCTCCTACCTCTAGAGAAAAATTGAGAGTATTTAAATTTTTTTGCCTTAAACATATAAAAGAATATAATAAATCCTGGGACTATTTTAAAGGACGAACAACCGATGAGATTTATAATGAAGTCTCAAATGACGCTTACTGGCATAGAAAAACTAGTAAAAAAGTTAATAATTTTAAAATCGAGGATAAATTAAATTTATTTGAAAGATATAATCAAAAACCGAAAGCTAGTTTTGATAAATCTATAGATAACAAAATTCAGGCTTCTTTAAATACTCTAGAAATAAAAAACTTTTGTACAATTTCCCAATTAAAAAGGCAATACAAAATAATGGTTAAAAAATATCATCCTGATTTAAATAAATCAGGATCTAATGAAAAAATTATTAAACTAAATGAAGCTTATTCTTCCTTAATAAATTTTATAAAAAAATAGATTTATGAAAAATTTAATTAAAAAAAGAATTGAAGACAAAATCAGAATTCCTGATACAAATATTTCCGTTAAAAAAATATTTAAAATTAGCTGGGATATACATGCTCCATCCTTTTCACATAAGGATGAATATGTTCCTGAAAAAGATGAAGATTATTTTTTTGAAGAAGATACAACTAAAGCAATAATTGCTGGTTTTAAACATAACAGAAGGGTCATGATACAAGGCTATCATGGAACAGGAAAATCTACTCACATAGAACAGGTAGCGGCAAGATTAAATTGGCCATGTGTTAGAGTAAATCTTGACAGTCATATTAGTAGGATAGATTTAATAGGAAAAGACTCCATAGTTATCGAAAATGGGTTACAAGTAACAAAATTTAAGGAAGGTATNATACCTTGGGCTTTGCAAAATGGAATTGCTTTAGTTTTTGATGAATATGATGCAGGAAGGCCTGACGTAATGTTCGTAATACAAAGAGTGTTAGAATTAGAAGGAAAATTAACTCTTTTAGAACAAAATAGGGTAATCGTCCCGCATCCTTCTTTCAGGCTATTTTGTACTACTAATACTATAGGATTAGGAGACACTACCGGCATGTATCATGGAACTCAACAGGTAAACCAAGGGCAGATGGATAGATGGAATATAGTAGCAACGTTAAATTATCTTAGCGAGGAGGTGGAGCTTAATATAATTTCAGCTAAATCTAAAGAATTTATAAAAAAATTTAAAATGGATAATTTAATACTTATGGTAAAGCTTGCCAATCTTACTAGAGCTGGATTTAAAAATGGAGATATTTCAACTGTTATGTCACCAAGGACAATAATTACCTGGGCAGATAATACTTGTATCCTAGACGATTTAGATTATGCATTTAAATTAACTTTTTTAAATAAATGCGATGAGGCCGAAAGAAATATAATAGGAGAATATTATCAAAGGTGCTTTGCAAGAGACCTTCCTCAAAGTTGGACTAATTTTTCAGAAACAAGCTCTACATCATAGTAATGTTCAAAAAAGATAGAACTAATGACTATTTTAAAAAATCTATAGAAAGTACAGTAAAAGCAATTTCAGAAAAAAAAAACTTAAATATTTTTTTTGGAGAAACAGATAAAACAAAAAGTCAGGACATAATTCTTCCTTCAATAAAGGACCCTTCTGAAGTTATAAAAGTTAAAAAAATCAGGGGAATGGGTGACTCCGCTTCATTGATGCAAAAATTCCACGATTCTATATTACATAAAAAGCTTTGTCCCTCTCAAGAAAACCAAAAAAAAATATTTGATGAATTAGAAAGCCTTAGATGCGAAGTTTTAGGATCTGCAGAAATGCCTGGCGTAAAAAAGAATATATCTGATTTCATAGAAATAGAGGTAAAAGAAGAAACTAAAAACTCAAAAAAAATCTCTATGGAAAAAACATTAAAGTTTTTATTGAGAGATCTATTATTAGATGACAAATTTTCAATTAAATATAAAAAGAAATTAGATGATGTTTCAAAAAAAGCCAGCCTATTTCTAAAAAACTATAAAAAAAATATTAATGATTATCTTAGTGATCAAGAAGAATATAGTAAATTTGTTAATGAACTTTTAAGCTCAATATTAAAAGAAAATGAGAATACAAATCAGAAAGAAAAAGATGATGAAAATAATGAAGATGATGCATCAAACGAAAATGAAAAAGAAGAGGACAAAAATCAGTCAGTTGATCAACAAATGTTTAGAGATGACAAATTAGAAAATGATCAAAATGATTTTGTTGAAGAAAATGAGATATCAGATAATACTGAAGTAAGTGGAGATGACACAAATATAGAGTTTACTAGCAAAACAGAAGAAGAGGGTTTAAAAGCAGACTTTAAATATAAAGTTTATACCTCTAAATTTGATAGTATTATAAATGCAAGCAACCTATGTGATAATGCTGAAACTATTAAACTTAGACAACAACTTGATAAGCAAACGGATAGATTAGACTCAACTATTACTATATTAGCAAACAAACTACAGAGAAAACTTTTAGCTAAACAAAAAAGATGGTGGGAATTTGATTTAGAGGAAGGAGTTTTAGATAGTGGAAAATTAGCTAGAGTGATAGTTTCTCCAGAAAACTCATTATCTTACAAAAAAGAAGAGGAAGCAGATTTTAAAGATACAATTGTAACATTATTAATAGATAACTCTGGATCCATGAGAGGAAGACCTATAACTATTGCTGCAATTTCTACTGATATTTTAGCTAAAACATTAGAAAGATGNGGNGTNAAGGTAGANGTATTAGGATTCACTACAAAAACNTGGAAAGGTGGAAGAGCNAGAGACCTTTGGATAAAAAATAATAAACCTCCTAAACCAGGAAGATTAAATGAATTACTTCATATTATTTATAAACATGCTGATCTTCCTGTAAGAAGAAGCAAACAAAACTTTGGGATTATGCTAAAGGAAGGATTGTTAAAAGAAAATATTGACGGGGAAGCCTTAGAATGGTCTTTTAAAAGAATTTTAAGTAGGCCAGAAAAAAGAAAAATTCTGATGGTGATTTCTGATGGCGCTCCCGTGGATGATAGCTCGTTATCCTCAAATGAAGGAAATTTATTAGACCAACACTTAAAAGAGATAATAAAAATGATAGAAAAAAAAAGTATAGTAGAACTTACCGCAATAGGTATTGGACATGATGTAAGTAGATATTATGCTAAAGCTGTAACTATTCTAGACGTTGATGAACTAGCAGAAGTAATGACTAAAAAGCTTATTGAGATGTTTTAATGTTCTTAGCATCTAATTTCTTCAAAATATTCTTTTTATATTTTTTTGCCAATGCGGAAAGATTTTTAAAATCAGACTTTATTAGAAATTTATCAATACCTCCGGATTTTTCTACACTGCGTAATGTTGATGTTGCAATCTTAAAACTTAATTTAGTTTCTAAATGCTCACTGTATANACTAACTGATTGTAANTTTGGATAGAACTTTCTTTTTGTTTTATTATTAGCATGGCTTACGTTGTTACCAGTCATTGCTTGTTTTCCTGTTAGGTCACATTTTTTTGTCATAATAAATCCTTAAAATAAATGAAAATAATATAAATTTCTTAAAGCATCAACATTTAATTATATATTCGACTTTTTACCATATTTTATTAGGTTAAGAATATTGTATATTGCATCTAATAAATTCGTACCTGGACCAAAAACTTGAGAAACTCCTTTTTGTTTTAAAAGATTATAATCTTCTTTAGGTATAACGCCTCCACAAACAACTACAAAATTTTCATTTTCTTTTTTTAATAAATCCATAAATTGGGGCACTAAGGTTAGGTGTCCTCCAGCATGGCTAGATATCCCTATAACATCAGCCTTACTGCTTTTGGCTTTCAGTAATAGCTCCTCTGGTGTCAAAAATAAGTTTGTCAGTTCTGCCTCAAAACCTAGATCTGCGAAGGAGGATGCTACTACTTTTGCTCCTCTATCATGGCCATCCTGTCCCAATTTACAAACTAGGATTTTAGGAGATCTTTTTTTTATTTTCTTAAAATTTTTAATGTTATCTTTTAAATCATTAAGTTTATTTTTCTCATCAAAATTACTAGAGTAAATGTTTTTAGAAATTAATGGTTTGCCTTCAAATCTACCATAGGCTTCTTCTAAGGCGAGAGAAACCTCCCCAACTGTTGCTCTTGCTCTCATAGCTTCTATTGTTAATTCTAGAAGATTTTTGTTATTCTTTATAGCGCCGTCTTTTAAATTATTTATTGCTGTAGCAAGTTTTTCTTTATCTCTATTTTTTTTTATTCTATTTAGTACTTCCAATTGATTTTTGATAACTAATGAATTATCTATTTTAAGAATTTCAAAGTCTTTTTCATTATTATTTAGATATTTATTAACTCCTACTATTACTTTCTTGCTACTATCAACCTCAGCTTGCTTTATTAAAGCAGATTTTTCTATTAACTGATTAGGAAATCCCTT
Source organism: Candidatus Pelagibacterales bacterium (assembly GCA_002715505.1). Taxonomy (GTDB): domain Bacteria; phylum Pseudomonadota; class Alphaproteobacteria; order TMED109; family TMED109; genus JAYYAX01. Next base: position 58,390 of record PAZF01000015.1, read on the forward strand.
TTCTATAGCTTTTGTCATTCCTCCCATGTTTAAAATCTTATCAATTAAGTGTCCTGCATTTACTATTACTGAATTTGTCAAATTTTCTATAAAATAGCTTCCAGCTAGTGGATCAATTATATTGCATATGTTTGTTTCATGTTGAAGAATTAATTGAGTATTTCTAGCTATTCTTGAGGAACTTTCTGTGGGAAGTGCAACTGCCTCATCAAAAGAATTAGTATGTAAAGATTGGGTGCCTCCCATAACCGCTGCCATTGCTTCAATAGTAGTTCTTATAATATTATTGTAAGCGTCTTTTTCTGTTAAAGAAACTCCAGAAGTTTGACAATGAGTTCTTAACATTAGAGATCTTATATCCTTTGGATTAAATAATTCTTTTATTTTTTCAGCCCACAAAAATCTAGCTGCCCTAAGCTTGGCTATTTCCATAAAGAAATTCATTCCTATACCAAAGAAGAATGACAACCTCGGAGCAAAATCATCAACCTTCAGACCTTTATCCTTTGCTGCTTTTACATATTCGATACCATCTGCTATTGTAAATGCAAGTTCTTGCACTTCAGTAGCTCCAGCTTCTTGCATGTGATATCCAGAAATAGATATTGAATTAAATTTAGGCATATACTCCGTAGTGTAGCTGATAATATCAGATACAATTTTTAAAGACTCATTAGGCGGATAAATGTATGTGTTTCTGACTAAAAATTCTTTCAATATATCATTTTGAATAGTCCCAGATAAATATTTTTTATCTACACCCTGTTCTTCAGCCGCAACTATATAAGCAGCTAAAATAGGTAAAACTGCTCCGTTCATTGTCATAGAAACACTCATTTGATCAAGGGGAATTTCATTAAATAAAACTTTCATGTCTTCTACAGAGTCAATTGCAACTCCAGCTTTACCTACATCTCCTATAACTCTTGGATGATCACTATCGTATCCTCGATGTGTAGGCAAGTCAAAAGCTATAGATAGACCTTTTTGTCCACTTTTTAGGCAATTTTTATAAAACTTATTTGATTCTTCTGCTGTTGAAAACCCCGCATATTGTCTAATTGTCCAAGGTTTTCCAGTGTACATAGTGGCTTTTGGACCCCTCAAAAAGGGAGCAAACCCTGGTAACGAGTCTAAATGCGATAAACCTGCTAAATCTTCTTCAGTATATAAAGACTTATAAACTATTCCATCGGCAGATTTCCATTTTATTCCTTTGTTGCTATTGCTTTTTTTTAGTTCTTTATCAGCTAAACTTTTCCAATCTTTGATAGATGCTTTAACAAAATTTTTCATTATCAAGCATCTTCTCTTGACGACCAGGGTAGTCTAGCTATAGGAATTCCCTCATCTAAAAGCTCTTCTGCTTGTTCCTTGGTTGTTTCCCCTCTGATTGGCTTAGATTCAGTTTCACCGTAATATATTTTCTTTGCTTCCTCTGTGAAGTTTTTTCCTACATCTATTGTATTATTTTCTACATAGTTTTTAAACTTTTTAAGTTCTTTAATAAATTTTTTATTATTAAGAGTCTTTTCACTATTTTCAGTATCCGTTTTTTTTGTTCCCTTTAACTTGGGAGCCATTAATGCTTTTTTTATTTTATTTGAATTACAAATAGGACAGTTTATTAATTTTTTCTTTTTTTGTTCTTCATATTGGGAAGAAGATGCAAACCAAGCTTCAAAAACATGATTATTTTCACAATTTAGATCATATAATATCATTTTACTCTAAAAACTTATTACTATTATATTGTATTATATTTTTATAATACAATAATAATAATATTTAAATGATAAAAAAAGCTTCTAACTGGGTAAAATTTTGTATATCTAAAATTCCTAAAAATGGGAAAAAAAATATTGCAATGGATTTGGCATGTGGTTTAGGAAGGCACTCTATTTTCTTATCTAAAAATGGCTACAAAGTTATTTCAGCAGATTTAGATTTTGCTTTCCTTAAATCATTTCATGGAAAAAATATCTTGAAGGTGCAAGCTGATTTAGAAATACTTCTGGCTTGGCCTTTCAAAAATAACATTTTTGATTTGGTAGTAGCAACAAACTTTCTAAATAGAAGAATTTTTTCAAATATAGAAAATTCTATAAAAAAAGATGGCTATTTAATTTATGAAACGTTTGCTGAAGGGCAACAAAAATTTGGTAAACCTAGAAATAAAAAATTTTTATTAAAAAAAAATGAGCTCTTAACGCTTACTAAAAATCTCAAACTGATTTTTTATGAAGAAATAAAGGTAAAGAGTGGAAAAACTAAGTTCGTTAAGAGTAGAATTTTATGTAAAAATGTACGATAAAAAAAAATTAGATATTAATTACCGTAGAGCATGCAAGTCAAATAACAAAAAAGTAGTTTTTTTTCTGCAGAAACTATTTGAAGAGGCTATTGAAAGGTTAGATATTAAGAAATCTAAAAAATTTAGAATTCTTGAACTGTATGCTAGGAATACAATATTAGAAGATATTTTAAAAAAATTTAAATTTAGTTATGATATTTATCAAAGTATATATACATCAAAATTCAATTTAAATGATAACAACGCTTTTGTCCATGACTCTAGATTATCTAAATTTAAAGACTCAAAATTTGATTATTGTATCAGTATTTTTCCACTTGCGTCAGAGACTGATATCCTTAATGACCTTGAGTCTACTCATAGAATACTATCAGATGAAGGAAAGTTTATTTTTTTATTTTTCTCAGAAGATAGCTGCATAAATTTAAAAAAGTTATTTTATAAATTTTCTAATTTAAAAATAGAAAATAGTTTTTTACCCTGCTTTGAAATAATTTCTTTAGGAAACTTTGCAAATTCAAAGGGGTTTAAAAATGTAGTAGTAGATAAATCAAAATATATTATTTCTAATAATAAAGTTAATGAGATATGGAAATTTATAAGGGATATTGGTCAATCAAATTATTTATTAAACAGAAACAGAAAAAATATTAAAAGATCTGGTTATAATTCTTTATGTAAATCTCTAGAAAGCTTGCTTTACAGAAATGGTAAAATATTAAATGAGATATCAATTACTTTTTTAATAGGCACAAAAAAAAATTAGCTTCTATAATCCGCATTAATCTCAATGTATTTCTTTGTTAAATCACACGTCCATACTTTGCTAGTTCCTTTCCCAAGGAACAAATCTACAGTTATTAATATTTCATTGCTTTTTAAATACTTAGTTAATTCTTTTTCACTATAACTTTTACTTACTTCTCCTTTATTTATAATCAGATGTTTGCCTATTAATATAGTTATACTATTTTGATTGATAGAAGCAGATGATTTACCTATGGCCATAATAATTCTTCCCCAATTGGCATCCTCTCCTGCTATTGCAGTCTTGACTAATAAAGAATTTGCAATGCTAAATGCCACATTTTTTTGCTTGTGAATTATTTTTTGCGCCATTAACTTCAATTTCTATTAATTTTTTGGCACCTTCTCCATCGATTACAATCTTTTTTGCTAATTCTTTCGCCACTTCATTTAGTTCGTTTTGAAATTTACTTAAGTCATTTTTATTTAAAGGTTCCAATAATACCCTCTCTTTTTTTTTTACAGAAAAAAAACTTACCATATCGTTAGTTGAAGTGTCTCCGTCTACAGTAATTCTATTAAATGATTTTTCAATTGCAGAATTTAACATTTTTTTTAATTGGATAGAAGACAAAGGGAGGTCAGTAAATATAAATGCCAACATTGTAGCCATATTTGGGGCTATCATTCCGGACCCTTTACATACTCCTATAATATTATATTTTTTATTTTTTAAGGATATCTGTTTGTAACTAGCTTTTGGAAATGTATCTGTTGTCATTATTGCTTTAGCATATGATAACCAACATTGATTATTTTTATATTTTTTTTGAGTTATTATAGGCAAAGCTCTGAGTATTTTTTCTATAGGCAATTGCTCTCCTATTACTCCCGTTGAGGACACTAGTATACTTTTTTCCTTACATTTATAAATTTTAGATATACTCGCTACAATTTTTAAAACGTTTTCGTAACCTTTTTTTCCTGTATATGCATTTGCATTTCCTGAATTAATAAATAAAGCTTTAGCTTTTCCATAGTTTTTAATTTTTTTTAACCAGTTAATATTAGGTGCACAAGTTTTAGATTTTGTTAATGAAGTAGCAACATTAGCTAGTTCATCAAAAACAACTAATGTAACATCTTCTCTTGTTTTACTTTTAATTCCAGTATTGATTGTTTTAATATTTAAACCATTTATAAGTTTAATATTAGAAAAGATTTGTATGGTTTTTTTCTTCATAAGTTTATAAAATAATATATAACCTATTATAAATACAACATTAATAATAAATATGTTTGAGAAATATGTATTCTTTTATAAAAAATAATTTTTTTTTATCACACAACCAGAAAACTTTAAATAATTATAAAAAATTATTAGAAAAAGTTAACTATCAAGAGGAAGTGGTTAAGAAACTATCAGATAGTGAATTCAAACAAAATACCCAACTACTCAAGGAAATGATAATAAAGGGAAAAAGCTTAGATAGTATTCTTCCTCAGGCCTTTGCAGCAGTTAGAGAGGCAGCTATAAGAACACTAAATCAGAGGCATTATGATGTTCAAATATTAGGAGGAATTACTCTTCACAATGGGAAAATTGCCGAAATGAAAACAGGAGAAGGAAAAACTTTAGTTTCAACCTTAGCAGCATATTTGAACGCATTATCAGGAAAAGGAGTTCACGTAGTAACTGTTAATGATTATCTTGCAAAAAGAGATAGCCAATGGATGGGAAACATTTATAGTTTTCTGGGACTATCTGTAGGTTATATCTTTTCCGGCATGCCTGAGTCAGAAAGAAAAAAAGCATATGAAAGTGATATCACATATGGTACTAACAATGAGTTTGGCTTTGACTACTTAAAAGATAATATGAAATTTAACCCACAAGAAATTAGCCAAAGAGATTTTAATTATGCGATTATAGATGAAGTAGATAGCATTTTAATTGACGAAGCTAGAACCCCTTTAATTATCTCTGGGCCTGTAGAAGATAACACAGATTTCTACAGAAAGATTAACAGTTTTGTAAAAAACCTTTCATCAGAAAATTTTGAAATTGATGAAAAGTCAAAATCAATAAACTTAAACTCTATTGGTATAGAATATTTCGAAAAAACCCTACTAGAAAGAAATATTATTAAAAATGAAAATTTATATAGTCCTGATAATATCAATGTTTTACATTTTATTAATCAATGCTTAAAAGCTAACTTTTTATTTCATAAAGATAAGGATTATCTAGTAAAAGATAACCAAGTAATAATTGTTGATGAATTTACTGGAAGAATGATGGAAGGCAGAAGGTATTCAGAGGGATTACATCAGGCTATAGAAGCAAAGGAAAATGTTATTATTCAAAATGAAAATCAGACTTTGGCTTCGATTACTTTTCAAAATTATTTTAGAATGTATCCCAAACTAGCAGGAATGACAGGAACAGCTAAAACTGAGGCTGCTGAATTTTCTGAAATTTACTCATTGGATGTTGTACAAATGCCAACCCATAAAAATATGATACGTTTAGATAATAATGATGAAATATATAGAACCAGAGAAGAAAAATGGAATGCTATTTGTAAAGAAGTTAGTAAAGTACATTCTGCAGGTCAGCCAATCTTAGTAGGAACTACTAATATTTCTACTTCTGAACTAATATCAAAAAAACTTAGAAAATTAAAAATTAAGCATCAAGTTTTAAATGCTAGATATCACGAAAAAGAGGCTAATATAATTTCTCAAGCTGGGAAACCTTATGCAGTTACTATTGCTACAAATATGGCTGGAAGAGGGACAGATATTCAACTAGGAGGAAATTATGAAGAAAAAAAAATAAATAATGATAAACAACTGGAAAAAATTAATTTTAATAAAAATAGGGTTATGGAAAATGGTGGGCTTTATGTTGTTGGAACTGAAAGACATGAAAGTAGAAGAATTGATAACCAGTTAAGAGGAAGATCAGGAAGGCAAGGAGATCCAGGATCATCAAAATTTTTTATTTCTTTGGAAGATGATTTAATGAGAATTTTTGGATCAGAAAGGCTAGACTCAATTTTAAAAACTTTAGGGCTAAAAGAAGGAGAGGCAATAATCCACCCTTGGATAAGCAAAGCTATAGAAAAAGCACAGTCAAAAGTAGAAAATAAAAATTTTGAAATTAGAAAAAATTTACTTAAATTTGATGACGTAATGAATGATCAAAGAAGTGTAATTTATTCACAGCGAAAAGATATTTTAAACACAAAAAGTTCTTATGATTTTTTTTTAGAAATAATGGAAGAAACTGTAAGTAATATAATAGAATTTTCTGTTATTGATGAACAAGATGAAGAAAACCACAAAAAAAAAATTACTAGTGAATTAAAAAATAATTTAGGTTTGCTAATTAAAAATATTAGGTCTAATGATAAAGAGAGCATTAAAAAAGAAATTATTCAAAATATAAAACATATTTTAGAAAATAAGATTAGCCAGATTGGTATTGATAATTTTAACTTTATTTTAAAACAGCTTATAATACAAGTACTGGACCAACAATGGAAACAGCATTTGTTATCGTTGGATAACTTAAGACAAGGTATTGGTCTTAGAGCATATGCACAAAGAGATCCTCTTAATGAATATAAAAGGGAAGCTTTTTCAATGTTTGAAAATATGTTAGATTCAATAAGAGTAACAGTAACACGTTTGATTATACTTATAGAGTTTAAAGATGAAAATGCAACCGAAAAGAAAAAGTCCTCAAATTATAGAGAAAGGCTAAGAAAAAGGACCTAATACAAGATTAATTTAGTAATGATAGTATAT
>PAZF01000016.1 GCA_002715505.1 Candidatus Pelagibacterales bacterium
AGAAACGACATTAACTCGATTTAGGAAAACAGCCTTAAGGGCATCTTTCCATACCCATGTAGATAGAGGAAAATAGCTTAATGGCTGATAATCAGCATTTAAAACTAAACAAGGACTACTATTTAAACTTCCACTCACTTAAATCTTCTCTTTACTAAGGATTTTACAAGACTATTACAAATACATCAAAGTCTTTTTTTAATAAAATCACATCCTAATATTAAACCGTCCTCATTTATTGAATGCTCTAAATCACTGTAAGATTTAGTTTGTATAGTATTACACATATTGCCCAACTTTTTTTTTGCTTCTTCCATTTTTATTATTGGAACCACAGAATCTAGCTCTCCATGAATTAATAATATGTCATTTTTAATAATATTTTCTGGCAACTCCCCATCTAAAAATGCTCCAGAATACCCTATTATACCTTTGCATTTTTTTCTAATCGAAGTAAATAAAGAAAGCATAGTTCCTTGACTAAAACCTACTAAAAAAAAATCTTCTTTTCCTAGATTATAATTACTTAGTTGAGAATTTATATATTCATTTAAAAGTATATATGCTTTTTCAAGGCCCTTACTAATTTCTTTTTTATCTTCTGTAAAAATATTAAACCATTGCTTACCACTTGGGTTTTCTGAACATACTTCCGGTCCATCTGGTGCAAAAAAGGAAATATTATTTAATTCATTTTCCCAATGATGTGATATTTGAATCAAATCATTTCCATCTGAGCCCCAACCATGTAGAAAAAAAACTAAATTTTTGGTTAGGTTTTTAGATTGATTAACTGGCCCTAATAATTTTTCTTGCATATTCATATTATATTTTTACATTTACAATTATAATACATAATTTATATTTTAAAGCATGGAAATAATTTTAAATTACGGTATTGTATTTTTTTCTATAGCAGTTTTTATAGTTTTGACACTAGGAGTTTTTGCTATGGCTCGAGGAGACTCTTTTAATAAAAACTGGTCTCAAAAGTTAATGAGAATGAGAGTTTTATTTCAGGCTGTTGCTATTCTTTTAATAGTTATCATATTTGGGTTTTGGAGCTCATAGTTAAATTTATTTAACTTTACTTGTAAAAAATACATATATATAAATAAATAGATATATGTAGATTAAAATATTATATAATGTAATAAAATTTATAATTAGGATATTTATGAAAGCTTTAGTAGCAGTAAAAAGGGTAATAGACTACAATGTGAAAGTAAGAGTCAAAACAGATGAGTCTGGTGTAGAAAAAGATAATGTGAAGATGTCAATAAACCCCTTTGACGAAATTGCGATTGAAGAGGCTGTGAGGCTTAAAGAAAAAAATATATTAGATGAAGTAGTTGTTGTATCAATAGGAGACAATTCTGTAAAAGAAACCATACGATCAGCTTTAGCAATAGGTGGAGATAGAGGAATACATGTAATGGCTAACATTGATTTGGAGCCATTAGGAGTTGCTAAGATATTAGCAGAGTTTTGTAAAAGAGAACAAGTTGACGTTGCTTTTTTAGGAAAGCAAGCTATAGATGATGACTTCAATCAAACAGGTCAGAAACTGGCAGCTCTATTAAATTGGCCGCAAGCTACTTTTGCATCCAAGGTGATTATTAAGGAAAAGAAAGCTTTAGTTACTAGAGAAGTAGATGGAGGATTAGAAACATTGGAGGCTAATTTGCCAGTAGTAATTACCTCAGATCTCAGATTAAATGAACCTAGATACGCTTCTTTGCCTAATATAATGAAAGCAAAGAAGAAGGAAATTTTAGAAGTTTCTGCTGATGAATTAAATATTGATTATAAACCACGTCTAAAAATTGTTAAAGTTTCAAGTCCAAAAGAAAGAGGTGGAAATGTTACAATGTTACCTGATGTAGAAGAACTTATTAAAACTTTAAGAGAAAAAGAGGGATTGATATAATGAGATGTCTTTTAATTCTAGAACTAGAAAATGGAAAGCCTAGCAGATCTAGCTTAGCAACAGTAACAGCTTCCAAAAAACTTGCTGAGGATATTGATATTCTTATACTTGATACTGAAGTAAATGACGATGTGTTGAATTCAATAGATGCTGAAAATGTTTATCATTTTTCAGCAAGTCCAAAAAACTTATTGGCTGAAGAGATTGTAAAAATTTTAGAAACGCTTTCTATTAAATATGATTTTATTTTATCTCCATCTGGAACTTTTTCTAAAAACTTTATGCCTAGACTAGCTGCCAATTTAGATAAACAAATGATATCTGATGTAACAAATATTCATGATAAAAACACTTTTGATAGACCAATTTATGCTGGTAACGCAATAGCTACAATCAGATCTGATGAAAAAATTAAACTTATTACTATTAGATCTACTGCTTTTGAGCCATATTCCAATGAAAATAGTAATAAAAATGCTAAGCTTATTTCTTTAAATCTTCCTGAAGAAGCAAAGTTTAATAAATTTGTTAGTAAAGAAGAGTCAAAGAGCGAAAGACCTGAACTATCGTCTGCTAGAATAGTTGTTTCTGGAGGTAGAGGAATAGGCTCAACTGAAAATTTTAAAATAGTAGAAAGTCTTGCTGATAAACTTGGTGCAGCAGTAGGTGCAAGCAGAGCAGCAGTAGATGCGGGATATATATCAAATGATTATCAAGTAGGACAAACAGGTAAAGTAGTAGCACCTGAGTTATACATTGCTATTGGAATTTCAGGAGCAATACAGCATTTGGCAGGAATGAAAGACAGCAAAGTAATTGTGGCGATAAATAAAGATGAAGACGCACCAATTTTTCAAGTAGCTGATTATGGATTAGTTGGTGATTTATTTAGTACTATTCCAGAAATTACTAAATTAATTTAGAGGTTATTTTGCATTTTATTGGCATTGATTTAGAAGGTGTATTGGTTCCAGAGATATGGCAAACTTTAGCAAAAAAAATAAATATTAAAGAACTAGAACTCACAACTAAAGATATTCCTAACTATCAGAATTTAATGAAGAACAGAATAAAAGTTCTTAAAAGAGAAAATATCAAAGCAAAAGAACTGTTTGAAATAGCTAAGAATATTAATCCTTATAAAGGAGCAGAGAAATTTTTATCAGAGATACGAAAGAATCATCAAGTAATTATTTTATCAGATACTTTTTTTAATTTGTCTCGTCCAATATTCAAAAAATTAAATTTTCCTACAGTTTTCTGTCACCACTTAGAAGTAGATAAGGATGGAATGATTTCTGGCGTGAATAGATGTGCGACTGATCACAAAAAAAAAGTTATAAGATTTATGAATAATTTAAGTTCTAATACTATTGCAATAGGAGATAGTTACAATGATTTAGCTATGCTTAAAGAAGCTAATCTTGGAATACTATTTAAGTCAACTAAAGAGATAATATCCAAAAACCCTAATTTTTTTAATTGTGAAACTTACAAAGTATTACTAGATACTATTAATAAAAACCATAAAGAATGGAGTAATCGATATGTTAAGTAGAAGAAGTCTTTTATTTAGTACTTTAGCAAGCACTATTTTTTTTAAAAAAAAATTATTATTGTCGCACGAATCTTCTTCCAAACCCTATGATAAAGAATTCAATCGTACTGATGAAGACATTTTAATAATAGTAGATGTGCAAAATGATTTCTGTCCGGGAGGTTCGTTGGCCGTGAAAGATGGGGATAAAATAATTAAAGAAATAAATATAATTCAAGAAAAATTTAAATATATAGTTCTTACTCAAGATTGGCATCCAGAAGACCACACTTCTTTTTCCTCGACGAATCCTGAAAAAAAAGTATTCGAAATCAAGGATATGCCTTATGGAAAACAAGTGATTTGGCCTCCTCACTGTATCATAGGTACAAAAGGTGCTGAGTTTCATAAAGATTTAAATATTGAAAAGGCTAATTTTATAATTAGAAAAGGATTTAGAAAAAATATTGATTCTTATTCCGGATTTTATGAGAATGATAAAGTCACTTCTACAGGATTAGATGGTATTTTAAAGTCCCTACAAATAAAAAGAGTTTTTGTTGTAGGATTGGCTTTAGATTTCTGTGTTCAATACACAGCAATTGATAGTGCAAAGTTGGGTTACAAAACTTTCGTTATTAAGAACGCTACAAAGCCTGTAGATATTGGTAGTTCTGTTAAAGATACACTAAATAATTTTAAAAAGCATAAAGTTAACTTTGGAAACTTAGATGGGTTTATTTAGAATTTTATTAACCAATTTACAAATTCTTCTGACTCCCACTCTATTATCCCTTCAACTTTTGCAAAAGCTTTAAACTCTTTATTAAAAATAAACGTTGTAGGCAAACCTCTTAGAGCGAAGTTTTTTGATATTTCTTTTTTATAATCATAATACTTTTCTAAATTATCATATTTATTTTTAGTAAAAAATTCCTTTGCATCCTCAATATCTTCATCTTGATTAATGGTAAGAATTTTTACATTAGGAAATTTTTTCTTTAAATGGTTTAGACTACTCATTTCTTTTATACAAGGCGCACACCAAGAAGCCCAAAAGTTTATAATATAATAGTCTATTTTTTTATCTATTACATTAATTAAGTTTTTTTTATAGTCATAAAATTTAATTTTATTCAAATAAGTTTTATTTTCTATTATTTTTATTTTTTCTAAATTACTTGACCAAACTGTAACTGATTTTAAAATTATAATTATAAAAAATAAAATAAGAAAAAGCTTTGATGATATTGACTTCATTGAATATCCTTAAATAAGAGGTTAAATGAAAAATAAAATAAATAAAAGAAAAAAAAATCTTTGGGCAGGTAGGTTTAGCGAAACGCCTAGTGAGATTATGTCTGATCTAAATGCTTCTATAGGCTTTGATAAAAAGCTTTATGAGGCAGATATAAAAGCCTCAATTCATCACGCTGAAATGTTAGCAAATCAAAATATTATCAAAAAAAGTGAATCAAAGAAAATAAAGGATGGACTTCTGAAAGTTAGAGAAGAAATAAAAAATAACAAAATGATATTTAAGAATGACTTAGAGGATATTCATACACACATTGAGGCTAGACTTATAGAAATAATAGGATCTACAGGAAAGAAGCTTCATACAGCAAGATCTAGAAATGATCAAGTTGCTACAGCGACAAAAATCTGGGCTAGAGAAGAATGTAAAAATATAAATAATCTATTAAAAAAATTACAGAAGGCCTTATTAGATAAGGCAACATTACACATAAATGATATTATGCCAGGGTTTACCCATTTACAGCCTGCACAGCCTGTATTATTAGCACATCATTTACTAGCCTACGTTAATATGTTTGGCAGAGACAGAGAAAGCTATTTTAGTCTTAGTAGGCATAACCTATCTCCCTTGGGTAGTGCAGCATTAGCAGGTACTAATTACAATATCAATAGGGAAGAAACAGCAAATAAAATGGGTTTTGAGGGAATAATGAGGAATTCTTTAGACGCCGTGTCAGATAGAGATTTCGTGTTAGATATTTTAAACTTGTGTTCTCTAATATTTATACATTTAAGTAGGTTATCTGAAGAAATAATAATTTGGAGCTCGCCAGGATTCAATTTTGTAACTTTGTCTGATAAGTATTCAACTGGATCATCCATAATGCCTCAGAAAAAAAATCCTGATGCGGCCGAGTTAATAAGAGGGAAAAGTGGAAGAATAATAGGAAATTATGTAGCCTTATTTACTGTAATGAAGGGGCTACCTTTGGCCTATTCAAAGGATATGCAGGAAGACAAAGAGCCTTTATTTGACAGTATTGAAACAACAAAAAGTTGCTTGAATGCAATGATAGGCATGATTGAGACAATTAAGTTTATACCTAAAGAAATGAAATTAATGTGTTCTATAGGATTTTTGACTGCTACCGATATGGCAGATTGGTTTGTCAAAGAACTTAATATGAATTTTAGAGACTCTCATAAATTGACTGGAAAAATAGTTAAAATTGCTGAAGAAAAAGGATTGTCTTTAGAAAAATTAAGTCTTAAAGATTTAAAAAAAATCAATCCAAAAATTTCCAAAAATTTACTTGCTGCTATTAGTTTAGAAAGGTCTATTAATAGCAAAACTAGTATAGGTGGAACTGCTCCCTTAAACGTAAAAAAAGAAATTTTATTAGCAAAGGAAAAATGGCTAAAATAATTTTTTCATTTTTGTTGCTCTCTCTTTCTCTTGCCTGTGGCAAGAAGGGAGATATTCCTGTTTCTAAAATAAAAGAACAAAGTAATCCAGCAAAAATAGAAAAAGAAAGGAGTTACAACTTTTAAATAATGGAAGGTTTTTCATATAATAATAAAAAGCTGCATTGCGAGCAGATTTCTATAGAAAAAATTTGCAAAAAAATTGATACGCCTTTTTATCTCTATTCTAGTAAAGGAATTTTAAGTAACTTCAATGCATTATCAAATAAGTTAAAAAACTGTAATGTTTTGATAGCGTATGCAGTAAAAGCTAATTCCAATATATCAATTTTGAGGTTGCTAGCAAAAAAGGGCGCAGGAGCAGATGTTGTATCATATGGAGAGCTAATCAGAGCTATAAAAGCTGGTATTCCTGGAAAAAAGATTGTTTTTTCAGGAGTAGGGAAGACAGATTTAGAAATTTCTAAAGCTATAGATCATAAAATTTTACAATTTAATATTGAGTCATTACATGAGCTACATACAATAGAGAAAATTTCTAGAGAAAAGAATATAAAAGCCAATATTGCTGTAAGGATTAATCCAGATATAGAAGCCGGAGGTCATCCTAAAATATCTACAGGTAAAAAAACAGATAAGTTTGGTATATCCATAACCGAAGCTCTAAAAGTATACAAGCTGGCTTCAGATAGTTCATTTTTAAATATAGTTGGGGTTGATATGCATATAGGATCTCAAATTTTACAAATTAAACCATTTAATAATTCTTTTAAAAAGATTGAAAGATTTTGCAAAAAATTAGAAAGTATAAACATAAAAATCAAAAATATTGATTTAGGAGGAGGCCTAGGAGTTAACTACTCTGATAAAAAAAATGTTGATTTAACAAAAGAATATACAAACTTAATTAAGAATATATATAGCAGCACTAAAAAGAAAATAATAATAGAACCAGGAAGGTTTATTGTAGCTAATGCCGGTATTTTAGTAACAAAAGTAATTTATAAAAAAAAAAATGATAAGAAAAATTTCATTGTAGTGGATGCTGGTATGAATGATTTCTTAAGACCAGCACTTTATGATGCTAGGCACAATGTAAAGCATGTTATAATCAAATCAAATAAGTCAAATTCTGATTTTTTTGATATTGTCGGTCCAATTTGTGAATCAGCAGATGTAGTTGCTGAAAATGCTAATTTGGATAGCGATATTAAAAAAGATGACCTTCTGTTTATAGATAATGTAGGAGCTTACGGAGCCACTATGTCATCAACTTATAATAGCAGGAGTTTAATTCCAGAAATACTAGTCCATAAGAAAATGTTTTATAAAATTAGAAATAAAATGGAAGCAGATGATTTTATAAAATTAGAGAAAATACCTAATTGGTTAAAATAATTTATGTTATACAATTTTCTTAAAATTAGAACTATTCAGTTATTATTAAACTTAAATAAAAACCTCAAATATATCTTTATATCTTTTTTATCTCTATTATTTTTATTTACATTTTCTACATTTGGATTTTGGAATTTATTATCAGGTTACTATCATTTAACTACTCTAATTGCTTTATTGGCCTTTATGATCTTTATTTTAATCTTTTATAAAAAAAAGCTTAGTTTTATTTCTATTAAAAGCACTATAGTTTGGTTGGAGAGTAAAAACTATACAAATATAAACCCTTTATCAGCAATTAAAGACATTCCTGCAGGAGATAAAACTAATTTATTAATGTGGGATGCTCACATAAAGCAAACAAGAGCAAGTCTTAAAGATCTGGTTTATTATTTTCCAAAAATAACCTTAGAAGCAGTAGATCCTTTAAAAGTTAGGTTTATTTTTATTTTGTTTTTTATTTTATCTATTTTTTGGGGATTAAATAATAACGTATTGAAACAAAACTTAGTAAAAATATATGTTATTAATTTAAACAAAGTAGATAAATTGAAAGAAAAATATAATGTATTAGCACGTTTAAAGCCACCTGCATATACAATGTTGCCACAAAGAAAGATTGAGATAAAAAATTTTAATAATGAGGAAACAAGAAAAATTAATGTTCCTTTTTCAAGTGAATTATTATTACAAACATTTGGTGAGAGTTCCAAAAAAATGAAAATTACTATAGATAAAAAAAACGAATATTATAGTAAAGATAATGACAATTTAAATATAAATTATAAATTAATGTATAGTCAAAACCTCAAAATTGAAACAAAAGATAATACTGAAATAAATATTTATCTTAATATAATTGAAGATGAAAAGCCTGAAGTAAAATTTTTATCTAATCCAGAAGTAGTCAATGGGGTTAGTTTAAAGTTTTTAACAGAAGCTAAGGATGATTACGGAATAGTAAAAGGTTATGTTACTTTCACCAAACCATTTGGTTTTGAACATTTTATAGAAAAACAATTAAGATATGATTTGCCAGTTTCGAAAGATAATAAAAATTTATTTAAGAGTATGTTTTTTAAAAACATGTCTAGTCATATATGGGCAGGAAATAATTCAAATATAAATATTAACTTTTATGATGATTTGGATCAAAAAGGAACAATTTACAAAAATATTTTTATACCTGAAAAAAAATTCACCTCCTTAAAAGCAAAATTAATTTATGAGGTAAGAACCGACCTAGCAAAAAGAAAAATATCTTTATATGAAGCAAAGAAAATCATAGATAATATTATATTAGAAGAGAAAGATTTTGAGTTCGATGAGTTAATAAAGGAAAAATACTTTACTGTTATTTCTAAATTAAATGAGCTTAAAAAGATTCCTATATCTTATAAAAGCTCGTTCTATAAAGACTTGTGGGAGTTAGCAATTGCTGTAGAAGAAGGAGAGGTTTTTTCAGTAAAAAAAAATTTAGAACAAATAGAACAAAACTTATTTGACAGTATAAATCAAAGAGACACAGAAAAAGTAAGCACCAATGTTGATAAATTTAAAGAGTCCATTCAGAGTTTGTTAGATATCAATAAACAAGATAGACGAAACTCTTTTTCTAATAATGAAAATAATATTAAAGAGCAACTAAAAAAAGCGACCAAAGATTTAGAGGATTTACTTAAAACAGGAACTAAGGAGAATCTGGATGAAAAAGTTCAAGAATTAAGGCAATTAGCTGATTCTATAAAAAATCCAAAAAAATTAGACAAAAATCAGCTTTTTAAAGAGCAAAAAAAAAGGGAATTTATCAATAAGTTATCAGAACTTCTTAATGAGCAAGAGCTGATAATGGAAGAAACATTTAATGAGGCTGCAAACAGAGGAAAGTTTAAGCAAAGTTCAGAGGGAAGTGGGGGCAGAACGTCAAAGGAAAGACAGGAAAATTTAAGAAATACATTAGGAAATATCATGCGAGATATTGGTGAGTCAGAAAATGAAATTCCTCAGGAACTCGGAAGGGCTGATAGAGCTATGAGGCAGGCAACAAGAGAGTTAGAAGGTGGAAGACCTGATCAAGCCTCAAATGCTCAAGGTAGAGCTACAGAAATGTTACGTAGAGGAATGGAGAGAATGAGGTACAATAATAATTTTGCACAAAACTCTTCATCTCAAAAAGAAAATAATATAGAAAATCAATATGAAAAAAACTTTAGTGACTCGAATAATAACTTAGAATACCAAGGAACTTCATTAGGGGGAACTATAGAAATTCCCAAAAAAGTTAAAATTCAAAAAGCTCAAAAAATAGCTAAGGAACTTTATACTAGATATAATCAAAAGGGTAGAAGTATTAAGGAAAAAGAATACATTAAAAATTTACTTGATTGGTATTAAATTTAAGAAAAAATTATATAATTCTGTCCAATATACGTCTATATAAACAAGTTTATCTTTGTAAAGCACTATTACAATAATTGTAATAATGATTAATATAAAGTTTAGAATTAATATATGCTTGAAAGCTTTTTCTGATTTTTTCTTTGCAGGTAATTTTGGATTTTTTATTTTTATATTTTTTTCCCAAATATGGTTACAAATACTGCATTTAAATTTAGAAAAGCTTAATTTTCCTTTTTCCTCAGGAACTCTGAAAGTGGATTTACATTTTGGGCATTCAACTAGCATAATTTTTGTATTTAACTTCTTAATTATTTTGAATTAAAATATAACAAATAAGTGCTAAAGGGTAAATAAATTGATAAGGCTAGAAAATATTTTTATAAAACTTAATGAAAACAAAACATTAATAAGTAATATTAATATTTTTATACCATCTGGAAGCTTAATTTCTATTGAGGGAAAGGCAGGATCAGGAAAAACCAAGCTTTTTAAAATATTGGGACTTAAAGATAAAGTTGATACTGGAAATCTTTACATATTGGGTAAAAATGTTAATAAGTTAAGTAGAACTGAATTGTCAGCATTGCATAGCGAAATTAGTTTAGTTTTTGAAGATAATGATTTAATAGATAATCTAAGTGTAGAAGCAAATATTATACTACCCTTAATAATGACAAATAAAAGTAAAGATGAAATAGAAATAGCAGTTAATGAGCTAGTTTCTTGGTTAAATATAAATCAAATTTTAGAAAAAAACATACTCCATTTAAGCAATTATGAAAAAAAAATGGTACAATTCGCCAGGGCTATAATAACAAGGCCTAGAATTCTACTTTTAGATAATTTTTTTAATGGATTAGATCGTGAATATGAAAAAAAAATATCTTACTTACTATTAGCTTTAAAAAAAATAGGAACTACTATCATCTCATTTAGAAGTATAAATAATTCAGCTATATTAAGTTACAATGAGAGTTATAAAATAGAGAATTTTAATCTTGTTAGACAATGAACTATAAATTTATCAAATATTTAGGAATTAAATGCTTTCCTTCTAACTTACTAGACTACTTAGGGCATTGTATTTTTAATTTTTTCTTTTCTTTAGTAATTATAATAAATATTCCCTTTTTAAATAATATTTTATTTCATGAACATAAAACCTCTTATATTCTTTTAGTTCCTAAAATATCTAATAATTTTGAAGAAAAGAAAGATTTAATATTTTCTGGGCTGAGTCTCAATACAAATATTATTTCAGTTAGGGAGGTAGAAAAAAAAATTATTCTTGAAAAATTAAAAAAAAAAATAGAATTGATCGATGAGGATTTAGTTCCTGAAGTTTTTGAAGTAACTCTTAAGAAAAATAAGAAACTCGATTTAGAAAAAGAAAATAAAAAAGTTGATGAAGTTCTTCAAGGAGCACAAATACTTGATAAAAAAATAGATTATCATAAATATAATTCAGATAATTATTTTTTATTAGGATTTTCAGTTTTTTTATTTCTATCTATTTTAGTTGTCTTGCAAATTGACTTTGTTAAAAAATTAAAAGTATTCTTGGAGAAGTCTAGAAATTTTGGGGCGAAAGATAGAGATTTGCTTTACAATATAAGTTTAGGATATTTATTATTTCAATTCTTAGGGATATTTTCTGCATACTTTTCTTTTAATTTTTTTGAAAGCAATTTTAAAAAACCCTCAATCTTTACAGTAGAAAATTATGAGACAATTATTATTTTTATATTTCTACAAAATATGATTTGCTATTTGAACTTAATATTTACTCTAAGGTATACTTTGAGGAGAATTTTTTAATGGCTATGTTTAGAAAATTCTTATTTATAACAGTTGCACTAATAATAATTTTTCTAATAGTGGGTTTTGTTAGGTTTTATTTTTCTATCAAGAGTTATCAAAAATCTGACAACTACAATATTGATGGAATCGCAGTTTTAACTGGGGGAAAAGGAAGAATAGCTGAAGGAATTAAAATTTTTAAGGAAAATCCAGAAAGCTATTTATTGATATCTGGAGTGGATAAAATTGTAGAGATAGAAGAAATAATCCCTGTAGATTTTTTAAAGATGAGAAGAGTATTTATTGATAAAAAATCAGAATCTACATTAGAAAACGCAAATGAAATAATTACCTGGTCTAATAAAAATAAAATTAAAAATATATTAATTATAACTTCTGACTATCATATGCCAAGAAGTATGCTAATACTTTCTAAAAGAGGGGATGGCCTAAGTTTTTATGCTAATCCTGTTAATAGCAATATAAGATTTGAAAAAAATTTTATTAAAGATATTAAATTAATACAGTTTTTACTGGTAGAGTACTTTAAGTATTTGTTATATTTGGTTATATAATTCAATGATATTAAGATCTATAGTTTTCAATTCAATATTTTATTTTACTATTTTCTTCTTTGGTATTCTGTTTTTGCCACTTTTAGTCTCAAAAAAATTGACAAGTTTTGCTGTTAAATTTTGGGCGAATTTAATAATTTTTTCATTCGAAAAAGTTATAGGAGCTGAGGTAATATATGAAAATAAATATATATTTAAAAATAAAGGGTATTTAATTGCAGCAAACCATCAATCAGCTTTTGATACTATTTTTTTTTTAAAAAAATTTGATAAAGCTATCTACGTAGTTAAAAAAGAGCTTAAATTTATACCTATTTATGGATGGTATGCAATGAGACTTGGAAATATTTTTATAGATAGAAAAGAAAGAATTAAGTCTATTAAAAATCTTTCGGAAAAAGTTTGGTATTCTTTAAATAACAACTACAAGGTAATAATTTTTCCTGAAGGAACCAGGCAAACTGATAATAAAATTGGAAATATGAAGCCTGGTATTTATGCTTTACAAAGGTTTTGTAAACATCAAGTCTATCCTGTTTATATTGGTTCTAGCTTAGCATGGCCTAAAAATTCATTTATTAAAAATAATAGGAAAGTTAAAGTTAAAATATTAAAACCTATTAAATGTGACTATACAAAAGCTGAATTTCTAAATAAACTGCAAAATGAACTTCAGAATGAACATCAAAAGACTTATACAATATGAATATACGTTATAAATATAAACTTTATTTATACCCACTCCTTGTATTTTTTATTTTAGTTTTAGTATTATTCCTATTAAAAATTTTGAAATCAGATAACGTAAGTTTGGTAGAAGAAGAAAAAAAAATACCCGTCAAAACCAAAATTCTCTATCCTGAGCCAATTAACCAAGAATTTTTATTTTTTGGAAGAATAACAGGAAAAAATGAAATCAGCATCGTTTCAAAGTTAAGTGGAAAGACAGTATTTATTTCACCAAAGTTATTTAATTCTGATGAGGTAAAAAAAGGAGAAGTTTTATTCAAGATAGACTCTTTTGAGTTTGAGCAAGATTTAATTAGGAAAAAAGCTTATTTAGATGATCTTAAGATTGAGTTAGATAAAACTAAGCTTTTATTAAGAGAATCAGATAAACAATTGCAATTGGCTGAAGAGGACTTTCAAAGAAAAAAAAAGCTATTTGGAAATACTGTTTCTCAAAAAGCTTTAGATGATGCTGATCTTAAGTTATCTAAGTCAAAAACACAATACTCTCAACAAGAATACAAAGTAAATTCTATAAAAATTAATATTAAAGATGCAGAAGCCATGTTAAAAATTGCAAAAAAAAATCTATCTTTTACAAATTATAAAGCACCATTTGCAGGAAAAGTAACAGACAATTCAATAGATCTGGGAAGTGAAATTATATCAGGAGACTCAATCGCCAAGCTAATTAATACTTCAGAATTAGAGGTAAAGTTTTTTGTAGGTGAAGGAAAGTTTACAGAATTAGGAAATAATAAAGAATTAATAGGAAGAAAAATAAAAATAAGATGGAAAAAATCAAAATTTAATGAAATTTATGAAGCTAAGCTTAATAGAATAGATAGTGTCATAAATGAGGATTTAGCAGGCCTTAATATGTATGCAAAACTAAGTAATATTTCTAAAGATGACCCTATAAGACCAGGAGTATTTGTAGAAGTTATATTTCAAGGAAAAACAATAGCAGAAGCTATTAAAGTTCCTGAGAGCTCGGTTTACCAGGAAAAATATATTTTTGTTTTAAAGGATAATAAACCAATAAGGGTAGACGTTAATGTTGAGGGATATATAGGAAATGAACTTATATTATCAGGAGAATTTATTCCAGGCTCTTTAATGATATTAACTAGATTAGATAGTTTTCAGAGTAGAAACAATTATTATTCCATTACAGATTAAAATATGAAAAAAACATTATTTCATTCAATGCTTAACCATAAAACAGCAGCAAACTTATTTCTTTTATTGATGGTTATATTAGGATTTTATGCGAGTAAGGTTTTAAATACTCAATTTTTCCCTAATTATTCAATAGACTATATTACTATTAATGTAGAATGGCCAGGAGCTAGTCCAAAAGATATAGAGAAGTCAATTATTAAGCCGATAGAGGAGAAGGTAAGGTACATTGATAAAGTTAAGCACACTAAATCTACTGCAAAAGAAGGAATTGCAAATATTCTTTTAGAATTTAGGAATAATACTAATATGCAGAGAGCTTTGACAGATGTTGAGAGAGCTATTAATTCTTTAAATAATTTACCAGAAGATTCTAAAGATCCAGAAAGTAAAGTTATTACACCATATGAACAAATTGGACTGATTTTAGTAACAGGCGAGACTTCAGAGTATCAATTAAAAATTATTGCTAAAGATATTAGGCAAGTTTTGCTAGACAAGGGTATAGATAAAGTAGATATAGATGGTCTCAGAAAGCAAGTTATATATGTGGATACAGATCCAGTTGCAATGTTTTCTAATAAATTAGATATAAATGACTTAAATAACGAAATTTTTAAAAATTTAAAAAGTATTCCTTCTGGTGTTTTGAAGGATGATAAATTACTGCAACTTAGAACCTCTGGTACAAATGATACAATAAGCAAAATAAAAAAAATTATATTTAATTCTTCCAACACAAAAAAAGATATAAAGATAGGAGATTTAGCTAATGTATACGAAGCTTCAAAAGAGGATGAAAGTTTTGGCATAAGCAATTCAAACCCAGCCTTAACCTTAAGGGTATTTAGATCGTTAGGTACTGATGTTTTAAAAATGACAAAAGTATTAGAAAATACTATTGAGGATTATAATTCTCAGATTAATCAAAATATTAAAATTCAAATATATGATTTATCGTCACAACTAATTAGAGATAGAATTAATTTATTACTTAAAAATGGTATTGGAGGACTAGTACTAGTTTTAATTATACTTTTTTTATTTTTGAGATTTAGAGTTGCGATTTGGGTGGCTTTAGGTATTCCAGCTGCAATATCTGCTACTTTGGCAATTATGTTAGTTACAGGACAGTCTATAAATATGATCAGCCTGTTCGCTTTAATTATGATGTTAGGAATAATTGTTGACGACTCAATAGTAGTTGCAGAACATATAGATTATCAATATGAAAAAAATCATGATGCTTTCAAAGCTTCTTACATAGGAGTTTCAAAAATGTTAGGGCCTGTTACAGCTGCGTCCTTAACTACTGTAGCAGGTTTTGCACCAGTTTTTTTAATCACTGGTGTTATAGGACAAGTTATAGAAGCAATTCCTTTAGTAGTAATAAGTGTTATTTTGGCAAGCTTATTTGAATGCTTTTTTGTTTTACCAGGGCATTTGAGTCATTCATTGTCAGCCAATAATTTAAATACAAACAAAAAATTTTTAAATTTAAATATATATTTAACTTATTTAAATAATAACTATTTTTATTTTTTATTAAAAAAATCTATTGAGTTTAGATATACAACTTTATCCTTAGCATTTTCTCTTCTTATCTTTTCTGTTTTTTTATTAAAGATGGGATTAGTAAAATTTTATTTTTTCCCTTCCCCGGAAAGTAATATAATCTTGGTGAATTACAATTTTTTTCCAGGCAATCTTAAAAAGGATACAATTGAATTTTCCGAAACATTAGAAAATTCGCTAGAGATAATAGATAAGGCAAAAGTAGTAAAGAACGTTTATGGAACAATAGGAAAGCCAATGTGGGGAAGCAGAGATTCTACAAAAGAGAAAGGGGATCACATAGGTGGTATGATAGTAGAGCTAAAACCTTCTGAAGAAAGGGAGATTAGAACAACTGATCTTATAGAAGCATGGAAAGAAGTTATACCAGAGAAAGAGGGCCTTAAAAGTTTAATTATAAAAGAAAGAAAAGGAGGACCACCTGGATTGGATATAGATATTAGGTTAATGTCAAAAAGCTCGAGTTTAGGAGAAATGAAAATTGCATCAGAATTTATTAAAGAGAAACTTAAATTATACCAGGGAGTTTCTTATGTAAAGGATAACTTACCAATCGGAAAAAGAGAAATATCTTTTTCAGTAACCGAAAAAGGAAAAAGCCTAGGGTTTGATACAAAGTATACCGCAAAAAAAATTAGAGAAAATTTTGATGAAGTTTCAGTTGCTAGTTTTTTTAGAGGTCAGGAAGAAATAGAACTAATTATTAGAACTGACCCGAAAAATTTAAATATGTCTAATATAAACTCCTTTCTTATAAAGTCTCCTAAAGGCATTTTAGTCCCTTTAGGTGAAGTAGTTGAAATATCAAAAAAACAAGACTTTTCAATAATTAAGAGAAGAAATGGCTTTAGAGAAATTTCAATTACTGCTGAAATAAATGAAGGCATATTAAATCCTGATTATTTTTTTAGTGACTTTGAAAAAAAGGTGTTAAGTAAAATAGAAGATAATTACAATTTAAATTGGAAATTAGCAGGCAGATCTGAAGAGCAAGCAGACACATTCGAAGATATGAAAAGAGGTGCATTTCTCGCCTTAGGTGTAATATTTGTAATATTAGCATTTATATTTCAGTCATACATTCTTCCTCTTAGTATAATGTCAATAATTCCCTTTATACTGATAGGAGTAATATTAGGACATTGGGTAACAGGCTTTGATATTACCATATTATCATTAGTAGCTGTCTTAGGTTTGGCAGGAATAGTTATAAATGATTCTATAATTTTAGTTGCAAACATATTTGAGAAAATTAATAAGGGTGAAGAAATTTTAGAGTCTGTCATAAAGGGGGCACAAGAAAGATTAAGAGCAGTTTTGCTAACATCATTTACAACTATTGGAGGATTAACACCTTTACTATTCGAAAAAAGCATGCAAGCTCAATTTTTAAAGCCAATGGCAATAACAATTGTTTTTGGGTTGTTATCGTCTACATTCCTAGTTTTAATTCTAATCCCATCATTAATTATTATTGGTTCAGAGTTAAAAAATATTACTTTTGGCGCCAAAAGCTTGGCAGTAATAAGACAAAGAAAGCAATAAATTCTAATCTTCCCATAATCATTGCTCCTGATAAAATAATTTTAAGGTTTGAGGGTAAAGTATAAAAGCTTTCTTCGGGTCCAATTATATTTCCTAATCCAGGACCTACAACACAAATTGAAGTTATAGCAGCAGATACACTTGTAATAAAATCATATCCATACATATAAAAAATTAAAGAAATTACAAAAATACCGCCAAGAAATAATAAAATAATCACCATTACTGAATTTATAATATCATCATTTATAACTTGATTTTTATAGTTAGAAGAAAAAACTGACCTTGGGGAATTAATTTTTTTAAGCTCCTTTATCAAAACAAAATATAGTAACTGAATTCTAAATATCTTTATTCCACCAGTAGTTGATCCAGTACAGCCACCTATAAGCATCATTATTAATAATAATGCACTAGGAAAAGAACCCCAACTAGAAAAATTCGCTGTTGAATATCCAGTTCCAGTTATTACAGAAACTCCATTAAATAAGGCTATTCTTAAAGAAACAAAAAAATTTAAATTACTTTGAAAATAATTCCAGCTAGAAAGAGCTAAAGTAAAAAAAAGTATCAATATTAAAAATATGAATACTTGAGCATCTTTAAAGGCTTGTATGCCTTTTTTAAATGTTGATAAATATAAAGTGAATGGAAGGCTTGCTAATATCATTCCTATTATAATAGTTAGTTCTATTGGAAGGCTATTATAATGAGCTATTGAATTATTATTAGTAGAGAAACCGCCAGTCGCCACAGTAGTTAGTGAATGACAAAAAGCTTGAAAGGCAGGCATTCCAAGGAACCACAGGCATAAAAAAATAAAAAAAGTAAAAGATAAATATACTATTCCTACTAATTTTGCTAATTCTTTAGATCTATAATGCAAATCAAAGTCTTTTTCTTTCCAATCTTGAGTAAACAATTGCATTCCACCAATATTTAAAATAGGTAAGATTGCTATAGCAAAAATTATTATACCTATTCCTCCTAACCATTGTATTAAAGA
Organism: Candidatus Pelagibacterales bacterium; assembly: GCA_002715505.1. Lineage (GTDB taxonomy): Bacteria > Pseudomonadota > Alphaproteobacteria > TMED109 > TMED109 > JAYYAX01. Next base: position 18,363 of record PAZF01000016.1, read on the forward strand.
TCTCCAAACCAATAATCCCAACGACAAATTTTCTACATTATCGTAAATACTTGCACCTGTAGTTGTTAGACCAGATGTGGCTTCAAAAAATGCGTCTGAAAATTTTAAGATATTATGATCAAAATAAAAAGGAAGGCTTGCAAAAAAGCATAACACTGGAAGTGAGAGTACAGTTACAATTATAGTGTCATTAACCCCTATTTTTTTATCATTATTTCTAAAAGCTAATATTAAACTAAATCCAAAAAAAGAAGAAATTAAAAAACTTGAGAAAAATACATAAAAACTTCCATAAACAAAGAAGTTCAAGGCTAAAGGAATAATCATACTTAAACTAAGCACTGAGACGAGAACACCCAAAATAAAAAAAATAATTTTTAAATTAATCATTTAAATAAGTCTTAAAAAAAAACTTTGTTTTTAGAAATTTATTTTTTATCATAATTTAATAAGCATAATATTTCGAGGAAAATATAATAGAAAAATTTAATTTAAACCAAAAAAATAAAAACTTTGTAACTTATATAATTACTTTATACAATAAAAAAAATTATCTGTTATCAGTCATAAAAGCTTTGTCTAAAGAAGGAGGTTCCCACAAAAGGGAATATATCTTTGTAGATGATGGTTCTAATGATAACAGTTTTTTAATAATTAAAAGCTTAAAAAGCAAACTTCCAGGAGAAGTTAAAATAATTAAAAGAAGAAATATGGGTGCCTCTTATTCAACAAACGAGGCTATTTATATTGCAAAAGGGTATTGGATTAGGTTATTGGATGGAGATGATAAAATTTCATATCAATCTACATCCAAAATGCTATTAATTGCCAGGCAAACTAAAGTAGAGTTTATCTATGGTTTAATTCATGAAGATAAAGTAACTAAAAGTAATAAAAAAATTTATAATTATAGAATTCAAACTAAAAAAGAAGGATTAAAAAAATTTATAAAAAATTGTCCTGCAAACTCTAGTTGTGTTCTAGTTTCTGTTAAAAGATTCTTAGATTCAGGAGGTTGCGACGAAAATTTTGTTTCACCAGATCAAGTTCTTTTTTTAAGACTTTTTGCATCAGGTAGAGGAGTTTTTGTAAAAGAAATAGTCGCAAGGATGCCAATCCAAGGGTCTTCAGTCAGCTTATCCTCGCAAATAAGAAGAAGTAGATATGAGTCAATTTTGGCACTTATTAGATTTTGTGAAGAAAATAAAGGTATTGATAAAGAATTAATAAAAATGGCTTTTAAGAGGTCTTTGTCTAGAGCAAATACTTACAATAAGTTCTTAAATAAGCAAGCTTTTTCTATTTATTTAATTTTGTATTTAGTATCTAAATTTTATTTTCCTAGTAATTATTTAGTATGGATGTATAGATGTTTAAAAGTGTTTACTAAAATGGATATAAATAAACCTAGAAATTGGCTAACGGGTTTCGAAAAAAAAATAACCAGTAAAAAACAAGTTAACCAATATTAAAATGTGCGGATTTGTCGGATATATTTTAAGTGATAAGGTTTGGCAGAATTGGGAGTATACAGTTCAAGACCTTATAAATATGTCCAAAAAAATATATCACAGAGGTCCAGATGACAAAGGTCATATAGCTGACTCAGAAAATAAATTGGGAATTGCTTTTCAGAGACTAAGCATTCTTGATTTATCTAAAGATGCTAAACAACCAATGATTTCTTCTTGCAAAAAATGGATCATAGTTTTTAATGGAGAAATCTATAATTTTAAAGATCTTAAAAAAGGGGTATTAGAAAAAAATATAATTTGGAAAACTAATTCAGATACAGAAGTAGTTTTAGAACTGATTAGTAAATTTGGTTTTACAAAGACAATTTCGATGTTAGATGGAATGTTTGCTATTGCCGCATATAGTCTAGAAGATAAAAATTTATGGTTGGCAAGAGATAAATTTGGAGAAAAGCCTCTCTATTATAGTAAAGATAAAAATAATAATTTTTTTTTTAGCTCTGATATTAAAGCTTTAATGTCATCAAGGTACTATGAAAAAAAAATTGACTATAATATTTCTAATGATTATATACGATATGGTTATGTACCTGATCCGCTTTGTATTTTAGATAGAACAAATAAATTAAGTCCAGGCAAGATCCTCAAATTTAATTTTTACAAAAAAATTAAAATAGAAGAATATTGGAATACATTTTCAGAATTTGCAAAAAAAAGAGAAAAACCTTTTAAAGGTACTTATAGAAATGCTTTAGAAGAAGTTAAATTAAGAGTAGGAAAAGCAACTCAGACTAGATTAGTATCAGATGTACCTGTAGGCGCATTTCTATCAGGAGGAATTGATAGCTCTAATTTAGTGTTATCATTAAAGGAAAGAGAAAAAAAAATAGATACATTTTCCATAGGATTTGAAGATAAAACTAAAGATGAGTCTTCTTTTGCCAAAGAAGTATCGCTTAAATTAAAAACTAACCATCATGAAAAAGTTCTAAATAGTAATGATTGCGTGGATATTATTCCCAATATAGTCAAATACTATGATGAACCTTTTTCAGATCCTTCGCAGATACCTACTTTCTTGTTATCAAAATTTGCTAGAGAAAAAGTTAAAGTTGCCATGTCTGGAGACGGTGCTGATGAATTATTTGGAGGTTACCCCCGATATAAAAATATCTCAAATTTATGGAGCAAATTGGAGGATGGCCCCAGTTTTTTGTTAAAAAATATAGATACGCTATCTTATATTTTCAGTTCTAGTAGAGTAAAAACATTAAGGTCATTAGGAAAGAAAATTAGAAAAATCAGTCATCCTAATATAGAAAGCATGTATAATGACGAGCTTTCAAGGTGGAGGCCGGATGAAGGAGTTTATATTTTCGATAATTTTAGTGATAGTTATTTTAACAAAGTTTTTAAGTTTAAAAAAAATAATATTTCAAATTATAGATATCTGATGCTAAGAGATTTATTAACCTACCTACCTAGCAATTTACTAGTAAAAATAGATAGAGCTTCTATGGCAAATAGCTTAGAAGTAAGGTGTCCTTATCTGGATCCCGATCTTGTAAAGTTCGTATGGAGTTTGCCTGATGAGTATTTAAATTATAATAATATGGATAAAGCAATATTACGAGATATATTAGCATTAAAATTTCCAAAAAAAATTTATGCTAGAAAAAAACAAGGATTTGAACCACCATTAGATTTATGGTTAAAAGGACCACTTAAAGACTGGGCTTATGATATAATATCAAAGAATGACGATATTATCAGTCACAAAAAATTAAAATTTTTCTTTCAAGCTTTTTTAAAAGGTGATAAAAAATTGACTTACAAATTATGGAGTTTAATAATGTTTAAGGCATGGAGAGAGCAAAATGAAATATAAGTTACATTTAATTTATGAGATTGATATTGACTGATACTTTTATAAGAAACTTTGCTATTATTGCCCACATTGATCACGGAAAGTCTACTCTAGCTGACAGATTGATAGAATATTGCGAAGGTGTATCTAAGCGAGAAATGAAAGAGCAAATATTGGACTCAATGGAAATTGAAAGAGAAAGAGGAATAACAATAAAAGCTCAAACTGTAAGATTAGAGCATGTAAATAATGATAATAAATATACTCTAAATTTGATAGATACTCCTGGACATGTTGATTTTAGTTATGAAGTATCAAGATCTATGGCAGCATGTGAAGGAGCTTTATTGATAGTTGATGCAACTCAGGGAGTAGAGGCACAAACACTTGCAAACGCATGGTTAGCAATAGAAGCTAATCTAGAAATTATTCCTGTTTTGAACAAAGTGGACTTAGCATCTTCAGATGTAGATAGGGTAAAATCTCAAATTAAAGAATTAATTGGTATAGAAACAGATGATACAGTTTCAGTATCTGCTAAAACTGGTCAAGGTATTAAAGATTTATTGCAGAAAATTATTTATAAATGCCCTTACCCTAAAGGAAAAGATAATGGCCCTCTGAAAGCATTATTAATAGATTCATGGTATGACTCTTACTTAGGTGTTATGGTTCTGATAAGAGTCAAAAATGGCTTTCTTAAAAAAAATATGAAGATAAAATTGTTAATTTCAAATACTGAGTATCAAATTGAAAAAGTCGGAGTTTTTACTCCTAAGCCAATTGAAGTAGATTTATTGAAAGCAGGTGAAGTTGGTTTCATTACAGCAAATATAAAAGAGACTTCCCAGGCTTGGGTAGGTGATACCATAGTAGAGAGCAGAAACCCAAATAAACTAGAACCTCTCCCTGGGTTTAAACCTAGTGTTCCTGTAGTTTTTTGCGGTTTATATCCTTTAGATGCCAACGAATACGACTCTTTAAAAGTTTCTTTGGGAAAACTTAAGTTAAACGACAGTTCATTTACATTCGAAAATGAGTCTAGCGCTGCTTTGGGTTTGGGATTCCGATGTGGATTTTTAGGCTTGCTTCATTTAGAAATAATACAAGAAAGACTAAAAAGAGAGTTTGGTTTAGACTTAATAGTTACACCGCCAAGTGTAGTTTATAAAATAATTAAAACTGACAATGAGCAAAAATCAATTCATAATCCAGCAGAATGGCCAAATCAAACAAAAATAAAACAAATTAAAGAGCCTTGGATTAAAGCTAGTATTTTTTCTCCAGAGACATATATAGGACCTATTATTCAACTCTGCAGCGAAAAGAGAGGAATTCAAAAAGAAATAAATTTTACTGGAAATAGAGTCTTGCTTGAATATTTTTTACCTTTAAATGAAGTAATATTTGATTTTCACGACAAATTAAAATCTATAAGCAAAGGTTATGGAAGCTTTGATTATGAGATGTCTGATTATAGAGATGGAGCTCTTCAAAAGGTAAGCATATTAGTAAATGGAGAAATAGTCGAAGGTCTATCCTTTATTACGCACATTGACAAAGCCACAGCAAGAGGAAGAGTAATTTGTAATAAATTGAAGGAGAGTATTCCTAAACAACTTTTTAAAATAGCAATACAAGCATCTATAGGATCAAAAATTATAGCAAGGGAAACCTTAAGCTCTTTAAGAAAAGATGTGATTGCTAAGTGTTATGGGGGAGATGTTACAAGAAAAAGAAAGCTATTGGATAAACAAAAAGCTGGGAAAAAAAAGATGAAGCAGGTAGGAAATGTTAATATACCCCAAGAAGCTTTTTTAGCAGCTATAAAACTAGATAATTAGAATGAAAAATAAAAAATTTTTAGGATTAATAGGATGCGGATATTGGGGAAAAAATCTTGCTAGAGATTTTAATTCTTTTGGTGTTCTAAAAACTGTAAGTGATATAAATTCTAAAGCTAAAAATCAAATAATGAAAATTTCCAAAAGTATTTTATTTACTGATAATTATAAAGAAATTTTAGAAGACAAGGATATTACAAGCGTCGCTATTGCTACTCCTGCTAAGTCTCATTATAAACTAGTTCAAGAGTCTTTAATTGCAAAAAAAAATGTCTTTGTAGAAAAACCTCTATGTTTAAATTATAATAACGGAAAAATTCTGGTGTCATTGGCGAAAAAAAATAAGGTAAAATTAATGGTAGGACACTTAATGTTATATCATCCAGCATTTATAAAAATGAAAGAAAGTATAAAAAAAGGAAAAGTCGGAAAAATTAGATATATTTATTCAAATAGATTAGCTTTAGGAAAACTTAGAAGAGAAGAAGATGTTTTATGGTCATTTGCGCCTCATGATATCTCTATGATAATGGAGTTAATTAATGAAAAGTTGATAACGGTGAGGGCTTTTGGGGCGCGGTATTTAAATAAAAAAGTTGCTGATACAACCATAACATTATTAAAATTTAAGAACAAAATAAAGGCGCATATATTTGTCTCTTGGCTGCACCCTTATAAGGATCAAAGATTAGTTGTAGTAGGAGATAAAGGAATGTTGGTATTTGCTGATGTTCTTAAGAGTAGAGAAAAATTAGTGTTTTATAATCATAAGGTGGGATGGGTAAAAGATATACCTAAAGTTCATAAAGCAGAAGGAAAAAGCATAGCCTTTGATTATGATACTTCTCCATTAAAAGAAGAATGCAGAGCATTTATTAATTGGATATTAACTGGGAAAGAGCCTATTTCTAATGGAGAAGAGGGTTTGAGGGTATTAAAGGTATTAGAAATGGCAAGAAAGGATTTAAATAAGTGGTGAATTAATGTTTATTCATGATACAGCTGTTATAGATCAAAAAGTTACTTTAGGATCAAACATTTCAATATGGCATTTTTGTCATGTAATGTCCGGCAGTAATATAGGTGATAATACTGTACTAGGACAGAATGTCATGATAGGAAAAAATGTCAAAGTAGGAAAAAATTGTAAAATTCAAAATAATGTATCTGTTTATGAAGGAGTAGAAATAGAAGAAAACGTATTTTGTGGACCGTCTTGTGTCTTTACAAATGTTATTAATCCAAGAGCATTTGTAAATAGAAAAAGTGAATACAAGAAAACACTTCTTCAAAAGGGATCCTCTATAGGAGCTAATGCTACCATTATCTGCGGAGTAACAATAGGAAAATTTTCATTAATTGGAGCAGGAGCTGTCATAACCAAAGATGTTAAAGATTTTGCTATTATGGTTGGAAACCCTGCAAAAAAAATTGGATGGGTATCAACAAAAGGATATAAACTTGATAGTAATTTAAAATGTCCAGAAACAGGAGAGGAGTTTATTTTGGAAGATGAAACTCTAAGAAAGAAATAAAAATGGAAGATATTAAATTTTTAGATTTATCTAAACAGCAAAAAACAATAGAAAAAAAACTAAAATCCAATTTAGATAAAGTACTTTATGATAATAAATTCATAATGGGACCTGAGGTTAAAGAGTTAGAGTCAAAACTTCAAGTATATACCGGGTCAAAATACTGTGTTACTTGCTCTAGTGGTACTGACGCACTTATTCTGTCTCTTTTAGCATTAAATATTGGAAAAGGAGATATTGTTTTTTGTCCAAGTTTTACATTTCCTGCAACTGCAGAAGCCATTTTGATGGCAGGAGCAAAACCTGTTTTTATAGATGTAGGAAAAAATACGTTTAATATTTGTCATAAAAATCTTCTTGATTCCATAGAAAAATGTAAAAAGAAAAATTTAAATATTAAAGCAATAATGCCAGTAGATTTATATGGTTTGCCAGCAAACTACGATAAAATTAATAATATAGCAAAAATTTATGATTTAAAAGTTATTGCAGATTCTGCACAAAGTTTTGGAGCGGTATTTAAAAATAAAAAAGTAGGAAACCTTACTGAAATAACCACTACTTCATTTTTCCCAGCCAAGCCACTTGGTTGTTATGGAGATGGAGGAGCTGTTTTTACTGAAAGTGTTAAGGTTAAAGAGAAATTGGAAAGTTTGAGAGCTCACGGAAAAGGGAAAGGAAAATATGACATTAATTACATGGGTATGAACGCAAGGTTAGATACGATTCAGGCCGCAGTTTTATTGGCAAAATTAGAAGTTTTTGATTGGGAATTAAAAGAGAGAAATCGAATAGCTAAAATTTACTTAGATGAGCTTTCTAATGTTTTTCATATTCCTGTAGTTCCCAAAAATACTGTAAGTGCTTGGGCCCAATTTACCTTACAAACTAAAAATAGAGAAAAACTACTTAATTATTTAAAAGAACATAAAATTCCAGCAATGGTATATTATCCAAAACCCATGCATCAACAAGCTGCTTATAAAGAATTTAATTTTAATGAAAATTTAACTGTCAGTTCTGATTTATCAAGAAATGTTTTTAGTATACCAGTGCACGCTTATCTAACTGATTTGCAGCAAGAATTTATCATTGAAACTATAAAGAAAGCAAAAAAATTATTTTTATAAAAGAATGAAAAAAAAAAATATATTAGGTGTTTTACCTTCGTATTCTGCTGGAGGCGCAGAAAAAATAATGCTAATATATTTTAGTAGTATTATTAAAAGACCCTTTTCTCTAAATTTATTTGTAGTAAATAAATTAGGCCCTTTTAAAACTAATATATATAACACTATTGAATGTAGTTACAAAAGATTTTTATACTCAGTACCTAAACTATTGATTACAATTAAAAAAAAAAACATAGAAATAATTTTTTCCACATTTCCTCATATTTCTATTATTTTATTAATTACTAAAATGTTAAAATTACATAATTGCAAGATAGTAATTAGACAACCTAACATGTTATCTTCTTCTCTAAATACATCTTATAAATTAAAATTTATAAAATTTATATATTTAAAAGTAATCAATAAGGCTAATATAATTATAGTAACATCAAAAGCGATGAGGAAAGAAGCTTACGAATATAAATTAAAAAAAAATAAGCTCTTTCTTTTGCCTAATCCAGTTAATGTATTAAAAATTAGAAAAAAAACAGTTCCAAGGAGGACTAAAGGTTATGGATTAAAACTAGTCTTTGTAGGAAGGCTAAGTTTCCAAAAAGGATTAGATAGAGTTTTGGAGTTATTTTCAGAATTAAATAGCATAGAATTTTTAATTATTGGAGAAGGTAATCAAAAAGAAACTCTAAAAAATATAATTACTAAACATAAATTACAAAGTAAGGTTTCATTTTACGGATTTATGGAAAATCCTTACAGTTTAGTAGCTGGAGCTGATTACTTCCTTCTACCCTCAAGATGGGAGGGATTACCAAATTGTGTTCTTGAGTCTTTAGCGCTGGGAACACCTGTGATATCCTTTAAGGACGTGGTCTCTTTGAAAGACTTTAGTCATAATATAAAAAATAAGACCATTACCTTAATTGAAAACAAAAACAGTTTATTAAAATTATTAAAAAAACTTAAACCAAGGAAGGATTATTTAAAGCCTCAGCTCAGAAAAAGTTTGCTAACCAACCCATTGAATGAAGAGGATTATAGAAACAAATTAGATAAAATCATATTAAAATCATTATGAAAAATACATCAAAAGTAGTTCATGTTATAGCAGATTTAGGAAATGGTGGAGCAGAGAGGCAGTTAATAGAATTGTTAAAATATAATCCATCTCATGGACTCTTGATTTTAAAAAACGCTGGAGTGTATAAAAAAGAATTACAAGATTACAAGATTAATTATTTAGAATTAAATATAAATAACCCTTTATTTATTATTTTTAATTTATTTAAGATTCGCAATGCTATTAAATTTTTTGATGCTTTAATCATCCAATGCTGGATGTATAATGCATGCTTTATTATAACCTTCATAAAATTAGTGACGCAAATTCCTCATTCCATTGTCTGGGGGATAAGATGCTCCGATATGAATTTAAGTTATTATTCTACTAGTCTAAAATTAATATTTAAATTATGCAGACTTCTTTCATTTAAAGCTAATGCTATAATTTATAATTCTAATGCAGGATTAGAATATCATAAAAAACTTAATTTTTTATCAGGTTTTAATAAAGTAATTTATAATGGCATAGATTATAAAAAATTTAAATTTTCAAAATATTATAGATATAAATTAAGAAATAATTTAGGAATTAAAAAAAATGTAACGGTTATAATTTTTGCTGCCAGAGTAGATCCAATGAAAAACCATATAAGCTTGCTAAAGGCATTTGAAACTATTAGAAGAAAAAACAAAAAAACTATACTCCTATTAATCGGAAAAGGAACAAATAAATTAAATAGCCAAGAAGGTGTAATTAAGTTGGGAATGAAAATGCCCATAGAAAATTATTACAGTGTAGGTGATATTATTATACTTCCTTCAAAATTTGGAGAAGGTTTTTCTAACACACTAGCAGAGGGCATGCTATGTGAGCTTTTTCCAGCAACTACTGAAGTTGGAGATTCATTAGAAATTATATCTAATATAGGAGTAACTTTTAAAAACCCTACAATAAAAGAATTAACAATTGGATTACAGAAGACATTAAGTTTAAAAAAAAACGAACTATTAATCTTGAAAAAAAAATCAAGGAAGAGGATTATAAAAAAATTTAATCCTAAAAAAATGTCAGATGAATATAATAATTTTTATAAAGAGTTGATTTAAAATGTGTGGATTCGTCGGGACAGTAAATATAAAAAATATAATTGATAGGGAGTTTCAAGAAAAAAGATTTAAGAAGGCAAGTCTTTTTTTAAAACAAAGGGGGCCGGATGAGCAAGCTGTATGGAGTGACAAAAATTCTTATTTTTTACATACAAGACTTAAAATATTAGATCTTAAAAATACTGGCTCTCAACCCATGGAATATGGTGATTATGTTATTTGCTATAATGGGGAGATTTATAATTTCCAAGATTTAAAAAATAAGCTTATAAAAAAAGGATATCGATTTAAATCATCAGGTGATACAGAAATTTTATTAGCAAGCTGGATATGTTGGGGGCCAGATATTTTAAAAAAATTAGATGGGATGTTTGCTTTTTCTATATGGGATAAAAAGAAAAAAACTCTTTATTTGGCTAGAGACAGATTTGGGAAAAAACCTCTAGTATTTTCTGTATTAGAGAAAACTATATCTTTTGCGTCTGATATAAGAAGTTTAAAGGAAATAGCATATGCAGGAAAAATTGATAAATTAGCTGTAGAGAGTCTTTTTAGGTTTAGGTTTATTTATGAGCCACTAACTATTTATAATAATTTTAAAAAACTTCCAGCAGGCTGTTACCTTAAGTTCTCTTCAAATGGTATTGAGATAAAAAAATGGTTCAGTTTAAATAAAAAAACGAATTTTTTTCTTGAAGAAGAAAGCAAGAAAAAAATTGTAGATTTAACTACTAAAGCAGTTGAAAAAAGGCTAATATCAGATGTTTCTATAGGGGTATTTTTATCAGGCGGTATTGATTCTGGTATAATCAGTGCCTGTTTAGCTAAATTAAATAAAAAAATTCCTCATTTTACAGTAGGTTTTAAAAATCAAGGAAATTATTATGATGAAGCGAGTAGTGCTTCAAAACTTTCCAAATACTTTGGTTTTGAGCACAACATTATTTACCTTGATTCTAACAAAATTAAACCTCAGATAGAAGAGATCATTTCAACTTGTGACGAACCATTTGCAGACTCTAGTTCGATAGCAACTTATATGATAGCAAAGGAAACCAGTCAGCATATAAAAGTTGCTCTTTCAGGCGACGGAGGTGATGAAATTTTTGGAGGTTATAGAAAATATATGGCCTATAGATGGTATATTTTTACCCATATTTTTCCTCATTTTTTAAGAAAAAAATTTGGAGCAAGCCTGCCAAATTTTAAAAAGAACTTCTTTAGTGACAAAAGTAGAAAAATAAAAAGGTTTTTACTCAATGCTAGTTCAGATTTTAATAAAATGCAGATTAATTTTTTAGATCAACTTTCTAATAACGAATACAGTAGACTTTTTGGGATTGAAAAAACAAACTTGGAGGAAGATATCTTTGATGATAACACTGAGTTTGATGATGATCTTAATCATGTTTTAGCTAGAGATATTAAGTTTTCTTTATCAGGAGATATGTTAGTTAAGGCTGACAGATTTTCAATGAGACATAGCTTAGAGGTAAGGTCACCCTTTTTGGACAAGGATTTAGTTAATTATGCATTTAGTATATCAGGCAAAGAAAAAATAGGATTCTTCAAAGGAAAAAAAATTCTTAGGAAAGCATTTCTTGAAATATTTCCAGAAAAATATTTAAACTTGCCTAAAAAAGGATTTGAAGTTCCTTTAGATAAGTGGTTGCTAAATGACCTTAAATATTTAGTAAATAAGTCTTCTTCAAATAAAGTCTTAGATAGCTTAGGGATTAAAGATAAAAAAATAGTTGAAATTTGGAAAAACGAATTTTTTAGTGGTAAATCTGATAATTCTTGGAAACTATGGACTTTAATTAGTTACGCAAAATGGGCGGAATTTAATAGATTTGTATAAAAATTATTTATTAAATTTATTTTTTAAGTTAATTTAATGCATTGAGGCAGTGTGCTAATTTAGATGATATTTAGATTCAAAAAGTACTATATAATATTATTTTTAGTCTTAGTATCCCTTAAAGGGACTTCTAATGATTTGAGAATTGCGGTATTAAAGTTTGGTTCAGTTAATTGGGAGTTAGATGTCCTAAAATATCATGGCTTAGATAAAAAGTATGATTTGAACATAAAAAAAATACAAATGACTAATAAAGATGCAGCAGCTATTGCTTTTCTATCTGGTAGCGTAGATATTTTTGTTACTGATTGGATCTGGGTGAGCAAGCAAAGATATGAAGGAAAAAAATTTACACTTTTACCATATTCTTCAGCGGTAGGTGGTTTAGTCATGAAAGAAGAAACAAAAGTAAATAGTTTAAAAGATTTAAAAGATTTGAAGGTAGGTGTAGCTGGCGGCTCTATTGATAAATCATGGTTGTTTTTTAGAGCTTTCTTTAAAAAAGAATATGGTGAAGATCCTACTAATTTTTTTAATACCTCCTTTGCCTCACCGCCTTTAATTAATGGGCTTTTAAAAACTGGCAATTTAGATGCAGGAATAAACTACTGGAATTACATAGCTAGACTAGAGTCGCAGGGATTTAAAAGTATCCTATATATAGAAGACATTTTTCCTGCATTAGGAATTAAAGGAGACCTTCCCTTAATAGGATATGTTTTCAAAGAAGATTTAATTGCCAAGGAGAATAATTTGTTGAGAAGGTTTTTTCAAGCTACAAAAGAGTCTAGGAAAATTTTAGAAAAATCTGATGATGAGTGGAATAGGATTAGGAAACTTACTGGAGCTGAAGACGATAAAATGCTTGAAACTATAAGAGAAGGTTTTAGAAAAGGCATTCCTAAAAGTGAAGAAAATGTTTTAATCGAAAATATTTCTAAAGCATATACTATTTTAAAAGATATTGGAGGAAAAAAACTGGTAGGAGAAGGAACAAGTTTAGCAAAGGGAACTATCTGGTATGATAAATAATAAGTTAAAATCAAAAAAATATTTATTTTTAATAAAAGTTTTATCTTTTTTTGCCTTATTTTTATTTTGGGAGATAGTATCTTTAATTTCTAATCAAAATACCTTTCCTTCTATTATAAATGTTCTAAAAACTTTGTTGATCGAAATTTCTGATGGAGAATTATTTTTTCACTTAGGAATGACTCTTTATAGAGTTTTTATTTCTTTTATTATAGCAATGTTAGTAGGAATATTTGTAGGAATTTTAATGGGAAACTATAGAAGATTCGATGCGTTTTTAGATAGCTGGAATATATTATTTTTGAATATACCGGCTCTAGTTTTAATTATTTTATCTTATATTTGGTTTGGGTTGACAGAAATTGCTGCAATTATTGCTGTTAGCTTAAATAAAATTCCTAATGTCATTGTTACAATCAGAGAAGGAGCAAAATCTATCGATAGAAATCTATTACAGGTGGCATTAATCTATAAAGTATCTAAAACTAAAAAATTTTTTGTTTTTTACTTGCCTCAACTATATCCTTATATTATAGCGGCAGCAAGAGGAGGTATAGCTTTAATCTGGAAGATAGTATTAGTAGTAGAACTATTGGGAAGAAGTAATGGAGTAGGATTTAAAATCCATGAGTTTTTTCAATTTTTTGATATTAAATCAATTTTAGCTTACACAATAGCTTTTGTGGTTGTCATGATATTTTTAGAACTATTTTTTTTAAAACCATTAGAAAATTATGCAAGAAAATGGAGAATTTAATTGGCAACTAGCATTAAAATAAATGTAAACTCTAAAATTTTTCCTACAAAAGATAAAGAAGATCAAACGTATGCTGCCATAAAAGCATTGAATTTAAATATTTCTAAAGGAGAGTTTTGTTCTGTAATAGGACCCTCCGGGTGTGGAAAAACAACATTGCTTAACTTAATCGCAGGCTTAGATAAAGATTTAAAAGGAGAAATTTTATTTGATGGGGGGAAAAAATTGGATGACATAAGAATTGCTTATATGTTTCAAAACTCAAGATTATTACCTTGGTTGAATGTTTTAGAAAATGTCGAAGTTGTTTTAAGCAGAGATCAGAAGCTTAAACATAGAGCAAAAGAAATTTTATCTGTAATGGGTTTAGAAAAATTTCTTAAATTTTATCCAAATCAATTATCAGGTGGAATGCAACGTAGAGTAGCCTTAGCCAGATCATATTCAAGTCAACCAGAATTATTTTTATTAGATGAGCCTTTTATATCCCTTGATGAAAAAATGGCAAATAAATTGAGAGAAATGCTAATTAATTTATGGACAAATGAACCCACTACAATAGTCTTTGTCACACATGATCTGAGGGAAGCAATTTATTTATCAGATAGAATTATATTTTTATCCAAAGCCCCTTCTAAGGTAATTTTAGATAAAAAAGTTAATATAAGAAGACCTAGAAAATTAGAAGATAAGAAAATTGAAACCTTAAGAGAAGAAATTTTAAAAACTACTAAGGATATTTTTGATGGAGAAGAAAAAAATGCTTAAGAATAAACTAGTATTAGAAATTAATAATGTAAAAAAATATTATAATTCTTTTCTAGCCTTAAATAACATTTCATTAAAAATAAATTCTGGAGAGCTAGTTGTTCTTTTAGGCCCTAATGGGGCAGGAAAATCTACTTTGTTTTCAATTATTACAGGCCTTATGAGAGCAGATAGTGGAGCGTGTTTAATCAATGGTTATAATATAGCGGACAATACAATTAGTGCCTTAAAAAATCTTGGGGTTGTGTTTCAACAGCCAACGATAGATTTAGAACTTACTGTAAAACAGAACCTCTTATTTCACAGTAGATTACATGGAATTGATTTAAATCTTGTAAAAAAAACTATTTATGAAGAATTAGTTAAAACAGGACTAGAAAAAAAAATAAATAATAAAGCAAGAACATTGTCTGGTGGAGAAAGAAGAAAAGTAGAGTTAATAAGATCGTTGCTTCATAAACCTAAAATGCTTTTAATGGACGAACCAACAGTAGGCTTGGACCCTGGAAGTAGAACAGATCTTTTAAGGAAAATACTTAATCTAAAAAAAACTAAATCTTTATCTATATTATGGACTACTCATTTGGTAGACGAAGCTGAAAAAGCTGATAAAATTATAATTCTTAACAAAGGTATAATTAAAACTGCTGGAACCCAATCTGAGATATTGAGTTTGGCAAAAGAAAAAAATTTAGCCAATGCTTTTTTAAAAATAGTGAAAGGAGAATAAGGTGCAAAAGCTTTTAATATTTTTTATTCTAATTTTTAATTTTTTCATTCTATCTATTTTTATTCATGCTAATAATATTTTTATTAGCAATGAAAATAGTGACACTGTGGTGGTATTAGATGCTGCTACTAAAGAATTAGTAAAAACGATTGATACAGGGGGGAGACCTAGGGATTTAAAGTTTAATAAAAATTTTTCTAAATTATACGTAGTTATAAGTGAAGAAAACCATATACTAGAGATTGATACAGAAAAACTAGAGATAATAGATAAAATTGAAACAGGAGATGACCCTGAGATTTTTGATATAGATTTTAACAATAATCTAATTGCTGTTTCTAATGAAGATGATAATGAGTTAACTCTAATTGATCTTAATAAAAAAGAGATAATTCAGAGTATTAAAGATGTAGGAGTAGAACCCGAGGGAGTTAATTTTACACCAGATGGTAATCTTGTTTATGTAACTTCAGAAGGTACTAGCTCAGTATTGATAATTGATGTCCCTAAAAGAGAGATAGTTAATGAAATATTAGTTGAAAATAGGCCAAGAAGGGGATTGTTTGTAAATAATGGAAAAGAATATTGGGTTAGCAACGAATTAAGCGGAACTGTTTCTGTTATTGATACCAAAATGCAAGAATTAATAAAAACAATAAAATTTTCTATTAAAGGGATAAGGAATCAACAAATAACTCCAGTAGACTTTGCTTATGCTAAAAATAAAAATTTAGTCTTTGTTACTTTAGGAAGTGCTAATCACGTAGCAGTTGTAGATGCTTTAACACATAAAATTATTGAGTACATACTAGTAGGTAAAAGGGTTTGGGGTGCAGACGTAGACCTGGCTGAAGAAGAATTAATTGTTACAAATGGAAATAGTGATGATATTTCTGTTGTTGATCTCAACAGATTATTAGCTATTAAATCCATTCCTGTGGGAAAAACACCACATAGTGTGAGAATAAAAAATAAATGAAAATTTTTATTATAAGTTTTTTCTTGTTTATCTTTCATTTATCTTTGGTAGCCGAAAATAAATACTTTAGAATTGGTTTTATTGATTTAGAAAATGATATCAGATATGTAGATTGGGGAAGACATCCAGTAGATATTAGATCAAATCATAGTAAGGAAAATAGAGGAGTAGACGGAGCAAAGTTAGGTATAATTGACTCTAAAAAATTAGAAAGAATAACAAAGACTAAAATTACTCTTGATCATTTAAGGGTAAAAAATGAAAATGATCTATATGATTTATTAAACTCAGATAGAATAAAAAACTATAAATCTATTTTACTTGATCTAAATTTAGAAGAATTTACTAAACTAAATAGCATTTTGAGAAAAAGTAAAAGTATTATATTTTTTAATATTTCTGACCCAAATAATTTATTAAGATCTCAAATTTGTTTAGAAAATTTATACCATACCTATCCCAGTAATATGATGAAAACTGACTCTATAGCTCAGTTTTTAGTGGAAAAAAAATGGAATAAAACATTGCTTTTAACAGGAGGGCTAAAATATGATAAGGAATTCAGTAAATCTTTTAAGGTATCGTCTGAAAAGTTTGGTGTAAAAATAGCTGGAGAAAAATATTTCGTAAACTCTAATGATCCTCGTGCTAGAGAAAAAAATGACCTATCTTTTTTAACTAAAGGAAAAAATTATAAAAGTATTTTTATATCAGATCTAGATGGTGAATTCGCTTTGGGAGTTCCAAATTCTTCAGTTAGCCCTGCTTCTGTATCTGGATCAGCAGGGCTGAGACCTCTAGCGTGGCATTGGTCTTATATGAGGCATGGGGCTCCTCAAGTGAATGGAAGATTTGAAAGGGAATTTGGAAGAAGAATGACTGAAAGAGATTGGAGTGCTTGGATAGCAATAAAGAGTTTAACAGAAAGTATTTTAAGAACTAAGGAAATTGAAACTAGTATACTTAAAAAATTTTTAAAAGATTCTACATTTAAAGTAGACGGTTCAAAAGGAATTAGCTTAAATTACAGAGATACTACAAAACAGTTAAGGCAGCCCATTTTTCTTGTATCTTCTGATAACTGGGTAA
Organism: Candidatus Pelagibacterales bacterium; assembly: GCA_002715505.1. Lineage (GTDB taxonomy): Bacteria > Pseudomonadota > Alphaproteobacteria > TMED109 > TMED109 > JAYYAX01. The sequence continues at coordinate 35,599 of PAZF01000016.1, forward strand.
CCTCTGTAACTCCTATTGAGAGTTTTCAAAATAGGGAAAATAATTTGGATACTATTGGTATAATTAAAAAAGAAATTAATTGTGAGAGTAAATAATATGATTTTTCGTCATTACATATTAGCATTATTGGGTCTATCCTTAAGAGAAATTATAAAGTTTTCAAATCAGAAAGGTAGATTATTTTCAGCAATAGTTAGACCAGCTCTATGGCTTTTTGTCTTTGCAGCAGGAGTAGGCTCAGCTAAAGGAATAGATCCAGGAGTATTAAATTTTTATCCAACCCAAAATGTTAATTATTTTGAGTACATCACTCCAGGTCTTTTAGGAATGGTTCTATTGTTTAGTGGTATGCAGTCTTCTTTATCTATGGTTTATGATAGAGAGATGGGAGTAATGAAAATTTTATTAACAGCTCCTTTGCCAAGATGGTATATGCTTTTAGCTAAGCTTATTTCGGGAACAGTATTATCGATATTGCAAGCCTATTGCTTCCTAATTATCTGTATTCCAATAGTAAATATTTATACTCCTTTTTTGACCAATTATACTGGTTGGTTATTAGCTTTTCCTTTTATAGTTTTATTCGGTTTAATGTTGGGATCCCTAGGATTATTATTATCTGTTCATATAAAGCAATTAGAAAACTTTGCTGGTACAATGAATTTTGTTATTTTTCCAATGTTTTTTATTTCCTCTGCTTTGTATCCTTTATGGAGGCTTGTTGATAACGGTGCTATCTTTGTTTATTATTTGGCAAATGCTAATCCATTTACTTATGGAGTAGAAATGATAAGAGCGGCAAGTTTAGGAACATTTTATCTAAATGGATTTATAGTTTGTATAGTTTGTACAATTATTTTCTTATTTTTAGCTATTAGAGGCTATAATCCACAAGTAAGTTTAATAAAAAAATCAAAAGCAAAGAATGGATAAAAAATTAAATTTTTTTTCTGAAAGTATAATTAACGAAGTAGGCAATACACCTTTAATAAAGCTTAAAAAAGCATCAGAAATTACAAAATGTAATATTTTGGGAAAAGCAGAATTTTTAAATCCTGGACAGTCTATTAAAGATAGAGCAGCACTATACATATTAAAAGAATTCGAGAAAGAAAAGTTTTTTGATAATAAAGTTGTAGTTGAAGGAACAGGAGGCAATACAGGTATAGGTCTAACCATAATAGGAAGTGCAATGGGCTATAAAACTGTAATTGTTATGCCAAATGATCAAAGCAAAGAAAAGATAGAGACCCTTAGGCATTTAGGAGCCGAAGTTGTTTTGACAGAAAAAGCTCCATACACTGATAAAAAAAACTATATTCAGCTATCGAAGCAAATAGCTAAAGACAGAAAAGCAATTTGGGCCAATCAGTTTGACAACTTAGCAAACAGAAAAGCGCATATTGAAACTACTTCAGAAGAGATATGGCAACAAACACAAGGAAAAGTAGACGCTTTTATTTGTTCAATAGGAACCGGTGGAACATTAGCAGGAAATTTCATAGGGTTAAAAAATAAAAAAAAAGGAATAAAAATATATTGTGCAGACCCTTATGGATCTGGAATGTTTTCTTATATAAGAAAAGGGGTATCTAAAGCTGCCTATGCATCTATTACGGAAGGAATTGGCCAAAGTAGAATAACTAAAAATATTGAAGGAGTAGATTTTGACGGAGCATTTAAGGTTTCAGACCAGAATGCATTAAATATTATATATGATTTAATTAGAGAAGAAGGCCTTTATTTAGGACCAAGCAGTGGGATAAATATAGGAGGAGCAATAAAGCTTGCAAAATATATGGGGCCTAATAAAACTATAGTTACTGTTTTGTGCGACTATGCTAATAGATACTCTAATAAGATATTTAACAAAGATTATTTAGCATCAAGAAACCTTATATACCCCGACTGGCTATAGATATGTTAATAAATGCTCATTGGCTTAAAAAAAATATTAAGAAAAGTAATCTAAAAATTTTAGATTGCTCTTGGTACCTACCCAATTCTAAAAGAAATGCAAAGAAAGAATTTATTAACATGAGAATACCCGGAGCAATTTTTTTTGATATTGACGATATTTGTGACAAAAAGTCAAATTTTCCCCATATGTTACCTAGTTATAAATATTTTGAAAATAAAATTTCTGACTTAGGAATCAATACAGAAGATATTTTAGTAATTTATTGTAAAGAAGGAGTACTCAGCTCTCCCAGAGTTTGGTGGATGTTTAAATATTTTGGACATAAAGAAGTGTTTGTGTTGAATGGTGGCCTAAAAGCATGGATGTTAGCTAACGGAATGATAAATTATGGACCTATTAATATTAAAAAAACAAAATACAAAGTAAAAAGAGTTAACGTTAATTTTAATTCTACTTATGAAGAAATAATGGAAATGAAAAAATATAAAGAGAGATTTAATATTTTAGATGCTAGGCCTAAAAATAGATTTCTAGAATTAGAAGAAGAACCTAGAGAAAATATTGGGAGAGGAAAAATAGAAGGAAGCTTAAATTTAGATTTTAACTTATTAGATACAAGAGGATTTTTTAAATCAAAGAAAACAATTAGAAGCGTTTATAAAAACATATTAAAAAAAAATTATAAAGTAATTTGCAGTTGTGGCTCAGGAGTAAGTGCATGTGCTTTAGCACTTACGTTATCTTATATAGGAAATTATAATTGGAGTGTTTATGATGGATCTTGGACAGAATGGTATTTGAAAACTAAGAGTTGATTTTTTTTATATCTAGTTTTTTTTCAGCTAAAGCAACCACGCAAGATACTGTAGCATCCCCAGTTACATTTACAGCAGTTCTGGTCATGTCCAAAATTCTATCAATACCTATAATTAACGCAATTCCCTCAGCTGGTAGACCTACCTGACTCAAGACCATAGTAAGCATTATAAGGCCAACTCCTGGAACGCCTGCAGTTCCAATTGAAGCCAATGTAGCAACTAATATTACTGACAAATAATCTACTATACTTAAATCAACTCCGTAAGTATTAGCTATAAAAACTGTAGCTACCCCTTGCATTATCGCGGTTCCATCCATATTTATAGTAGCGCCAAGAGGCACAGTAAAGGAAGCAACAGATTTCTGTACTCCTAAACTTTCCTCAACAGTTTTAAGGTTAATAGGAATTGTTGCTGCGCTACTAGCCGTAGAAAAAGCAAATAGTATAGAATTTTTCATTTTATAAAAAAATTTCAGAATATTAATTTTTCTTGTAAGTAATAGAATACCACCGTAGGTAAAAACTAAATGTAAAAATAGCACCAATAATACTGTAAAAAAATACTCTCCTAATTCAAAGATCGCAGTAAATCCTTGTGTAAAAAAAGTTTTAAATATAAGAAAAAAAACACCATAAGGAGCAAAATACATTATAACTTCAATCATTTTTAAGAAAATATCGTTTAATGTTAATGTTGCTTCTTTAATTTTAGAACTTTTCTCCTTTATTAAATTAAGGGTAATCCCAAAAAGAACAGCAAAGAATATTACTTGCAACATATTCGCTTCAGTAAAAGCCTTAAATATATTGCTGGGAATAATATTTATGATTACATTTTTCAATTCAGGAGCTTCCTTTTTAATAAATGTTCCAACATCTGTAACATCCTTTTTAACTCCAGGATCTATTAAACTTGAAAATATTAGTGCTAAAGTGATAGCTATACAGGTAGTGATTAAATAAAACAAAACAGAGATACTGCCTATTCTTCCTAATGTAGCAATATTAGTTAAATTTGAGACTCCGCAAACTATAGAAAAAAATACAACAGGAACTATCAGCATTTTCAGGGAAGATATAAATAAGCTTCCTGGGATTTCAATAAAGTTTAAAAATACTTCTCCTCCAAAAAGGTTGAGATAGTTAAATAGTGATCCTAGTAGCAATCCAAATCCTAGGGACAAAAAAATTTTTTTTGATAAATTCATATAAAATAGTTTATAAAAGAAAAAATAATATGCACCTAAAAATAATAAATTTTTTTTTCTATTTATTTTTAATACATTTGAATGTTAATGTTTTAAATGCCTCTAATATAATCTATGGTGCAGTTGAGCTTAAAAAAAGCAATACTTTTTTGAAAGTAGAAATAGCAGATACTATTGAAAAAAGAAGAAAAGGTTTAATGTTTAGAAAGTTTTTAGACAAAGAAAAAGGAATGCTTTTTGTGCTTCCTTCAGAAGACTTGGCTAGTGTATGGATGAAAAATACATTATTTAGTTTAGATATCATTTTTATATCTAAAGATAAATTGATTGTTGATTTTATTGAAAAGACAATTCCCTTGAGTGAAAAAATTTATACTACAAAAAAAAATATTAAGTATATTTTAGAAGTAAATTCAGGATTGATAGAAAGCCTAAAAATTAGATTGGGGGATGAAATAAATATTGAATATTAATAAAAAAAATTTAATTAAAATAAGAATTCAATTAAAGAATAACTTAAATATAGGTCCTGGAAAAGTTTTGTTGCTAGAAAAAATTGAAGAAACTGGCTCAATCTCAAAAGCAGCAAATGAAATAGGTCTTTCTTACAGAAAAGCCTGGAGATTAATTAATGAGTTGAATAATCTTTCTATTAAAAAACTGGTGCATGCTAAAGCTGGAGGAAAAGGTGTAAGAGGTTCTCAACTAACTATAGAAGGAAAAAGCTTTATTAGGCTTTACAGAAAAATTGAAACTAAACTAAAAAAAATAACTTTAAAAGAAAAAAATGATTTAGAAAAACTATTTGGAGAGATATAATAAATAATGCTATCAAATAATTATAAAACAGCTCTAGTTACTGGAGCATCTAGCGGAATAGGCGAAGCTACAGTAAAGATGCTTAGCAGCAAAGGTTATAAAGTTAGTGCACTTGCCAGAAGAAAATCAAAACTTAAAAAGCTTTCTACAGAAACTGGTTGTGAAGTTATAATCATGGATATTAGGAATACAAAAGAAATAGAAAAACTTAAAAACTACAGTTTTGATGTTTTTATAAATAATGCAGGATTAGGTAGAGGTTTTACGAAAATATACAAAACTAAGGCTGAAGATATACTAACTACCATTGATACTAATGTACAAGCTTTTCTGCAGTTGCTAAGATGTGTTACTCCGAGTATGGTAAAAAAAAAAAGGGGGCATATAATTAATATTGGTTCTATTGCTGGGTTATATCCTCTTTCTAGCTCGGTTTATGGTGGATCTAAAGGTGCAGTTCACCTAATTAGCCAAAATTTAAGATTAGAACTTTCAGGAACAGGAGTTAGATGTACAGAAATAAATCCAGGTAGAGTTGATACAGAGTTTTTTGATGTAGCATTTGATAGTAAAAAAGAGGCTATGAAAATGAAAACAGGTTTGAAAATGCTAGAGTCAGTGGACATTGCAGAATCTATAATGTTTGCTTTAGAGTCACCAGCACACGTGAACATATCTTCTATTGAAATCACTCCTACAGAACAAGCTCCTGGAGGAGTAAAAATAGAAAGCATCTAAGGAATTAATTTAAAAGAGTTACTATTAAGTATATTATGCCAGCTGAAGCTGCTAAAGTTATTAATGTTACAACTGTAATACTTCCATAATTTTTATTATCTTCTTTATCCATATTTAATTCCTACTGTTTTTTGGGAGACATATTAATTAAGCATATTGTTTGACCATATGAGTTAGAAATTTGTATGGTAACTACTCTCTGTTCTTTTTCATATGACAAAACACTACTAGTAGATCTAACATTTGTTATTTCTTTCCAGGACAGGTTTGGCATTTCATACCTAAAAAAATCAAAAGTTTCTGCATGATTCAGTCTTGGATTTATAGCAAGTCTTCCAAACCATTCATCATCACTTCCAAAAATAACTGTATTCTCCATATCCATCACCGCTCCATCAGGTATAGCAATATCTTTGAATTTAGCAAAACTTAGTTGTTCAGGAGGAAGTCCTTCGGATCCTGAGACCCCACTACTTAATAACGGTACACCAGTTTTATTACATCCCTGCAATAAAATTAAACTAATAATGGTGAATAATAATATTCTCATATTCTTTACTTATATCATAATTTTTAAAATGAAATAAAGATAATTTTACCTTAAAGATTCTTATTGGGTTTTAAAGTATTTGCCTTTAATCTAAAAAAATTATAATTTAATAGTTATTTAGTCCTCGTAGCTCAGCTGGATAGAGCATCTGCCTTCTAAGCAGAGGGTCGCAAGTTCGAATCTTGCCGAGGACGCCATTTTATAAGACGCTATTATTATAATTGGAGAACTAGTATGTGTTTAGGAAAAGATAATATTAATATTAAAGTATTATTTATTATTGTAATTATTAAAACTTTAATGATTAAACAAGTCTTTTCTGTTCCTAATGCAGGAAGCTTGCTAAATTTCGAAGAAGAAATAAAAAAAGTAAATATTTTACCAACACAGGTTCCTGAAAATAATGATTTAATTAATGGCGTAAATGGTTTAAATGGAGAAAAAATTAAAATAAATGCCTTTAAATTTGAAGGACAAACTAACGGTTTTACTAATGAACAATTAACTGCAGTTATTGAAGATTTAGTTGGAAAAAATCTAACATTTAATGAAATACAAAATGCAGCTAAAAGAATTCAAAACTTTTACCGAGATAAAGGATACTTTCTAGCTCAAGCATTTATACCAGAACAAGAAGTTAAGGAAGGAATTATTGTAATATTTATATCAGAAGGTAAATTAGATAGTAAAGAACCTGTTAAAATAAAAAAGAATAACCTTCGTTTAAAAGAAAATATTCCAGAAAGTTACTTTATAGAGGGAATGAGAGGAAAATTTACTCAAAAAGGTCTGGAAAGGGCTATATTAAATTTTAATGCAATCCCAGGAGTTGAAGGTAAAGTTACGCTAAAGCCAGGAGAAGATGAGTATTCTACCAAAATAATTTTAGAAGCTAATGAAGGAAAGTTAATTAATGGAAAGGTATCTATTGATAACTATGGGAATAGATACACAGGGCAAAATAGAGTTTCAGGGACTGCATATATTAATAATCCTTTAAAAATAGGTGATCAGATAATTTTTAATATGATCAGTGCTCCCACAGGAGACTTTGATCTAATAAAGCTAGACTATAATTTACCATTAAGGAGAAATGGAGCTAGAGTGTCGTTGTCTGCAAACCAATTAGATTATAAGATAGGAAAAGATCTTGAAACAAGCCCAAAGTCAGAAGGTAACGCTTTTACTTACAATATAAATATTAATTATCCAATTTTGAGAAATGCTTTAAGATCAGTGCTCATATCTAGCAATTATAACTTTAAAGATATGTACAATGAAACTACAGGCGTTGAAACTAGTGATAAGAATATAGAAAGCTTAAATGCAAGTTTGTTGTTTCAAAATGTAGACGATTACTTTTTAGGGGGGTACATGCAAAGTATAGTTTCTCATTCTTATGGTGAACTTGACTTGTCAGGTGCGGCATCAGATTTATCTAGCGACCAAGGATCTAGTGGGGCAAAAACAGATGGTAACTATAGTAAAACAAATATCCAGTTTTTACGTATTCAGCGAATCGCTGAGTTAATTGATCTACAGATATTAGCATCAGGACAAATTTCAAGTCAAAATCTTGATAGTTCGGAAAAGTTTACTTTAGGAGGTATAGGTGGTATTAGAGCTTTCCCTTCCGGTGAAGCTAGTGGAGACGAAGGTAGAAAAATTAGTTTTGATTTAAAATACAAACCAGGTAGTTCATATGTTAATTTATTCGAAGAAATGCAATTTGGTCTCTTTTATGACTACGGCAATATCAAGCAATATAAGGATTTGTTAAATATTAACATGACAACTCCCAATAAATATTCTTTAAAAGGTTGGGGAGCATTTTTAGATATGTTTTCAGGTAACTATTATAGTATGAAATTAGGCGTAGCCGATTCGATTTCTGGCAACCCAGGAAAGACTAGCTCAGGCAACAATAGTGATGGAAAAGATAATACTTGGAGATATTGGTTTTTAGGAGTTTTTAACTTAAAATAGAGTACGTAATGAAACAATTATTTTTATATTATTTAGATGAAAACTTTTACAAAAATATCGCTGTCTCTAGTTGTCTCTGCGGCGCTATTTTTGTCAAAATTAGCTTCCCAAGAAGTTCATGATAATGCACTCCCAGAAGGAGGAAAAGTTGCGAGTGGAAGTGCAACAATACAAAAAACAGAAAATAATTTATCAGTAAACCAAAGCTCAAATAAATTAATATTGAATTGGGAAACTTTCAATATTGGAAAAAATGCTAGCGTTGAGTTTTTTCAGCCTGACAGTTCTTCTACAGCCTTGAATAGAGTTCATACTAGCGATCCATCCCATATTTATGGAAGTTTGAAGGCAAATGGAACTTTAATTTTTATCAACCCAAGCGGTGTAATATTTCAAGGTGGCTCTAAAGTAGACGTAGGAGCAATGATTGCAAGCTCCCTTAATATGAGCGACGATAACTTTTTGAATGAAAATTATTTTTTTGAAAAAGACAATAATTACAATGCTTTAATAAAAAATAAAGGAGACATGAGTTCATTTGAAGGAGGAGCTATAGCATTAATCTCTAACAGAGTTGAAAATAATGGAAATATAAGTACTCCAGGCGGAAAAACAGCGCTTTTATCAGGAGAAAAAATAAATTTATCTTTAGATGGAAATAAATTAATTAACTACAGTATTGAAGAGGGATCATTAAACTCATTAATAGAAAATAACCACGCTATAGCTGCCAACGATGGAGCTGTAATACTGTCTTCAGAGGGTAAAGATGAAGTATTATCTGCAGTTATAAATAATAAAGGAACTATAAAAGCAAACGGAATAACTAAGAAAGGTGGAAAGATATTTTTATCATCTAAAAAAGGAAAAATAAAAAACTCAGGGACTCTGATAGCTTCTTCAGAAATTTCTATAGGAGGCAAGGTAGAAATTACAGCCGACGAGATAAATATTAAAACCGGTTCTATAATTAACGTATCAGGAAAAACCGGCGGAGGAAGGGTTTTGGTAGGTGGAAGTTGGCAAAATACAAATCCAGAGGTATACCAAGCTAAAAATGTAGTTGTAGAGGAAAATACAAAAATTGATGCATCTTCTATAAAATACGGAATTGGAGGAGAGATTGTAGTATGGTCAGATATTCACAATAAATCAGGAAAAACCATTGTAAAAGGTACTTTGCTAGCAAAGGGTGGACCAAAAGGTGGAGATGGAGGAAAAATTGAAACTTCTGGAAATAGTTTAAATATAAATAATTCTAAAGTTTCTACAAAATCCTTTACTGGTAAAGATGGCGAATGGTTATTAGATCCATATAATATAGAAATTACTGGAAGTGGCGGGTCTGATTATACAGCTAATGAAGATGATGAAGAAATAAGCGCATCTACTCTGGTATCTGCTTTGGCAAGTAGCAATATCACAGTTAGAACAGATGGAGGAGGCTCTCAAGATGGAAATATAACAGTTTCATCAGCTATATCATCTTCCAGTGGTAATGATCTTACACTGCAATCAAATAACGATATATTCATAAACGCTAATATAACAAGAACTGGTTCAGGAGGATTGGTACTGACACCAGGCTCTGGTTCAGTATCTGGCTCAGGTACTATAAGTTTGGGAGGAGGATCCTCAATAAGTTCTGCAAGTGGAAGCACTATTTCAAATAGTATTTCACTTGCAAGTGGGGATGCGACTTTTGATCAATCTGGAACTGCTACATATTCTGGAGTATTGTCGGGATCAGGAAATTTCATAAAGTCAGGATCAGGAACATTAACGCTAAGTGGGTCTAATACTTTTACTGGTGATACAACCATAAGTGCTGGAACTTTAACACTTTCAGGTACCTTATCTGATAGCACTGATGTAATCGTAAATTCAGGAACAACTTACGATGTAAATGCAAATGATACCATTCAATCACTAACAGGTAGTGGAACAATCGATATTGCGGCTTCTAGAACTTTAACTGCCGGCGGTGACGATGGAAGCGAGAATATTTCAGGAAATTTTACAGGAAGTGGTAATTTTGTTAAACAAGGCTCAGGAACCTATACTTTACAAGGAGGGAGTAATAGTATATCCGGAGTTTTTACTTCCTCAGCTGGAGAGCTAGTTTTTAAAGGAACATTTTCTGGCAGTCCTCATTTAACTAATAATGCGACTTCTACTTTGGATAATGATGTTACTTTCGCATCCGTTCAAGGGTCGGGAGCTTTTTCTATACCCGATACTCTAACTCTTACTACGGGAGATAATGGAAATAATACAATTTCAGGAACCCTTTCTGGAAATGGTACTCTTGTTAAACAAGGAAATGGAACCCTAACATTATCTGGAACAAACTCATCATTTACGGGAGCTATAAATATTAATGCAGGAACAATAGCAGTTTCAGATTCAGCTAATCTAGGTGCAACGCCTGGAAGTGCTGAAACAGATATAGTTCTTAATGGAGGAGCTCTACGAGCTACAGCAGCATTTACTTTGGGAACCAATAAAAGCATATCCTTAACCAACAATAGTACAATAAATGTTGATACTAGTGATACTTTAACCTATGGAGGCGTAATATCTGGATCTTATGGTTTAACTAAATCAGGGGCGGGTACATTAGTTCTTACTGGAAATAATAGTTATACCGGTAGCGCAACTTTATCTGCCGGAACGCTTCAAGTTGCTTCCGATGCAAATATAAGCGGAAGTCCAGGTTCTACAGATGCAGATAACATTATATTCAGCGGAGGAACTTTAAATAATACCTCTGGATTTACTTTAGACTCAAATAGAGGAATTACATTAAGCAGCACGGGAACTATAAATACAGATAGTAGTACAACCTTAAGCTATGGTGGAGTGGTTGCTGGTGCTGGTGCAATTACTAAATCAGGTGATGGAACTTTATCATTGTCTGGAGCAAATACTTACACAGGTGATACTACAATTTCAGCAG